>NZ_JBVKBI010000005.1:0-394976 GCF_055639035.1 Streptomyces sp. NPDC107654
GCTCGTATCCGGTATTAGACCCCGTTTCCAGGGCTTGTCCCAGAGTGAAGGGCAGATTGCCCACGTGTTACTCACCCGTTCGCCACTAATCCCCACCGAAGTGGTTCATCGTTCGACTTGCATGTGTTAAGCACGCCGCCAGCGTTCGTCCTGAGCCAGGATCAAACTCTCCGTGAATGTTTTCCCGTAATCGGGATGAACACCACGAGAGCGGTGCGAGAGGAGGAATAGTCCTCTCGCACACAGCGTCCTCGCTGTGTTTTTTCAAAAGAACCTCGTCCCGGCAGATGCCGGAGACGGGGTATCAACATATCTGGCGTTGATTTTTGGCACGCTGTTGAGTTCTCAAGGAACGGTCGCCTCCTTTGTACTCACCCTCTCGGGCTTTCCTCCGGGCGCTTCCCTTCGGTCTTGCGTTTCCGACTCTATCAGATCTTTTCTCGATCCGATTTCCTCGGTGCTTTCCAGGTTCCCGCTCTCGCGTTTCCCTTTCCGGCGTTTCCGACTTTATCAGAAGTTCTCGACCGTTTTGAACGGCCGCTCATTTCTGAGTAATCGGGAGTGCCTCTCAAGACGTCGTTCACGACCTTCTTGAAGAAGCGATTGGATTCTAACGGCTGCCGGGGGGACGTGTCCAACTCCGGGCAACTGTTTGAATCTACCTCCCCACTCCCTCCGTGTCAACGGCTCTCGCGGGGCGGAGAGGAGACTAGCAGTTCACAGGGGCCGGGTGCACATCCGGCGGGGCGTCAGGCGGCCGTGGGGACGGAGGCGCTGCGGTCCGTCGCTTCGAGATCGCCCGTCTCGCCTGCGCGTGCCGCGCGACCGCCCAGGACGTAGACGTACGTCAGGAAGGCCAGCTCGGCCGCGATCCCGATACCGATGCGTGCCCAGGTGGGCAGGCCGGAGGGGGTGACGAAGCCTTCGATGGCGCCGGAGACGAACAGGACCAGGGCGAGCCCGATCGCCATGCCGACGGCGGCCCGCCCTTCCTCCGCGAGTGCGGTGCGCCGACTGCGGGGGCCGGGGTCGATCAGGGTCCAGCCGAGGCGCAGACCGGTGCCGGCGGCGACGAAGACCGCGGTCAGTTCGAGCAGGCCGTGCGGGAGCACCAGGCCGAGGAAGGTGTCCAGGCGGCCGGCCGAGGACATGAGGCCGAAGCCGACACCCAGGTTGAGCATGTTCTGGAAGAGGATCCACAGGACGGGCAGTCCCAGGAAGACGCCCAGGACCAGGCACATCGCCGCCGCCTGAGCGTTGTTCGTCCACACCTGGGCGGCGAAGGCGGCTGCGGGGTGGCTGGAGTAGTAGGTCTCGTACTCGCCGCCGGGGCGGGTCAGGTCGCGCAGCCGGCCGGAGGCCGCGATGGACGACTGCACCTCCGGGTGCGTGCCGATCCACCAGCCCAGGAGGACGGCGACGGCGGTGGAGACGAGTGCCGTGGGCACCCACCAGTGGCGGGCGCGGTAGACGGCTGCCGGGAAGCCCTGGCTCAGGAAGCGGGTGACGTCACGCCACGAGGCGCGGCGCGTGCCGGCGACGGCGCTCCGCGCGCGTGCCACGAGCGGGCTGAGCCGTCCCGTCAGTTGCGGGTCGGGTGCGCTGGACTGGACGAGGGAAAGGTGGGTGGCGGTGCGCTGGTAGAGGGCGACGAGTTCGTCCGCTTCCGCACCGGTGAGCCGGCGCCGACGGCGGAGCAGCGCGTCGAGCCGGTCCCATTCGGCTCGGTGTACGGAGACGAAGACGTCCAGGTCCATCGGGTCTGCCTGCTCCTCGGCTGCTCCTCCACGGCCCGTCGCGGTCGTCGTGGATGCTCGTCGTTGCTGTCAGCTTGTCGTACTGCGGCGCGATGCGCCGACAGCTTGGCAGACTTGCGGTTCAGGGGACCAGGGAAGGACGGCGGGCGTGAGTGAGCTGGTGACCGGCGAGGCGGTGGCGCTCGAACTGCGGCCCGCGAAGCTGCCGAGCAGGGCGCTGGCCGTGCTGCTCGACCTGGCGGTGGCGGTGGTCGCGTACATCGTTGTGATCGTGGTGCTGGTGGCGTCGACGGCCTCACTGGACGAGGCCGCGCAGGTGGCGCTGTCCATCGCAGCGTTTCTGCTCGTGCTGGTGGGCGGGCCCGTAGCCGTCGAGACGCTCAGTCACGGGCGTTCGCTGGGGAAGCTGGCGTTCGGGCTGCGCGTGGTGCGGGACGACGGGGGGCCGATCCGCTTCCGGCACGCGCTGGTGCGAGGCGCGCTCGGGGTGGTCGAGATCCTGATGACGTTCGGGGTGGTGGCCTGCATCGCTTCCCTGGTCTCGGCGCGGGGTCGGCGGCTCGGGGACGTGTTCGCGGGCACGCTGGTCGTGCGCGAGCGGATACCGGCCGGGCGGACCGGCTTCGTGCCGCCTCCGCCGCCCTGGCTCGCGGGGCGGTTCGCCGAACTGGACCTGTCTGCGGTGCCGGACGGGCTGTGGCTCGCCGTCCGGCAGTACCTGATCCGGATGCAGCAGCTGGATCCGCGGGTCGCGGCGGGGATGGCCCAGCGGCTCGCGGTCGATCTCGCGGGGCGTACGGGGGCGCCGGTGCCCCGGGATCTGCCCCCGGCCGTCTTTCTGGCGGCCGTGGTGCATGAGCGCCAGTCCCGCGACGCCCGGCAGGCCTTCGGTCACGGCGGGGGCGCGTTCGGCGGCTTTGCCCGGGCGGGTCTCGCCTCTCAGGCTCCCGCGTCGGACCAGCCTCCTGCCGCCTCCCAGCCCTCGGCCTTCCACCCTCCCCTGGGTTCCGTTCCGGCGGCTCCCGTCCCCAGCCCACCCCGGGACCGGGCTCCGGGGGCGCCTCTTCCTGCCCCGCCCACGCCGGGTGACGAGCCGCGGGCCGAGCGGCCGGCCACGGGGTTCGCGCCGCCGGCGTAGCGCGGACCGGGGTCAGGGGAGCCCGCGGCGCAGCCGGCCGTGCTCGCGGTCGCGGTGGTGCAGGGTGCCGGCCTGAGCGGGCCGGGGGGCCGAGGAGACCGCAGGGAGCGGGGCGCCGAAGGTGCCCGGCTCAGTCGAACCGGGACGGTGATGACTCCAGGTCCTCCAGCTCGATCCCGGGCGCGGCCAGGACGACGTCCCCGGTGATGTGGACGGTGTGCTGCTCGCCCGTGTCCAGGGCTGTGACCTGGTATTCGTCCACGGTCAGGGGGGCGTTGTCAGTGGCGTGTGCTTCGCTGTTCACCAGAGCCCAGGACTGGTCCACGGTGCGGGGGGCGAGGACGGGGTCGGTGAAGGCCACGAGGCGTACGCGGGTCGCGGAGGAGGGGGTGAGGCGCAGGAGCCGGGCGGTGGCGACGAGGAACGCGGGGGACGTGCCCGTGAAGGCGTGGGCGCGCACATTGCCTTCGGTGGCATGGGTGCCGGTGGGGTCGGTGCGGACCCAGGTGACGCCGTCGAGAGCGGCGCCGCGCACCTGCCAGTCACCCGCGTGGAGTTCGAGGCGGATGGGGCGGCCGAGGTCGTCCAGTGCGAGGTCGACCGAGCCGCGGTGATCGCCGGCGGTGCCGGTCACCCGGGAGACATAGCGCCAGCCGGACGGGCCGGGGGCGCACTGGAAGTGTTCTTCTCCGAGGGGGGTGTGATCGTGCGGATCATGGAGCGAATAGCGGCCGCGGGGCATGGGGGTCCTGGGTCGTGACGGGCTGGTCCGGCCGGAAGCCCCGGGTTCGGGGCCCGATGCCCTGGGTTCGGGACCCACGATCCTGATCGGGGCCGGAAAATCTGGGGCGGAGAGCCGAAGGGGCAGGCCCCCGGCACGGGGGTGCGGGGGCCTGCCTCGGAGGGCCTGCCGCCAGGGGATGCGTCGGTGCACCGGCGCGCTCCCCCGGCAGGCGGGGCTACGGGATCACCGGCTCAGTAGCGGTAGTGATCCGGCTTGAACGGGCCGTCGACCTCCACACCGATGTACGCGGCCTGCTCCGGGCGGAGCTTGGTGAGCTTGACGCCGAGCGCGTCCAGGTGGAGGCGGGCGACCTTCTCGTCGAGGTGCTTGGGCAGCGTGTAGACGCCGATCGGGTACGCGTCGGGCTTGGTGAACAGCTCGATCTGGGCCAGGGTCTGGTCCGCGAAGGAGTTGGACATCACGAACGACGGGTGGCCGGTGGCGTTGCCCAGGTTCAGCAGGCGGCCCTCGGACAGCACGATGATCTTCTTGCCGTCCGGGAAGGTCCAGGTGTGGACCTGCGGCTTGACCTCGTCCTTGACGATGCCGGGCACCTTGGCGAGACCGGCCATGTCGATCTCGTTGTCGAAGTGACCGATGTTGCCGACGATCGCCTGGTGCTTCATCTTGGCCATGTCCGAGGCCATGATGATGTCCTTGTTGCCGGTCGTGGTGATGAAGATGTCGGCCTTGTCGACGACCTCGTCCAGGGTGGTGACCTGGTAGCCGTCCATCGCCGCCTGCAGGGCGCAGATCGGGTCGATCTCGGTGACGATCACCCGGGCGCCCTGGCCGCGAAGGGACTCGGCGCAGCCCTTGCCCACGTCGCCGTAGCCGCAGACGACGGCGGTCTTGCCGCCGATCAGGACGTCGGTGGCGCGGTTGATGCCGTCGATCAGGGAGTGGCGGCAGCCGTACTTGTTGTCGAACTTCGACTTGGTGACGGCGTCGTTGACGTTGATCGCCGGGAAGAGGAGGACGCCGTCGCGCTGCATCTCGTACAGGCGGTGGACACCCGTGGTGGTCTCCTCGGTGACACCGCGGATCTCCGAGGCCAGCTGGGTCCACTTCTGGGGGTTTTCGCCCAGGGTGCGGTGCAGCAGCTGGAGGATGACGCGGTGCTCGTCGGACTCGGCGGTCTCCAGGGCGGGGACCTCACCAGCCTTCTCGTACTCGACGCCCTTGTGGACGAGGAGGGTGGCGTCGCCGCCGTCGTCCAGGATCATGTTGGGGCCGCCGGTGGGGCTGTCCGGCCAGGTCAGCGCCTGCTCGGTGCACCACCAGTACTCCTCCAGGGTCTCGCCCTTCCAGGCGAAGACCGGGATGCCCTGCGGGTTGTCGGGCGTGCCGTTCGGGCCGACCGCGATGGCGGCGGCGGCGTGGTCCTGGGTGGAGAAGATGTTGCAGGAGGCCCAGCGGACCTGAGCGCCGAGGGCGACCAGGGTCTCGATGAGCACGGCGGTCTGCACGGTCATGTGCAGGGAGCCGGTGACGCGGGCGCCGGCGAGGGGCTGGGCCTCGGCGTACTCCTTGCGGATCGCCATGAGGCCGGGCATCTCGTGCTCGGCGAGGGTGATCTCCTTGCGGCCGAACTCGGCCAGCGAGAGGTCGGCGACCTTGAAGTCCTGTCGGTTGTCGACAGTCGTCATTACGAGCTGCTCCTCGGGATTGGGGCGAGGTGGGTACGGCTGGTCTGCGCGGCGGCGGACACAGGGGTGCCCGGAAAGAGGACACAGGCATGCCCACGTACGCGCAGCGCAGTCCGTCGGAGGCCCTCTCTCCCTCGGCCGGTCCGTGTGGGACCGCCCGACCGCCATCAGCAGCGACGTCTGGCTCCGTCCCAAGCTACACCGGACGGCCCGTCGGGCCCCAGTCCGTCTGGGCATTCGCGGGGTCGTATTTCAGGCCGTCCGGGGGTCGGGCTCGGGGCGCGGTGGTTGCGCGGAAACCGTGGAGTCGGTGCCGACGGAACGGGCTGAACAGGGACTTTGCGTCCTTGAGGCGGAGGTGGGGTGGTGCAGGATGCAGGGGGCCGGGAGTTCCGGTTCCGCTCGCGGGGTGTCCGGGACGACACCTCCGGACGACGAAACGTGAGGAGACCGACGTGACCGGTCCGGCCGGGGCCGCCCGCCGCGGGTGGCCCCGGCGGGACTGACGCGCCGCGTCTGCGCGACCGCCTCCGGCACTGACCCGCTGGACCGCCCCTTGGCCGACGGATTCCGTGCGGGCCGCTGGTCAGCCCGCAGGGGCCCCGGGCGACCGCTCCTCCGGGTGGGGGCTGTTCCTCATGGCGGGGCGGGACGCACGGGTCGTCGCGGGCGGCGGATATGCTTCCCGCCGCGGCCGGGCCGCGTGGGGAGGGAGGGGTATGGCGGGCAGAGGGCGGGGACTGGGGATCGCGGCGCTCGTGGTGGGGCTGCTGGGTGTCGTGGCGGCCGGCGGTGCCTTTCTGTACGGGCGCGGCGCGTACGGCACGGGCATTCTGCCGAGCCGGAGCATGGAGCCGACGTACCAGCGGGGTGACCGAATCGTCTGGGAGCGGTCGGACGGGAGCGAGGTGCGGCGCGGTGACGTCGTGATGTTCTCGATGCCGGGGCGCTACCGGTCCGGCGGTGTCCTGATGCAGCGGGTGATCGGCGTGGGCGGCGACCGCGTGGCGTGCTGTACGACCGTCGGCACCGAGGAGCGGGTCACCGTGAACGGCGAGCCGGTCACGGAGCCCTACGTCTACGGCGGCGACCCCGACGGTGTGCACCGGCCGTACGACGTGACGGTGCCGCGGGGCCGGCTCTTCCTGCTGGGCGACCACCGGTCGGACTCGATGGACTCCCGTTTCTTCGCCGGGGACCACGGCGGGACCGTCCCCGTGGGCGCCGTGCGGGGCCGGGTGACGGACGACCGAACGGGCCCGGCGCTGTTGGGTACGGCCATGCTCGCCGGCGGGGTGCTGGTCCTCACCGGCGCCGGCCTGGGGATCGGTTCCCTGGTGGTACGGCGGCGGAGGGCGGCGGCGGTGCCGCCGGTGCCCCGGCCCGTGCACCCTGTCTGAGGCGCCCCGGCCCGTGCACCCTGTCTGAGGCGCCCCGGCCCGTGCCGCCTGCCGGACGTCGACGTCAGTGGCCGGCGGGGTGCGGGGTGGGGCCCCCCGGGGTGGCCTCCGGGTCGGGGCCCTTGGCGGCCTCGGCCTCGCTGTAGATGTCCGGCTCCAGGTAGATGACGCGGGCGATGGGGACAGCCGTGCGGATGCGGGTCTCGGCGGCGTCGATGGCGTTCGCGACCTGGGTGGCCGTGTCGTCGTGCCGGACGGCGATCTTGGCGGCGACCAGCAGTTCCTCCGGGCCGAGGTGCAGCGTGCGCATGTGGATGACGCGGGTGACCGTGTCGCCGTCTACGATCGCGCCCTCGATCTTCCTGACGTCCTCGACGCCGGCGGCCTCGCCGAGCAGCAGCGACTTGGTCTCGGCGGCGAGGACCAGGGCGATCAGGACGAGCAGGACACCGATGCAGAGGGTGCCGATGCCGTCCCAGACGCCGTTGCCGGTGAGCAGGGAGAGGCCGACGCCGCCGAGGGCGAGGACCAGACCGATGAGCGCGCCGAAGTCCTCCAGGAGGACGACGGGCAGCTCGGGGGCCTTGGCGCGGCGGATGAACTCCTTCCAGGAGAGCTTGCCGCGCAGTTCGTTGGACTCCTTGATGGCCGTGCGGAAGGAGAAGCCCTCGGCGAGGATCGCGAAGACGAGGACGCCGACCGGCCAGTACCAGTTGTGCAGGTCGTGCGGGTGGCGGATCTTCTCGTAGCCCTCGTAGACGGCGAACATGCCGCCGATGGAGAAGAGCACGATCGAGACGAGGAAGGCGTAGATGAACCGCTCGCGGCCGTAGCCGAACGGGTGCTGCGGGGTTGCCTGGCGCTGCGCCTTCTTGCCGCCGACGAGCAGCAGGAACTGGTTGCCGGAGTCGGCGAGCGAGTGGACGCCCTCGGCGAGCATCGAGGAGGAGCCGCTGAACGCGAACGCCACGAACTTCGATGCCGCGATCGCGAGATTGGCTCCGAGTGCCGCCACGATCGCCCTGGTACCGCCTGACGCGCTCATGTGTCCGCGTTGTCCCTTCGCCTCTGTCGGCCTGGCCCTGATCCGTCCGTCCAGGCGTGTGCCCGGCTTTGCCCGGCCTTTGCCGGTGGGCCATTCTTGCAGCCCGGCCGGGACTCGCCGTGTCAGGTATCCACAACCCCGGTCATACGATCACGGTGGCGCGGAAGACCGTGCCCGTGCCCGTGATCTCCGCCGTCTCGCCGGCCGGGACGAAGACCGACCGGCCGGGGTCCAGTTCGTGCTCGCCGGCCCGAACGGTGCCGGCCGTGCAGAGCAGGATCTGCGGGGCGTCCCTGGTGAGGTCGTGGGCGGCGCCGCCCTCGGGCAGGACGTACCGGGAGAGCCGGAACTCGTCGACCGGCGTCTCGTAGACCTCCTCGCCCTCCGGGGAGGCCTCGGGGCGCAGTACGCCCGGGTCGCTCGGCTCGAAGCGCACGATGCGCAGGAGCTCGGGGACGTCGACGTGCTTCGGGGTCAGGCCGCAGCGCAGGACGTTGTCGGAGTTGGCCATGATCTCGACGCCGAGACCGCTGAGGTAGGCGTGCGGGATGCCCGCGCCGAGGAACAGGGCCTCGCCGGGCTGAAGCCGGACGTGGTTGAGCAGCATGGCCGCGATGACGCCGGGGTCGCCGGGGTAGTGGTGGGCGATGTCGGCGTAGGGGGCGTAGGCGCCGCCGAGGCGGGTGCAGGCGGCGGTGGCCTCGGCGACCGTGTGGGCCGTCTCCTCGCGGTCGGCGCCGAGGATCGCGGTGAGGACCTCGCGCAGGGCCGCGTCCTCGGGGTGGGCGTGCAGCAGGTCGACGTAGGGCTTGAGGGAGTCCACGCCGAGTCCGTCGAGCAGGCCGGCGGCCTGGACGGGGTCGCGGAAGCCGCACAGGCCGTCGAACTCGGTGAGCGCGCAAATCAGCTCGGGCTTGTGGTTGGCGTCCTTGTAGTTGCGGTGCGGGGCGTCGAGCGGGATGCCGCGCCGCTCCTCGTCGGCGTGGCCCGCCCTGGCCTGCTCCAGGTCGGGGTGGACCTGGAGGGACAGGGGCGCCCCGGCGGCGAGGATCTTGAGCAGGAACGGCAGACGGGGGCCGAACCTGGCGACCGCGCGGGAGCCCAGCTCGCGCTCCGGGTCGGCCTGGATGACCTCGACGAGGGTTCCGCGCGCGGTGCGCGACGGGGCACCGGGGTGGGCGCCCATCCACATCTCCGCCTGGGGTTCGCCGGTCGGCTCCACGCCGAGGAGGTGCGGGATGGCGGTGGGAGAACCCCAGGCGTAGGGGCGGATGGTGTTGTCGAGGAGGTCCATGTGTCTTCTCTGTCTCCGTACGTACGCTGCGCGGCCGGCGCCGGCGGCCGGGCCTCTCGGGGCGCCGGTGGCGGGCCCGGGTGATCCGGCCCGGAGCTGTGGGGCTTCGTGGGGTCAGCCCGGGTCCGCGAGGCCCGGCACGGCGTGTCGCCGCGTTGTCGGACCACCCGGGTGCGCCCGGGTGCGCCGGTGGTCCCCCGCCGTGCGGTGCCCGCACCGGGCGCCGCGGCCTGATCCGGCCTGATCCAAACGAAACCCCCTGGATCAGGACCCGGAGGCGAGCGCCAGGTAAACGGCGGCGAAATCCGTGACGGCGATCAGTTCCGCGAGGGTCTCCAGCTCGCCGCCCTCCTCCGGTTCGAGTTCGCTGACCGGCGTGTCGTGGCTGAGGGCGACGTCCCGGGCGGCCGTGGCGGCGGTGAGGCCGCTGATCGGACGGTCGCGGAGCAGCACCACGCGCGCGTGCAGTGCGGGCGGCTCCTCCACGCGGTCGCGGAAGAAGTCGTCCGGGTCGGCGCTGGCGGCGAGCGGGCCGGCCAGCAGGGCGTTGTGCGCGGCGAGCGCCTCGGGGAGTTCGGCGACCAGGGCGGGGCGGCCGGCGAGTTCGGCGAGGGCGGCGGCGAAGCGGCGGCCCGCCGGCCCGGCCGAGGTGCCCTCCGTCCACACCACGGGGAGCGCGTCGGCGAGTTCGGCGGCGAGGGTCTTCGCCGGGTTGCCGTAGGTGGCGATGGCGGGGCCGCAGCGCTCCGCGATGTGGTCCAGGCGGTCGGCGGCCTTCTCCAGGGCGTCCGGCGGAGCGGTGATCAGGCCGATCCGGTCCAGGAGCGCGAGCAGCGGGGTCAGCAGCGCCCAGAAGACGCCCGGCGAGGACGCTGCGAGCGGTTCCTCCTGGTCGTACGGTGCCGTCGCCATCGGTACGAACAGGCCGTGCGCGCCAGCGACCGCCTCGGCGAGCGGGGTGCGGGGCGGGGCCACGGCGACGACCGTGCAGCCGCGGCGGTAGGCCTGCTCGGCAAGGAGGGACAGGCTCGGTTCGGCGCCGTCCGGGGTGGCGATCAGCAGCAGGTCCACGGAACCGGCCCAGCCCGGAAGCTCCCAGCGCAGGGCGCCCGCGGCCGGGGCGACGCCGGTGGGGGCGAGCCGGACGACGGGGCTGCCGGGGCCGGCCAGGGTGCCGAGGAGGTCGGCGGTGTGGGTGGCGGCGGCACCGGGGCCCGCGATCAGGACCGCGCGGGGGCGGCCGTCGGGCTTCAGGGTGCCGACGCCGGCCTCGGCTGCGTGCCGGACGGCGGTGCGGACGCGGGCGCCGGCCTCCGCCGCGCCGCGCAGCAGACCTCGGCGGTCGGCCTCGGCGAGGCCCTCCGGGGTGTCGAGCAGCGATTCGTCCAGCATGGGCGGGCAGCCTCCGGTCGCCGGGGATCCTGGGGTGCTACGAGGGAGGGCCCGGTCACTCGGGGCGGCGGGCCTCGTCCACCAGCAGGACGGGGATGCCGTCGCGCACCGGGTAGGCGAGGCCGCAGTCCCGGCCCGTGCAGATCAGCTCGGTGTCCTGCTCCTTCAGGGGGGCGTGGCAGGCCGGGCAGGCGAGGATCTCCAGGAGGCCGGCTTCGAGCGCCATGGGGTGTCCCTTCGGAGGGCGGTGGTGTCTTCGTGGATACGCCTGGTCAGGTTACCGCTGATGGGCAGGCCGCTCAGCCCCTGATGATCGCCAGCGCCTCGTCGCGGATCTTCGTCATGGTGGCCTCGTCCCTGGCCTCGGCGTTCAGGCGCAGGAGCGGCTCGGTGTTGGACGGGCGGACGTTGAACCACCAGTCGGCCGCGGCGACCGTGAGGCCGTCGAGGTCGTCCAGGGTGACGTCGGCACGGCCCTCGTACGCGGTGCGGATCGCGGCGAGGCGGGCGGCCTGGTCGGCGACGGTGGAGTTGATCTCGCCGGAGCCGGCGTAGCGGTCGTACTGCGCGACCAGGGCGGACAGCGGGCCCTCCTGGCCGCCGAGGGCGGCGAGGACGTGCAGGGCGGCCAGCATGCCCGTGTCGGCGTTCCAGAAGTCCTTGAAGTAGTAGTGGGCCGAGTGCTCGCCGCCGAAGATGGCGCCGGTGCGGGCCATCTCCGCCTTGATGAAGGAGTGGCCGACTCGGGTGCGGACGGGGGTGCCGCCGTTCTCCTTCACCACCTCCGGGACCGTGCGGGACGTGATCAGGTTGTGGATGACCGTGCCCTTGCCGCCGTGGCGGGCGAGTTCACGGGCGGCGACCAGCGCGGTGATCGCGGACGGGGAGACGGGGTCGCCGTTCTGGTCCACGACGAAGCAGCGGTCGGCGTCGCCGTCGAACGCGATGCCGAGGTCGGCGCCCTCGGCCGGGACCCGCTTGCTCAGGTCCACGAGGTTGGCCGGGTCGAGCGGGTTGGCCTCGTGGTTGGGGAAGGTGCCGTCCAGTTCGAAGTACATCGGGACGAGCGTCAGGGGCAGGCCGGCGAAGACGGACGGGACCGTGTGGCCGCCCATGCCGTTGCCGGCGTCGACCACGACCTTCAGGGGGCGGATGGCGGTGAGGTCGACGAGGGAGCGGAGGTGCGCCGCGTAGTCCTCCAACGTCTCGCGCGCGGAGAGGGTTCCCGGCCGCTCCACGGGTTCCGGGGCGCCCTCCGCCAGCCAGCGCTCGGTGAGCTCGCGGATCTGCGCGAGGCCGGTGTCCTGGCCGACGGGGGCGGCGCCGGCGCGGCACAGCTTGATCCCGTTGTACCGGGCCGGGTTGTGGGAGGCGGTGAACATCGCGCCCGGGAGGTCCAGCGCGCCGGAGGCGTAGTACAGCTGGTCCGTGGAGCACAGGCCGATCTCGGTGACGTCCGCACCGCGGTCGGCGGCGCCGCGCGCGAAGGCGCGGGAGAGGCCGGGGGACGAGGGCCGCATGTCGTGGCCGACGACGATGGCCGACGCTTCCGTCACCTCCGCGAAGGCGGCGCCGAAGAGTCCGGCCAGTGCCTCGTCCCAGTGGTCCGGGACCACTCCGCGCACGTCGTACGCCTTCACGATCTGCGACAGATCAGCAGTCACGGCCAACCCTCCTGAAGTCCTATGGGTGCCCACAAACTACCCGTCCGGGGTAAGCGGGGGTGCGCGGACACCAGCGGACGTCTTCCGCGGACCCGTCTGCCGGCCCCTCGGCTGATGCCTCGGCGGGCCCTCAGCCGTAACGCCCGCGGGAGGCGAATCGTCACGCCTGGCGGGGGTGGTGCGGGGTCGTGGTCAGTTGTCCGGGGAGCGCAGGACCCTCAGGTGGCCGCGGCGGGCGACCTCCATGGGGTCCGCGGCACGGCCACCGCCGCCGCCGGCCTCCGCCGCGCGCTCCTGCGGACGGGCCGCCTCGCGGACGGCGTTGGCGAGCGCTTCCAGGTCGTCCCCGCTGGGCCGTGCGGGCGCGGAGCCGTCGAGGAGGCGTACGACCTCCCAGCCGCGCGGCGCGGTGAGGCGCTCGGAGTGCTCGGCGCACAGGTCGTAGCAGTGGGGTTCGGCGTAGGTGGCGAGCGGGCCGAGGACCGCGGTCGAGTCGGCGTAGACGTACGTCAGCGTCGCGACGGCGGGTCGGCCGCAGGCGGTGCGCGAACAGCGACGTACAGGGCTCACGACGTTGGACGGTACCGCACTCTTGAGCGGGCCGCGACGACTCTCCACCAGGTCACTCCACCGTGTCGGGCTGTGAAACGCCCCACACACCCTTTCGAGTGGCCCCTGCTGACCTGCATGGACGAGGTTGAGGCGGGGGTCGGGCGGCACCGCGTCCGGTCATGAGCCGGTACAAACACCGTCAAATGGCTTGAGTTCGGTGGTCTTGGAGAGTTACGGAAACGAGCCAGACCTTGGCTGGAATGGTCATCCTGCGGCAGGGGGGCGTTGGGCCGGTTGCCGCGTGGAGCCGGACGGGCGAAGGGTGCGAGGACTACGCTTCGTCGGTGATGGACAACCGTGTACCGCCCCGTGCCGCCGGCCCCGGGCCCCGTCGCCGTGACCGCCACGGGCGGGGCATGCGGGGGCCGATCGCACCGCCGCAGGTGCCGCTCGCGGCGAGCCGTGCCGAGGTGTTCGCGGACCTGGTGCAGGACTCCGTGGAACGTCTTGAGCGGCGGTGGCCGCAGCTGGCCGACATCGACTTCCTGGTGCTGGAGGTGCCCCGGCTGGAGGGGCGGGCGGACCAGGTGACGTGGGGGGACGACGCGGTGCCGCTCGGCGGGGTCGTCCCCGCGCGGGACGGACGGCGGGCTCGGGTGGTCGTGTACCGGCGGCCGGTGGAGATCCGGACCAAGGGGCGCGACGAGCGGGCCGCGCTGGTGCATGAGGTGGTGGTGGAGCAGGTGGCCGAGCTGCTCGGGCTGACGCCGGAGACGGTGGATCCTCGGTACGGGGAGGATTAGGCCCGGATCGCGTCCCGGTGGGATCGCGTACTGGTGCCGGGCGCGGGGTGGACCGCCGGTCCGCGCCGGCGGGATGCCGCTGCGCCCGCCCGTGCCGCCGCGGTGGCACGGCTGCCCGCGGCCACGAGGGGGCCGGCCGCTGCCGGGTGGGCACCGTCCCTCGCGGTACGACTGCCCGTGGTCGCGCGGGCCCGGCGGTTGCGTGGGTCGTCGTTGCCGCGGTGCGGGCCGCCGGGGGGTGTGGGTGCGCTAGTTCTGGAGTATCGACAGGTCCTGTTCCGTCCGCGGCACCGACACCGTGCCGTGGTCGTTCGGGAGGGACTGGACGGTGAAGGCGGGGACGCCTCCCTCGGTGGCGGCGAGGGTGCGGGAGGCGTAGACGGGGGCGCCTGAGAGGGGTTCGACGGTGAGGGCGTAGGTGCCCTTCAGGCCTGCCGGGACGGGAGCGTCGATGTTCTGGGTGGTGCCGGACTTGAGGGTGTAGGTCTTCGTGACCGGGGTTCCCCCCTCGCTGCCGGCCGAGGCGGTGACCTTGACCGTGGCCGTGCCGGTGGGGGCGGTCAGGGCGAGTGTGGTGCCCTTGGCGCTGTTGTCGGCCGAGGTCGCGCGCGTACCGACGGCGGCCGTGGCCGGGATGAACGCCGTCTCCTTCTTGTCGCCCTTGCCGCGGACGACCTGGAGGGCCGCGACGACCGGGACCGTCCCGTCGGTGGGCGTCAGGACCAGGGAGCCGGCCTCGCCCCGGGTGACGTCGCCGAGGTCGGCCGTCGTCGACATGCCGGACTTCACGTGCAGGGTCTCGTTCCCGGCCGGGGTGATCAGGCCGTCGGGCGAGGCCAGGCGGATCTTCAGGTCGGCGTCGTCGTCGCCGGGCGTGAAGGCGGTGAGGCGGACGTCGGTGGCGTCCTTCGGGATGCCGGGCAGGACCAGGCTGCCGGCCGGGTCCGCGGCGGCGGCCAGCCAGTCGCCGCCCGCCTTGTCGTCCAGGGCCTGCACGGCCGCGCCGACCCGCCCGCTGCGCACGCTGACGTGCACGGTCAGGCCGGCCTGCCGCTCCTCGGTGAGGGTGGAGAGCAGGATCGGCTCGCTCGCGTGCGCGTCGACGGTGAGGTTCTCGCCCAGCGGGGACTTGATCGCCCCGTCCTTGCCGTACAGCTCGATGTCGACCACGGCGGCGGAGTCGTCGGGGTTGGTCAGATGGACGTAGTCGGTGCTGCCGGCGGCCGTACTGGCGCCCGGGAACCAGAACTCGGTGTCCGCCCCGGTGCAGTTGACGCCCAGCAGGCCACGGCCGGTGCCGGCGGCGACCTCGGTGGTCTCCTGGACGGTCCAGCCCGGCGCGAACCCGCCGTCCGCCGTGCCGATCAGCGCGGGCGTCTCCGCGCCGGAGGTCTCGCCGGTGGCCGGAGTGCCCGGTGCCTTCGGGTCGAGCACCGGTGCGTCGGCCTTCTTCGCGGCGCCCTTGCCGCCCTTGCTCCCCTTGCCGCCGGTGTCGTCCGACTGCCCTGCCGCCGCCTGGAGCCGGGCCTTGCCGCTGCTCGCGGCGCCCTTGGTGGCCGGTGTGAACGACGTGTACGCCGTGTCCGCGATGTCCGACATGCTCGGCGCCGGGCACAGCAGGCCGGTGCGCTCCACGGGCAGGTGGGCGGCTGCCCGGGGGGCGGCGGCGCCGGACGCGGACGGCGGGTCGAACGCGGCGAACGCGGTGACGGCGGCCAGCGCGGTCGTACCGGCGATCAGGGACAGGGTCGTGCGGTTCACTGCTGGCTCCCGTCGGGGCGCTGGCTGCCGGTGCCGTGGGGGTGCTGGGCCGGGTCGTAGCCCTGCTGGTGCTGGTCGTAGCCCTGCTGGGCCGGGTCGTAGCCCTGCTGGGCGGGGTCGTAGCCCTGTCGGCCCTGGTCGTAGGGCTGCTGGGACGGGTCGTAGCCCTGTTGGGTGGCGTCGTAGGCCGGGTCGTAGCCCTGCTGCTGGTAGGCGGCCGGGTCGTACGGCGTCTGGTCGGCGCTGCCGCCGTAGGCGTACGGGTCGTACGGGGCCGGCTGGTAGGGGTCGGGGTGTTGGTACGGCTGCTGGTCGTAGCCGCTCGCGGTCCGGTACGGGTCCGTGTCGTAACCGGCATTCCCGTAGGTGGCCGGGTCCCTCTCCCAGTCCCGGCTCCCCTCGACCGGCGGGGCCCCCGCGTCGTACGACTGCTGGTGCGGTACCGCCGTCGGGGGCTGCCCGGGCTGCGGGGGTGCGGCGGAGGGGTCCTCGGCCGGGGCGTCCGCGGCGGCGGCTTCCTCGGCCTGGGCGCGCAGGCGGCGGGCGCGGCGGCCCTCGCCGGCGGTGGCCTGGGCGGGCACCGGCTGTTCCTCGGGCAGGTCGTCGTCGACGTCGCGGCGGCGGCCGGGCAGGGCGAGGACGACGAGGACGAGGGCGAGCGCGCCCTGCGTCCAGAGCCAGGCGGTACGGGTGACCGGGGGGTCGTAGGTGACGTCCAGCCGGCCGCCCGCGGCGGGGAGTCGGAAGCCCTGGGCCCAGCCGTCGACCGTGGTGCGGGTGAGCGGCTTGCCGTCGAGGGTGGCCGTCCAGCCGTCGGTGGCGCTGTCGGCGAGGCGCAGGAGGCGGCTGCCGGAGCCGGCGGGGATCGTCGTGTGGATCTCCACCGGTCCCGAGGGGACCGTCCGGGCCTTGCCCGAGCCGGAGGCGGGCACGATGGCCGCGCGGGCGACGTCCTGGTCGACGCGCCACAGGGCGTTGCCCTTCTGCTGGCTGAGCCGGGACAGACCGGGGGTGGCGTCGAGGATCCGGGTGATGTCGCGGGGGGCGCCCTTGTGGACGAGGACGTAGCGCACGGCGAAGCCGCCGAGTTCGTCGGCCTGGTCGGCGCCGGAGCCGGCGACCAGGTTGGCGACGGTCTTGTCCAGGCGGGTGTTCTCGCCGTCGGCGGCGGCGAGTTCGGCGTCGCCCATGCGGACGCCCGAGCCGCGGACCAGGGTGTAGCGCACGCGCGCGGCGGAGTCGCTGTCGAGGACCAGGGTGCGGGCCTGGTCGCCGCCGGTGGAGTCCTCGGCGACGAACGCGGGCACCTGGGCCGGGTCGCGGCGCTCCAGGGGGCCGTCGGCGCCGCCGAGCATCCAGCCGGCGGCGATGAGCAGCGGGCCGGCGGCCGAGGCGAAGGCGATCAGGGCGGCGACGGGCTGGCGCCAGCCGAAGCTCTGCTCGGCCACGCGTGCGCGTGCGCCGTCGGCGCCGAGGGCGGCGGCGGCCAGCAGGGCGATGCCGTAGACCAGGGTGGCCGGTCCGGCCCACGCGGACTTGTTGGACAGCACCGCGAAGACGAGGCCGACCAGGGCGACGGCCCACGCGGTGCGGATGCCGAGCTGCCGTTGGGAACGCAGCAGGGCGGCGAGCGCGGCGAGCACGATGCCGAGGAGCATCAGGCCGTCGACGGTGCCGGGGCCGCCCGGGGAGGCGCCGAGCAGGTCGAGCGCGGAGGCGGCCGAGGGGCCGTACTCCAGGCCGGCCTCCTGGAAGAAGCCGGTCGGCAGGAGGGTCAGCGACCAGGGCGCGAGGACCAGCAGCGGGGTGCCGAGCTGGGCGAGGAAGCGCAGGCCGTGGGCGAGGAGGTCGCGGCGGCGCAGCACCAGGACGCCGAGGCCGAGCAGCAGCGCGATGGGCCAGACGACCGGCGTGAACGCGGTGGTGAGGGTCAGCAGCAGTGCGTACGCCCAGGTGGCGCGCCAGCTGCCGCGGGCGCCGGTGCGGCTCGCCAGGCCGCTCGCGGCGATGCCCGCGCGCGCGATGAGCGGCAGCAGCACGGCGAGGACGGCGGTGCCGATGCGGCCGCCGGCGAGGGCGCCGGTGGTGGCGGGCAGGAAGGCGTAGACGACGGCCGCCCACGCGCGCAGCAGCCGGGAGGTGACAAGGGGGCGTGAGGCGAAGTAGGCGGTGAAGCCCGCGAGCGGCACCGAGCAGACCAGCAGGACGGTGACGGCGAGCCCGGTGGAGCCGAACAGGATCGAGGCGAGGGTCGCGACGATCGCCAGGTAGGGCGGCGCGGACGGGGCACCGCCGGCGCCCACCGGATGCCAGGCGTCCAGGTAGCGGGACCACAGGTCGCCGGCGCCGGCCGGGGCGGGCAGCAGGGCGCCGCCGGCGAGCGCGCCGCCGCCGAGCAGGGCGCGGCAGGCGACGACGGAGACGAGCAGCAGCGCGAGGAAGAGCACCGGGCCGGGCCGGCGGGCGATCCGCTTGAGCCGGGCGAACTGCTCGACCTCCAGGAACTCGGCGTCGTCGCCGCCGGGCCCGGACTCCACGGCGCCGCCGTGCCGGCCGGCCGAGGAGGTGTCGGTGTCCGTGCCGCTGCTGAAGCTGCCCGCGACCTGCTCCACGGTGGCCCGGACGGTGGCGCCGGGCGGCGGGAACAGCCGGCGCAGCTCGGCCTTGTCGATCCGGGCGGCGCCGCGACGACGGCGGGCGGCGATGATCCGCTCGGGCCGCAGCAGGGTGCTCAGCAGGCCGCGGATCTCGTCGACGGCCTGTCCGGGGACCTTGCCGACGAGGTAGGCGAGGGTGCGCAGGACGGTGCCGAGGACGAGCCGGACCAGCACCCAGGGCAGAGCGGCCGTACGGGCGTTGACGAGCAGGGTGTAGACGGCGCCGGCCTTGTCGACCTTGTGCGGGGAGGCGGCGGTGCGGCCGGCGCAGTCGACCGTGCGGCGCTCTCGGGAGGCGGCCTCGGCGTGCCGGACGACCGCGTCGGGGGCGACCAGGACACGGTGGCCGGCGGTGTGGGCGCGCCAGCACAGGTCGACGTCGTCGCGCATGAGGGGCAGCCGGCGGTCGAAGCCGCCGAGCTGCTCGAACACGTCGCGGCGCACGAGCATGCCGGCGGTGGAGACGGACAGCACGGTGCGGACGTGGTCGTGCTGGCCCTGGTCCTGTTCGCGACGGTCCAGGCCGGTCCAGCGGCGGCCGGAGTTGGCGATGGAGACGCCGACCTCCAGCAGCTGACGGCGGTCGTACCAGCCGCGCAGCTTGGGGCCGACGACGGCGACGTCGTCGCGGCCGAGTTCGAGCTCGTTGTCGACGACGCGCAGCAGCTGGGCGAGGGCGTCGGGTTCGGGGGCGCAGTCGTCGTGCAGCAGCCACAGCCACTGGACGGGCTCGCCGTGCGGCAGTTCGGGCAGGTCGTAGGCGTCGTCGCGCCAGGTGCGCGTGACGGGGTCCCAGCCGCTGGGGCGCTTGAGGTACGGCAGCTCCTCGGGCGTGAGGAGGGGCGCGGTGCGGCTCGCCTCCTCCACGGCCTGGCCGAAGCCGGTGCGGCGGGCGAGGTGCAGCACGTTCGCGTCGCCGAGGGCGTCGGTGAGCAGCTGGGCGGAGTCGTCCGCGCTGCCGGTGTCGGCGGCCACCGCGTACTGGACGGGGCGTTCCTGGCCGAGCAGCCCGGCGAGCGCGTCGGGCAGCCAGCGGGCACCGTCGTGGGAGACGATGACCGCGGTCACCACATGACGCGGGAACTCGGGCGGGCGGGTCGGGTCAAACCCAGCGGTGGCGGCCCCGGTTCGGGCGGCCGTATGGCTGTGCACGGACATCGAGGTACGGGCCCCGGTTCGATGGACTGCGGTGGACGCCCGCGTCTTCTCGGGGGTCGAGGGGACAGCGGGGCGTCTCGGACGAGCGACCACACTATCGGCAGTCCAAACGGGGCGGCGCGGAGCGCCTCGATGAGGGGTGGTGGCCGGGCGGCGGGCGGGCGCCGACGGCCCGCCGCCTGCGGACGGCCCACGGGCGACGGGCCGTTCGTGACGTTCGCGGCCGTCCGTGCGGTCAGACGGCGGTCAGACGGCGGCCTTCTTCAGACGGCGGCGTTCACGCTCGGACAGTCCGCCCCAGATGCCGAAGCGCTCGTCGTTGGCGAGGGCGTACTCGAGGCACTCGGAGCGGACCTCGCAGGCGAGGCAGACCTTCTTGGCCTCTCTGGTGGAGCCGCCCTTTTCGGGGAAGAAGGACTCGGGGTCGGTCTGGGCGCACAGCGCGCGCTCCTGCCAGCCGAGTTCCTCGTCCGCGTCGTCGACCAGCAGTTGCTGCACCAGCTCGGTCATGTGCGCCCCTCGTCTGTCTTTCGCGTCCCCGTGCGTAAGCCGTTACCGATGGCGGCTGAACGACACGAGTGAAATTACAAGTGTGCTGCTCCGGGCGAGTCAAGCCGAGATCTGCTATTGGGTCCGTTATTCACTCTGCGGAACCAAGGCCGTGCGGAAAGTGTTCAAATCGCCATAAACCTTGACACGCAGCCGGACCCACGGGGACGACCGCAACCCCGTACAGATCTCTGTACGCAGAAGGACGCCTCCGTGTTCGATCCCGTTCCGCGAGCCTCAAGCGCTCGGATGTGCCCCATGTGTCCCGGCTTCCCGGTGAGCAAACCTTTCACCTTCCAGGTGAACCGGATGAGGTGAAACATGTCCCACATACCGGGCACCGAGTTGACAGTGCGGGTGTGAGCCGATGTCCTAGTGGGCATGCTCGCGAACTTGGCGCCCACCTCGACCCGCACCGCCGGGTCCCTCGGTGCCGCCCGCGCGCGCTGTAGCTGTTGTTGCTGTTCCAGCTGTTGAGCCGAGCCCGCTCCGGCTGTTCCCGAGTCCATCCCGGCTCGGCCGCGTCTCCCGCCGCGTGACCCCTCATCCAGGGCACCCCGCCCGCCCGTGACCCGGGCGGACCGTACGCGTCACCCCGGCTCCACGCCCCGTGGCCCCACACCCCCAGCTCCAGCCCCCCACTCTTCACCGAGGACCACCGAACCCCGATGAACAGCGACAACGACCTCCAGATCGCCGGCGACATCCTCGAAGTCCCGCACCTGCTCCAGCCGCCGCGCGAGCACCCGGCCACCGTCTCCGAGTTCGTGGGCCTCGCCCGCTCGATCGCCGCCGACCGCGGCCAGTGGGCGCACCTCGTCCGCTACGACGCCACCACCCGCTGGTACCACCGGCTGCGCACCGGACCCGGCTACGAGGTGTGGCTGCTGTCCTGGGTCCCCGGCCAGGGCAGCGGACCGCACGACCACGGGCCCTCGTCCGGCGTGCTCACCGTCCTGGAGGGCACCCTCACCGAGCGCACCGAGCGCGGCACGCGCGCGCTGGCGGCGGGCGCGCAGCGGGTGTTCGCGCCGGGGTACGTCCACGAGGTGGTGAACGACGCGCTGGAGCCGGCGGTCAGCCTGCACGTGTACCACCCCGGGCTGACCCAGATGCCGATGCACTCCTCCCCGCACTGCGAAGCGCGTCCGGTGGTCGTCTGACGCGTTGTCGGACCCGCCTGCAAGACTGGGCCCATGCGCATTGTGGTTCTGGCAGGCGGCATCGGCGGTGCCCGGTTCCTGCGCGGTCTGAAGCGGGCCGCGCCGGACGCGGACATCACGGTCATCGGCAACACCGGCGACGACATCCACCTCTTCGGGCTGAAGGTCTGCCCGGACCTCGACACGGTGATGTACACGCTGGGCGGCGGCATCAACGAGGAGCAGGGCTGGGGGCGGAGCGACGAGACCTTCCACCTCAAGGAGGAGCTGGCGGCCTACGGCGTGGGCCCGGAGTGGTTCGGGCTGGGGGACCGGGATTTCGCCACGCACATCGTGCGGACGCAGATGCTGGGCGCCGGTTATCCGCTGAGCGCGGTCACCGAGGCGCTGTGCGACCGCTGGAAGCCGGGCGTGCGCCTGATCCCGATGTCCGACGACCGCGTCGAGACGCACGTGGCCGTCGACCTGGACGGTGAGCGCAGGGCGGTCCACTTCCAGGAGTACTGGGTGAGGCTGCGCGCCTCCGTCCCGGCGGAGGCGATCGTCCCGGTCGGCGCCGAGCAGGCCAAGCCGGCCCCGGGCGTGCTGGAGGCCATCGCCGAGGCGGACGTCATCCTCTTCCCGCCGTCCAACCCGGTCGTGTCCATCGGCACCATCCTCGCCGTGCCCGGCATCCGCGAGGCCATCGCCGAGGCGGGCGTGCCGGTGGTCGGCCTCTCCCCGATCGTCGGGGACGCGCCCGTGCGCGGCATGGCCGACAAGGTGCTCGCCGCCGTCGGCGTGGAGTCCACGGCCGCCGCGGTCGCCGAGCACTACGGCTCGGGGCTGCTGGACGGCTGGCTGGTCGACACCGTCGACGCGGGCGCGGTCGGACGGGTCGAGGCGGACGGCATCCGCTGCCGGGCCGTCCCGCTGATGATGACCGACGTGGACGCGACCGCGCAGATGGCACGGGAGGCGCTCGCACTGGCCGAGGAGGTGCGGGGCGCGTGAGCGAAACCGCGTCCGCCGGGCCGGCCGAGCGGCCCGGGTACCGGGTCTGGGCCCTGTCCGGCATCCCGGAGGTGCAGCCGGGCGACGACATCGCCAAGCTGATCGCCGCGGCCGAGCCGGGCCTGGCCGACGGGGACGTGCTGATCGTCACCTCCAAGATCGTCTCGAAGGCGGAGGGCCGGATCATGCAGGCGGCCGACCGGGAGGCCGCGATCGACGCGGAGACGGTCCGCGTGGTGGCCCGGCGCGGCACGCTGCGGATCGTGGAGAACCGGCAGGGTCTGGTCATGGCCGCCGCCGGGGTCGACGCCTCCAACACTCCCGCCGGGACCGTGCTGTTGCTGCCCGAGGACCCGGACGCGTCCGCGCGCGCGATCCGGGCCGGGCTGCGCGACACCCTCGGCGTCGAGGTCGGGGTCGTCGTCACCGACACCTTCGGGCGGCCCTGGCGCGCCGGGCTCACGGACGTGGCGATCGGCGCCGCCGGGGTGCGTGTGCTGGACGATCTGCGCGGGGGCACGGACGCGTACGGCAATCCGCTGAGCGCGACCGTCGTCGCCACGGCGGACGAGCTGGCCGCCGCCGGGGACCTGGTCAAGGGCAAGGCGGAAGGCCGGCCGGTGGCCGTGGTGCGGGGACTGCCCCACGTCGTGGCCGAGGGCGAGGAAGAAGCGGAGGGCGCCCGGGCGCTGGTGCGTACCGCGCAGAACGACATGTTCCGGCTCGGCACCTCCGAGGCGGTACGGGAGGCGGTGACCCAGCGCCGTACCGTGCGGGCGTTCACCGACGATCCCGTGGACCCCGGTGCGGTCCGCCGCGCGGTGGCCGCCGCGCTCACCGCCCCCGCGCCGCACCACACCACACCCTGGCGGTTCGTGCTGCTGGAGTCGGAGGAGTCGCGGGTACGGCTGCTCGACGCGATGCGGGACGCCTGGATCGCCGACCTGCGCCGGGACGGCCGGAGCGAGGAGTCCATCGAGAAGCGGATCCGCCGCGGTGACGTGCTGCGCAACGCGCCGTACCTGATCGTGCCGTGCCTCGTCATGGACGGCTCGCACACCTACGGGGACGCCCGGCGGGACGGTGCCGAGCGGGAGATGTTCGTGGTCGCCATGGGCGCGGGCGTGCAGAACCTGCTGGTCGCGCTGGCCGGGGAGCGGCTGGGCTCGGCGTGGGTGTCGTCCACGATGTTCTGCCGGGACGTGGTGCGCGAGGTGCTGGAGCTGCCGGCGGACTGGGACCCGATGGGCGCGGTGGCGGTCGGCCGTCCGGCTCAGGAGCCGGGGCCGCGGGCCGAGCGGGACGCGGGGGCGTTCGTCGAAGTGCGGTGAAACACCCCGAGTGGGGTGAACCCCACCGGACACCGCCTAGTCTCGTAGGGCGGCACCGGTACCTCCGGGGCCCACCCGCGGAGAACGCGTTCTCCGTACGACGCGTCCTCCTCAGGACGCGGTCACCGTAGAACTGATTCGCGCAGGACTCATTCCCCGTAGGACTCACTCGTGGCAGGTCGATTCCCCCAGCGGCCCACGCGTACGACCGTGCGCGGCGGGCAGGTCGCCGTGCCCTCGGGGGCCGCCGGCGGGATACCGCGTCAGGCCTCGGCGCCGGCGCGGGTGCGGCGGTGGGTACCGGACGGGCCGCTGGACCTCGGACTGACCCTCGGCCCGCTGCGGCGCGGGCCCGGCGACCCGACGTTCCGGGCCACGGCGGACGGGTCCGTGTGGCGGGCCTGCCGTACGCCCGTCGGCCCGGGGACGCTGCGGGTGCGGGCCTACGGCGGCGAGGTGCTCGGGGAGGCGTGGGGGCCGGGGGCGGAGTGGCTGCTGGAGCACATGCCGGAGCTGCTCGGTGCCGCCGACGAGCCCGAGGCGTTCGTGCCGCGGCACCGGGTGGTGGCGCTGGCGCGGCACCGGCGGCCGGGGTTGCGGCTGACCCGGACCGGGCTGGTGCTGGAGTCGCTGATCCCGTCCGTGCTGGAGCAGAAGGTCACCGCCGACGAGGCGTACCGGGCGTGGCGGCGGCTCGTACGGTGGTTCGGGGAGCCGGCGCCGGGGCCCGCGGGGCGGGGCGAGCGGGCGATGTGGGTGATGCCGGCCGTGCGGACCTGGGCGCTGATTCCGTCCTGGGAGTGGCATCGGGCCGGGGTGGACGACAAGCGGGCGTCGACGATTCTGCGGGCCGTGCGGGTCGCCGCGCGGCTGGAGCAGGGGGTGGGGATGCCGGCGGTCGAGGCTCGGGCACGGCTGGAGGTCGTGCCGGGGGTGGGGCCGTGGACGTCGGCGGAAGTGGTGCAGCGCAGTCATGGGGCGGCGGATGCGGTGACCGTCGGGGACCTGCACCTGCCGGGGATCGTGGGGTGGGCGCTCGCGGGGGACCGGGACGCCGACGATGCGGAGATGCTGCGGCTGCTGGAGCCGTATGCCGGGCAGCGGCATCGGGCGGCCCGGCTGATCCTGCTGAGCGGGTCCGTACCGGGGCGGCGGGCGCCGAATATGCGGCGGGTGGACATCGGGTTGCTGTGAGGCACGGGGCGCTGCGGGGCGCTGCGCTGGGCGGGGCTGGGTTCGCTCACCGGTGCCGGCGCTGCGCTGTGCGGGGCTGGGTTCGCTCACCGGTGCCGGCAGGTGCGGGGCGCTGTGCTGGGTTGAGTCCGCTCACCGATGCTGGCAGGTGCGGGGTGTTCCCGCTGGGCGGGGGTCGGACCGCTCGCCCGCGCTGACGGGGTGCCGCCGCGCCCACCCGTGCCGCCCCAGCGGCACGACTGCCCGCGGCTGGGGCGGGAGGTAAGCCCTCAGCGACACCACTACCCACAGCGAGGGCGACTGGGCAGCCGCTACCGGGCGGGCGCCGCCCCAGCGGCACGACCGCCCGCGGCTGGAGCGGGAGGCTGACCCCCAGCGACACCACTGCCCACAGCGAGGGCGGCTGGACAGCCGCTGCCGGGCGGGCGCCGTCCCAGCGGCACGACTGCCCGCGGCTGGGGCGGGACGGCTGGTGGGCGGTCCGGGGCGGGACGACTGCTCGCGGCGGTGGCGGTGCTGTGCAGCCGACGGCGCTGCAGCGCCCCGACAGGGGCGCGGGGAACTGCGCGAGCAACCCTCGACGGCCCGCGGACGGCTGACGGGCCCCGCATGGCAGACGGGGCGACGGGGACTGGGGCGCGGCCCCCGGGTGCAGCCCCCGGGTGCAGCGTCCGAAGTGGGGGCCGGGGCGCAGCCCCTGGGCAGCAGGGTAAGGGGTTACTGGTCGGAGGAGAAGCGCACCGCTCCCGCCGGAATGCGGGCGTCGCACCAGACGCGGGCTCCCTGGAGGAGCTCGTTGTCGGCGCCCACGACCGCGCCGTCGCCGATGACCGTGCCGGTGAGGACGGAGCGCTCGCCGACGCGGGCCCGGGTGCCGATCAGGGAGTCGGTGATGACGGCGCCGGGTTCGATGACGGCGCCGGGGAGGATGGTGGAGCCGTAGATTCGCGCGCCCTCCGCCACGGACGCGCCCTCCCCCACCACCGTGCCGCCCGTCAGCTTGGCGTCCGGCGCCACCGTGGCCGAGGGAAGGACGAGGCGGTCGCCGCAGCGGCCCGGTACCGCCGGGGACGGCGCGCGGCCGAGGACCAGGTCGGCCGAGCCGCGGACGAAGGCGGCCGGGGTGCCGAGGTCCAGCCAGTAGGTGGAGTCGACCATGCCCTGCAGATGCGCGCCGGCGGCCAGCAGACCGGGGAAGGTCTCGCGTTCCACGGAGACGGGACGGCCGGCCGGGATCATGTCGATCAGCGAGCGTCTGAAGACGTACGCGCCCGCGTTGATCTGGTCGGTGACGATCTCCTCCGGCGTCTGCGGCTTCTCCAGGAAGGCGAGGACCCGGCCGGTCTCGTCGGTGGGGACGAGGCCGTAGGCGCGCGGGTCCGTCACCTTCGTCAGGTGGAGCGAGACGTCGGCGCCCGTCGACTCGTGGGTGTCCACCAGGGCCCCGATGTCCAGCCCCGTCAGGATGTCGCCGTTGAAGATCAGCACCGGGTCGTCGGGACCGGAGTGCAGCCGGGAGGCGACGTTGCGGATGGCCCCGCCCGTGCCGAGGGGCTCCTCCTCCGTCACGTACTCGAGGTGCAGGCCCAGCCCGGAGCCGTCCCCGAAGTACGGCTCGAAGACCTCGGCCAGATAACTGGTAGCGAGGACGATGTGGTCGACGCCCGCCGCCCGCGCCCGCGCCAGCTGGTGGGTGAGGAACGGCACCCCGGCGGCCGGGACCATCGGCTTCGGCGTGTGCACCGTGAGCGGTCGCAGCCGGGTTCCTTTGCCGCCGACCAGGAGGATCGCTTCTGTCACCTGTCGTCTCTGCTTCCTGCCGGGACCGGCCGAACTGTTCGTCGCACTCTTTTCGGCCGGTCAGTGTATGCAGACCGTGCGACGAGGCCCTCGACGGCCGCGCGGTGTCCCGCGAGATCGATGCGCGTTTTCCCCCGAGCCGCCGCACCCGTCCCTCCGACGGCGGTGAACGCAGGCCCCGGCCTCAGCGCCCCTGGTACGTCGCCGCGCTGGAACGGACGGTGCCGAGCCTGGCGTAGAGCCGCTTGCCGGGGCACTCGGTGGCGTACCCGTCCCGGTGGCCGGAGACCACGTTCAGCCGTACGTTCTTCCCCTTGGGGTAGAGGTTGCCACCGCCCGACGTGAGATATGTCTTTCCGCGGGGATCGACCCCGTAGAGCCCGAGCTTCCACGCGGTGAGCCGGGCCACGGCCGTCACCGCGCCGGCCGCCGGCTTGGTCGTGGTGTACGTGCCGATCACGGCGATGCCCATGCTGTTCGTGTTGAACCCGAGGGTGTGCGCGCCGAGCACCGCCTTGGCGACGCCCCCGGCACGGCCCTCGTAGAGGGTTCCGCACTTGTCCACGAGGAAGTTGTAGCCGATGTCCCGCCAGCCCATGCTCTTGACGTGGTAGCGGTAGATACTGCGGATGACGGACGGGGCCTGGGCGCAGGTGTACGTGTTGCCGGTGGCGGTGTGGTGGACGAAGGCCGCCTTGATCGTCTTCGTGTAGACGAACCCGTGCTCGCGCAGTGACTCGTCCGCGCCCCAGCCGCGGCGGGTGACGATCCGCGGGCGCGGTCCGACGTACGGCTTGGCCCGCGCGGGGTCCTGGACTCCCGGGACCTGGAGACGGGCCAGCTCGCGTTCGGTGGCCTGCCGGTCCAGTTCGGGGATCGCGTAGGAGCCGAAGTCGGTGATGTCGGCGTTGGCGGCCGAGGCGGCGAGCGCGGCCTCGGTGTCCAGGGCGGTGTGGGGCGGGTCGTCGGCCGGCCGGTTCCCGGGCACCGCCTCCCCGGAGTCCCGCACCGCCTCACCCCCCTCCCCGGAGTCCCGCCCCGCCTCCCCGGCCCCACCGGCCGCCGGCACCCCCTTCACAGCCGCGGTCGGCTTCGTCCCCGCCGTCGCCCCGGTCCGCCCCGTGTCCTCTCCGGGATCCACCAGCTCCAGCCGCAGTCCCGACGGCAGCACGGACCGCAGCCCTCCCGCACGCGCCCCTCGCGCCCCCCGCGCCTCCCCGGCGTCGTCCGCGCGCACCCGTACGTCCACGCCGTCCGCGTCGCCCACCCACAGCGGCGCGGTCCCCCCGCGCACCCGCCCGGAGGAGCGTTCCGCCGTACCCGTGTCGGCACCGTGGTCGGCCTGGTGCGTCTCGACGTCCTGCCAGCCGGACCACTCCCCCGTCGCCGCGGACCGGGTGCGCACCCGCACCCGGCCGTGCAGCTCGGCGGCCGGGTCGTCCCAGACCACGCCGACCAGTGCGAACCGCGCCAGGCCGGTGCGATACAGGCCCTGTTCCGGAGCCGCGCCGAGCGCGCGCTCCCGGGAGACGGGGGCGAGCGGCAGCGACCGGGTGCTCCCGGGGACCGCGGACCCGGCCGGCGTACCGGCGACGGCGGACCGGGGCGGCGTACCGGCGACGGCGGACCCGGCCGGCGTGACGGCGGCGGCCGGACCGGCCGGGGCGAGGGCGAGGGCCGTGGCGAAGGCGACGCCGATCGAGCGGGCGGTGAGCGGGGAGACGCCGGGACAGGAAGTAAGGAATCCACGCATGTGCCTGATCTTGGACATAGTCATACATACATGTCCATCAAGGAACTGACGGTGTGTCGGGAGGCGTTCCGCCGAACCGGTGGCACCGCCATCCGCCGCGCCCGACCGCCCGCGCGTACCCTGTGCCGGGTGAACGCCACCGATCGCACCCCCGCCGACCTGCTGTCTTCCGCGCTCGCCACGGACCCCGGCCGCCCGCTGGTGACCTTCTACGACGACGCCACGGGCGAACGCGTCGAACTGTCCGTGGCCACGTTCGCCAATTGGGTGGCCAAGACCGCGAACCTGCTCCAGGGTGACCTCTCCGCCGGGCCCGGCGACCGGGTCGCGCTGCTGCTGCCCGCGCACTGGCAGACGGCGGTGTGGCTGCTGGCCTGCTCCTCGGTGGGCGCGGTCGCGGACGTCGCCGGCGATCCCGCCGCGGCCGACGTCGTGGTGAGCGGGCCGGACACGCTGGACGCCGCGCGCGCCTGCCGGGGGGAGCGGGTGGCGCTGGCACTGCGGCCGCTGGGCGGGCGGTTCCCGCAGGCACCGGAGGGCTTCCTCGACTACGCCGTGGAAGTGCCGGGACAGGGTGACCGGTTCGCCCCGTTCGCCCCGGTGGACCCGCGGGAGCCGGCGCTGATCGTCGCGGGACGGGAGTTCAGCGGGGCGGAGGTCGTGGAGCGGGCCTCCGCGCAGGCGGCTGCGCTGGACCTGACGGGGCCCGGGTCGAGGCTGCTGTCCGGACTGCCGTACGACACCTGGGAGGGGCTGAGCGCGGGGCTGTTCTCGCCGTTGGCCGTGGGAGGCTCCGTGGTGCTGTGCCGGAACCTGGACCGGCTGGACGAGGACGGCCTCGCCCGGCGGATCGAGAACGAGAGGGTGACGGCGGTACGACGGTAAGCCCGACGGCACGGACACCGGTCCCCCGTTCGGAGTAACAAAGGGCGCTGCCGGCCCCCCTCCCCGCCATCGTCGTAAGTGCAGGACGCGACGTTCGTACGCCATGAGGGGATGGCCCCACCGTGACCGACACCGCAGGCAGACCCCTCGGTCCCGGTCCGGGAGCGGGGGCCTCCGCCACCGGCGACGGGCTGACACGACGCCGCAGGCTGCGTTGGCTGCGCGGCGGCGCGCTGGGGGCGGCCGTACTCCTCGTCGCGGCCGCGGGGGCCGGCTGGGCCGTGTACGCCAAGCTGAGCGGCAACATCACCGCGGACGCCGCGGCCGCGGCCGAACTCGCCCGGTACGACCGGGAGCGGCCCACCGCGCTGGTGAAGGACGCGCAGAACATCCTGCTGATCGGGTCCGACACCCGCGCGGGGGACGGCAACGCCAAGTACGGCAGGGACCTCGGCAGCGAGCGGTCGGACACCACGATCCTGCTGCACCTGGCCGCCGACCGGCACAGCGCCACCGCCGTCTCGCTGCCCCGGGACCTGATGGTGGACATCCCGGGCTGCCGGCAGGCGGACGGCAGGCGCAGCGACCCGGTGTTCGCGATGTTCAACCACGCCTTCCAGATGGGTGGTTCGGCGTGCACGATCCGGACCGTCGAGAAACTGACCGGCATCCGCGTCGACCACCACATGGTCGTGGACTTCCACGGGTTCAAGGAGATGGTGGACGCCGTCGACGGCGTCCAGGTGTGTCTGAAGGAGCCCATCGACGACAAGGCGGCGAAGCTGCGGCTGCCCGCGGGGAAGGTCACGCTCGACGGGGAGCAGGCGCTCGGGTTCGTACGGACCCGCAAGTCGCTCGGGAACGGCAGCGACACCGAGCGGATGGAACGGCAGCAGCGCTTCCTCGGCGCACTCGTCAACAAGGTCCAGAGCGACGACGTCCTGCTGAACCCGGTGAAGCTGTACCCGGTGCTGGACGCGGCGACCTCCGCGCTGACCACCGATCCGGAAATAGCCAGTCTGCGTGGCTTGTACCAGTTGGTGCGCGGGCTGCGCGACATCCCCACGGAACGGACCCAGTTCCTGACCGTGCCGAGGGAGTCGTACGTCTACGACTCCAACCGTGACCAACTCGTGGAGCCGGAGGCCGAGAAGCTGTTCGAGCGGCTGCGGAACGACCAGCCGGTGGCGGTGAGTCCGGAGGATCCACAGAAAATTCCCGGCTCCGACACAGGATCGGGCGGTCCGGACGGCCCCTCGCCCGCGCCGACCTTCCGCGGGAACACCGCCGCCGAACAGACTTGTGCGTAGCCGCGCGGCGCAAAGGGAGAACTTCCGTTCAGAAAATGAGGGGGATTGCCCGGTTGTAGGCAGGTGGAATTTGTCACCGGCGTCGCTCGACGCTGAACTGGGCGGATAGTGTGAGCGATCCGGTGCACCTGGCCGCGAGGTCCGACGGGCTTTGTCGGGGCCGTGCACCGATTCACCGAGACCCGAGCGCCTTGGAGGGGGAAGGCGCCGCGTGGCCCCGACGGAGGATTCGGACAACCGTGGACGCGCAAGGCCGTGGGCGGGCGGACAACATCGATCCCGCAGACCAGTGGGTACTCAATCCGAACACCGGCGAATACGAACTGCGACTGAGCCCTTCCGCAGCGCAGTCGCCGGTGCCCGGACCGCGCAGACCGTCCCCCCGGGACGGTGGTGCGCCGGGCGGGCGCGCGCGACGGCCGGCCGGGGAGACCCGGCAGCCGTCCGGCGGGCGCGGCGCCGAGGTGCCGGCCCCGCGCGCGGCCCGCCGCCGGGCCGCCGAGCCGGAGGCACCGCAGGGGCGGCGCGCGTCCCGGCGGCCGGTGAAGAAGAAGTCGACGGCGAAGAAGATACTGCTGTGGACCGGAGGCTCCATGGCCTTCGTCCTGGTCGCCGTGACGGCCGCCGGCTACCTCTACATCAAGCACCTGAACGACAACATCACGTCCGTGTCCGACGACGGCGCCGGCACCGGCGGCTTCCGCAAGGACGAGGCGATCAACATCCTGCTGATCGGCACGGACAAGCGCACCGGCAAGGGCAACGAGGGCTACGGCGACTCGGGCAGCGTCGGCCACGCGGACACCACGATCCTGCTGCACGTCTCCAAGGACCGGTCCAACGCGACCGCGCTGAGCATCCCGCGCGACCTGATCGTGAACGTCCCGGACTGCCCGACCCAGCAGGAGGACGGCAGCCAGAAGGTCATCCCGGGCTCCGAGGGCGCCCGCTTCAACACGAGCCTCGGGCAGGACGACCGTACGCCGAGCTGCACCATGCGCACGGTGACCGAGCTGACCGGGATCAAGCCGGACGACTTCATGGTGGCCGACTTCAACGCGGTCAAGACGCTGACCGAGGCGGTCGGCGGCGTCGAGGTCTGCCTGGCCAAGGACATCGACGACAAGGACTCGCACCTGAAGCTGTCCGAGGGCACGCACAACATCTCCGGTGAGCAGGCGCTGGCGTTCGTGCGCACCCGGCACTCCGTCGGCTTCGGCGGCGACCTGAGCCGGATCGGGCTCCAGCAGCAGTTCCTGAGCGCGCTGATGCGCAAGCTGAAGGGGAACGACACCCTCAGCAGCCCGACGAAGATGGTGAAGCTGGCGGAGGCGGGCACCAAGGCCCTCACCGTGGACGACAAGCTGGACAGCATCGGCAAGCTGAAGGACCTGGGGCTGGAGCTGGGCAAGCTCAACCCGAAGAACCTGACCTTCACCACGGTGCCGGTGGTGGACAACCCGGCGGAGAAGGTCAAGAGCACGGTCGTCCTCAACGAGTCGAAGGCCCCGGCGGTGTTCGACGCCATCAAGAACGACGTCTCCTTCAGCGACGTGAAGAAGAAGCAGAAGGCGGAGAAGAGCGCCCAGGCCGCCCGCCTCAAGGGCACCAAGGCGCCCGCCTCCGAGGTGCGGGTGCGCATCCTCAACGGCGGGGCCGCGGCCGGGAGCGCGCAGGCGGTGCTGAGCTGGCTGCAGAACGACGAGGGCGTGACCAAGTCGGAGAACGACGGCAACGCGCCCGCCCCGTCGAGCAGGACCACCCTGGAGTACGCGCCCGACCAGGCGGCCCAGGCCCGTCGGCTGGCCGCGATCATGGGCCTGTCCGGGGCCGCGCTGAAGCCGGGCAAGAGCGTGACCAACTCCCAGGGGCTGCCGGCGATGACGCTGACCCTGGGCAAGGACTTCAAGGGTGCGGGGGTCTCCCTCACTCCGTCGGCGAAGGCTCCGGACGTCGACAAGTCCACGGCAGACAAGGTGAAGTGCGCCTCGTAGGTAACCCAAGGGGCCCGTCGTGCGTCTAACCCGACGCGGGACGGGCCCGTTGCTTGGCGCAAGGGTGGGGAGGGCAGGGAGTTGGCGCAGAGCGAGGTGCGCGGGAAGGCTCCGGCGGTCGAGGACACGATGTCGCTCACGTCGAAGACCACGGACGCGCCGGCGCGTTCCGGCCGCCGCGAGCGCGGCGGCGGGGGCGGGCGGCGGGCCGGCGGTCCCAAAGTCGACAGACGCCGGCGCAGACGGCGCGTGCTGCGCTGGTCGGCGACCGTGCTGGCGGTGGTGATACTCGGCACCGCGGGCGCCGGATACCTGTACTACCAGCATCTCAACAGCAACATCCAGAAGGGCAAGCGCGCCAACGGCGACGACTCCAAGGCCCACCGCACGGCGCCCAACGCGGCCGGCCAGACCCCGCTCAACATCCTGCTGATCGGCTCCGACAGCAGGAACTCCAAGGAGAACCTGAAGCTCGGCGGCAGCAGGGACCACGTCGGCGACCCGCCGCTCGGGGACGTTCAGATGCTCATCCACCTCTCGGCGGACCGCAAGAGCGCCTCGATGGTCAGCATCCCGCGGGACACCCGGGTGCACATCCCGGAGTGCAAGGACCCCCAGAGCGGCAAGGTCTACCCCGAGACGACCGACATCATCAACGTCACCCTGGCCCGCGGCGGGGCCGGCTGCACGCTGCTCACCTGGGAGGACCTCACCGGGGTCTACATCGACCACTGGATGACGATCGACTTCGCGGGCGTGGTGCGGATGGCGGACGCCATCGGCGGTGTCGAGGTGTGCGTGAACCAGAACGTCTGGGACCACTCGACCCCCAGTCAGCGCGGCGGCTCCGGCCTGAAGCTGACGAGGGGATCGCACAAGGTGCAGGGCGAGCAGGCCCTGCAGTGGCTGCGCACCCGGCACGCCTGGGGCAGCGACCTGATGCGGGCCCGCGCCCAGCACATGTACCTGAACTCGATGATCCGCACGCTGAAGAAGCAGAGCGTGTTCACCGACACCGGCAGGCTGACGGACCTGGCCGAGGCGGCCACCAAGTCCCTGAAGGTCTCCGAGGAGATCGGCACGGTCAAGAAGCTGTACGACCTGGGCATGGAGATGAAGTCCGTGCCGACGGACCGCGTGACGAGTCTGACGATGCCCAGGATCCCGGACCCGAACGACCCCGACAACCACGTCATACCGGACAAGCCCAAGGCCGACCGGGTGTGGCAGATGCTCCGGGACGACGTGCCGTTCGACAAGAACGGCGGGAAGTCCGGCGGGAAGAAGGACGCGGGCAAGGACAAGCCGGCGAAGAAGCCCTCGCTCGACGCGGCCCGGCTGGGAGTGCTGGTGCAGAACGCCACCCGCACCTCCACCGAGGCACCGGTGCAGCAGCGGGCGTCGGCGATCGGCCAGGAGCTGGTGGGCAAGGGCTACGCCCGGGCGCAGGCCGACGCCTCGGGGAGCCTCTCCGAGGACAAGACGGTGGTGCGGTACCCGAGCGCCGACCTGGAGGGTGACGCGCAGGCCGTCGCGAAGGCGCTGGGCATCCCGATGAGCCAGGTGCAGAAGTCGACGGACGTGTCGGGGGTCACGGTCGTCGTCGGCGCGGACTGGCGCACGGGCAGCGCCTACCCCAAGCAGTCCAAGCCGAAGGCGGGCGACCTGCCCGAGGGCACCGACGCCGTCAACGCCTCGGACAAGGCGGACTGCATGGACGTGTACAAGCCCTACCAGTGGCACTGACGGACCGGCGTACGCGGAAGGGTCCCTCCCCGAGCAGGGGAGGGACCCTTCGCGGCTTCCGGCCTCTGACTCCTGGCTTCCGGCTTCCGCTTTCCGGCTTCCGTCAGACGGTGTCGAGGACCGCGGGCCGCCGGGAGGCGATGACCTTCCTCGCCAGGGACTTCGGGCTGGTCAGGAAGCCCCAGCCCCAGGCCATGTGCATGGTGGCGAGGGCCACCGGGATCTGCAGCCGGGCCTTCAGGGGCAGCCCCTTGCCGGCCGGGACGGAGCCCGCCACGATCGCGGCCAGGTAGCCGCCCGGGATCACGAGTCCCCACGGGGTCAGCGCCGCGCCGACGACCAGGCCCGCCGCTATCGCGCACACCGCCGTCGGCGGGGCGAGGTAGCGCAGGTTGATGGAGCCGGAGTGGTAGCGGGCGACGACGTGCCGCCAGCGGCCGTAGTCCTTGTACTGCTTGGCCAGCGCCCGCACCGACGGCCGAGGCCGGTACGACACCCTCAGCTCGGGCGAGAACCAGATCAGCCCGCCCGCCTCGCGGATCCGGAAGTTCAGCTCCCAGTCCTGGGCGCGGATGAACTCCTCGTTGTAACCGCCCTGCTGCTCCAGCGCCTCACGGCGGAAGACGCCCAGGTAGACCGTCTCGGCGGGGCCGGCCTGGCCGCCGGTGTGGAAGGCAGCGTTACCGACGCCGATCTTCGAGGTCATCGCGGCGGCGACCGCGTGCTCCCAGTCGTTCTCGCCCTCGGCGTGCATGATGCCGCCGACGTTCTGGGCGCCGGTCTCCTCCAGGAGGCGCACGGCGGTCGCGATGTAGTTCGGCGAGAGCATGCCGTGGCCGTCGACCCGGACCACGATCGGATGCCGGGACGCCTTGATCGCCGCGTTCAGCGCGGCCGGGGTGCGGCCGGTCGGGTTCGGGACGGTGTGCACGCGCGCGTCTTCCGCCACGAGCCGGGCCGCGATCTCGTCCGTGCGGTCCGTGGACGGACCGAGGGCGATCACGACCTCCATCTCGCCGGCGTACTCCTGCGCGAGGATCGCTTCGACGGCCCCGCGCAGATGCCGCTCCTCGTTGAGGACGGGCATGATCACTGACACGGCGGGGAGCCGCACGTCGGGCTTGGCGTTCATAGGGGCCTCACGTTACCGCGAACGGGGGACACGGATGCGCGCCGCCGGGTGGCGGCGCGGGCTGGAGATCGTATCGGCCTACTGTGCTCACGGATCCCACGTACGGCCTCGTCCGGAGGTGTCCTCCTTGCCCAGTCCGCCCCGCTCCCCCTCCCCCACCGGCACGAGCGCGGCAGGCGCCCCCAGGCAGCGGCGCCGCCCGCAGCCGCCCCGCCGGGTGCCGCACCAGTCCGAACGGCCGGTGCGGTCCGTCCGTCCGCCGCGGCGGCCGCGCTGGGCCATGCGGGCGGTCACCACGCTGTCGGTGGTGGTGCTCGCCTCCGCGGGGATCGGGCACGCGGTCGTCACCAGTCTGGACGCGGGCATCGCCCGGATCGACGCCTTCAAGGACATGAAGAACCGGCCCCGGGCCGGCCACGGCATGAATCTGCTGCTGGTCGGCACCGACGGCCGCGACAAGGTCAGCGAGCGGGACCGGCGCGCATACCGGCTGGGCGGGCAGCCCTGCCACTGCACCGACACGATGATGATCGTGCACATCTCGGAGGACCGGGAGCGGGCCACGGTGGTGAGCCTGCCGCGTGACTCCTACGCCGAGATGCCCGCGCACGTCGACCAGAACTCCGGGCGGCGGCACGGCCCGCACCCGGTCAAGCTCAACGCGGCCTACGCCGAGGGCGGCCCCCAGCTGACCATCCGCACCGTCGAGAACATGACCCACGTGAAGATCGACCACTACCTGGAGGTCGACTTCACCAGCTTCATGCGGACCGTGGACGTGCTCGGCGGGGTCCGGGTGTGCACGCCGACGCCGCTGAAGGACAGGTACACCGGGCTCGACCTCGCTCCGGGCACCTACACCCTGCGGGGCGGGCAGGCGCTCCAGTACGTGCGCGCCCGGCACCTCGACGGCGCCAGCGACCTGGGCCGGATGAAGCGGCAGCAGCGGTTCCTGGCCGCGCTGCTCGACAAGGCGACCTCCTCCGGGGTGCTGCTGAACCCGATGCGGTTCCGGGACGTGACCCGGGCGGTGCTCGGCTCGGTCCGCGCCGACGCGGGCTTCGGCACCGACGAGCTGCTCGACCTCGGCCGGGCGATGCGGAACTTCGCGCCGTCCTCGTCGGAGTTCACCACCGTCCCCATCGGGCAGATGAACTTCCCGGTCAAGGGCATCGGCTCGACCCTGAAGTGGGACCCGGCCAGGGCGGAGCAGCTGTTCCGGTCGCTGCGCGACGACAAGCCGCTCAGCGTGGACCGGCCGCACCGCGACCCCGGGCGGGCCCCGGTGCCGGTGGAGGTGGCCCCGGACACGATCCGGGTGCAGGTGGCGAACGGCACCGGCACGATCGGGCTGGCCAAGCGGGTCGACACGGCGCTCGCGGCGACCGGCTTCGCCACCACCCGCCGGCCGGTGACCGCGCCCACCCACGTGCCGCGCACGGTGGTCTTCTACGACCCCCGCTGGGACCGCTCCGCCCGCTCCCTGGCGGCGGCCCTGCCGGGCAGCGAGCTGCGGGCGGTGCCCGGGCAGGGGCCGCTGCTGAAGGTGACGGCGGGCGCGGACTTCAAGAACGTACGGAAGGTACGGTTCGAGGACCCGGCGCAGCCGGAGGACAGCGTGGTGCGGGGCAACGAGGTGGTGTGCTGAGGGGCTCGGGTCCCCGCCGCGGGGGCGCGGGTCCCCGCTGAGGAGACTCCAGCCCTCGTTGAGGACTCCGGTCCCCCGCCGAGGAGTCCTAGTCCTCGAACCCCTCCGCCGCCCGCTTCTCCCGCAGTTCCCTGATCGCCCGGCGGCGGGCCAGGCGGTGCGTGCGGCGGATCTGGGCCTCCTGGTAGCGGCGGCGGTCGCGGTCGGTCTCGGGTATGACCGGCGGCACGCGGCGCGGCTTGCCGTCGGCGTCGACGGCCGCGAAGACCAGGTAGGCCGAGCCGACCTGGGTGGCCGGGGCGGACTCGTTCCACCGCTCGGCGAGGACCCGGACACCGATCTCCATGGACGTTCGGCCGGTCCAGTTCACCTGCGCCTTGACGTGGACCAGGTCACCGACGCGGACCGGCTCCAGGAACGCCATCTCGTCCATGGAGGCGGTGACGGCGGGGCCGCCGGAGTGCCGGCCGGCCACCGCGCCCGCCGCGTCGTCGACGAGTTTCATGATCACTCCGCCGTGCACCGTCCCCAGCAGGTTGGTGTCGCTGTGGGTCATGATGTGGCTGAGGGTGGTGCGCGAGGCGGACGTGGGCTTGCCCGGGATGTCCGGTTCCATGTCCGGATCCCTGTCCGTGGCCTGATCTGTCATGCCCTCCACCTTATGCCGACGGGCATTCGCGGAATTTGTGTCGGGTTCGCAACAGCAGCGCCCTGATTTTCCGACATCCCTTGTCGAGCACATATCGGCGCCCTGCACACTGGGGCGCATGAATGACTGGCCCGAGGGATGGTCCGACGACAACCGCGGCCCGCGCTACGGACGCGGCAGCGCCGGCGCACAGCCGGAGGGTGCCCGTGTGATGCGCCAGGTGCGGCGTGGCCCGGCGACGCCGCCGTACACGGCCGGTGTGCCGCAGCAGCCGTCGTACGTCGACGGCCGGGGGCACGAGGAGGGCGCCGGCTACGGCGACTACGACAGCGGCTACAACACGGGCCAGGTCTACGGCGGCCCCGGCGGCCGGGGCCCGGGCGGTACGGCGGGTGCTCCCCCCCGTGCCCCGCGGCCCGCGCCGAACTGGCGGCGCCGGATCAAGTGGACGGCGATCACGCTGGCGAGCCTGCTGGTCGTCACCTCGGTCGCGACCTACTTCTGGGCCGACTCCAAGCTGCGCCGCGAGGTGGACCTGTCCAAGGTCATCGACCGGCCGGAGGCGGGCGAGGGCACGAACTACCTGATCGTCGGCTCGGACAGCCGTGAGGGCATGTCCAAGGAGGACGAGAAGAAGCTGCACACCGGCGGCGCCGAGGGCAAGCGCACGGACTCGATGATGATCCTGCACGTCGGTGACAACGGCGACACGCTGATCTCGCTGCCGCGCGACTCGGACGTGGTGGTGCCGTCGTACCAGGGCTCGACGTCCGGGAAGACCTACCCCGCGCAGGGCCGGCACGCGAAGCTGAACGCGACCTACGCCGAGGACGGGCCGACGCTGCTGGTCCGCGCGATCGAAGCCAACACCGGACTGCACATCGACCACTACGTGGAGATCGGCTTCCAGGGCTTCGCGAGCATCGTGGACGCGGTCGGCGGCGTCGACATCACCATCGACAAGGGCTTCAAGGACAAGTGGTCCGGCGCCGACTTTAAGGCCGGCAAGCAGACCCTGAACGGCCAGCAGGCGCTCGCCTTCGTCCGTACCCGGCACGCGTTCGCCGCGTCCGACCTGCAGCGCACCAAGAACCAGCAGAAGTTCCTGGCCGCGCTGGCCCACCAGGTGGCCACGCCGTCGACGGTGCTGAACCCGTTCAAGTTCTACCCGACCATGGGCGCGGGCCTGGACTCGCTGATCGTCGACAAGGACATGTCGCTGTGGGACCTGGCCTCGATGTTCTGGGCGATGAAGGGCGTCAGCGGCGGCGACGGCACGTCGATGAACATGCCGATCTCCGGTTCCTCCGGCGGCAACCTCGTCTGGGACAAGGCGAAGGTGAAGACGCTGGTGGACGAGTTGAACAAGGACGAGAAGGTCACCGTCTCCGGTAACTGACACCGTCGCGCGCACCGGGCCGGGGGCACCCCGCGTGGGTGCCCCCGGCCGTGTCGCGGTGGGCTCACATGCTGGCGCCCGCCATCGCCCGGCAGGTCTCCGCGCAGCGGCGACACGCCTCGGCACAGCGCATCATCTGCTGGTCGTCCGGCATGGACATACACGCCTCGGCGCACATGTCACAGGCCCGCGCGCAGACCGCGCACATCTCGCCCGCCATGGGAGAGCGCCGCATCATCATGTCGGCGCACATGCGGGTCGTCTCGGAGCAGTCCATGAGCGCGCGCATGACCTGCATCTGCGCCTGACCGCCCTGCTGCATGCAGGAGCTCATGGTCTCCTCGCACATGTTGTGGCAGTTCATGCAGGCCTCGATGCAGTCCTGCATCTGCTGGGTCAGGGCAGGCATCATTCCGGACTGGGTCACGGCTCCTCCTCGGAGGCGGTGGGACCCGGACCGGGTCCCGTGTGCTTCCGTCCTACGACGGGGAGCGGTGTCCCGCATGTCGGGGTACGGCTTCCCGGCCCACGGGAAGCCTGAAGATCTTTCATGCCGGCTCGGGACGTATTCCGGAGTCGGCACGGACGAACGCTACAGCCGGCGTGGACGAGGTCGTGCTCAATTCGGCCGGTGTGGGTCTGGTGCACGGATGGGCCGCCGCGGCGGAGGACCTCGCGGAGCTCTCGACCGAAAGCTTCCTCTCCAACTCCCTTGTGTCTTCAGGGAGAAGCTAGGCTCGCCGGCCGGAGCGGTGCGTGAGAAACCGTCTCGCTTACCTACGGAGCCGATGGCGGTAAGAAGGGAAGAGGCGATGACCGACGAACTCCGGCGGTGGCTGAAAGAGAACGCTTCGCCGCTGAAGAGCCTTGACGTCGAGGCCTCGGACGACGATCTCCAGCCGTTGCTCGACGTACTGAAAGACGTACGCGTCCTAGGCATGGGGGAGGCGACGCACGGAACCGCATAATTCTTCCGGCTGAAACACCGATTACTCCGGTTCCTCGTCCGTGAAATGGGTTTCACCGCACTGGCCATGGAAGCCAGCGCCTCCGCCGCGCAGGCGGTCGACGACTACGTCGTGAACGGCACGGGAAACGTCGCGGACGCACTCGCCCGCCTCGGTTTCTGGACCTGGCGGACCCACGACATGCTCGCCGTCGTGGAATGGATGCGCGAACACAATCGCACGGCATCCCCGGAACGCGTCGTGCGTTTCGTCGGGATCGACCCGCAGCTGTGTGCGCACTCCCTCGTCACCCTCCGCGAACTCCTGCCCACCGTCGCGCCTGAACAGGCAGGAGTCCTGGACGGCCCGGTCGGCGCGCTGGCCGACGTCAAGCCGGGAGCCGGCGGGGCCGCCGTAAGACAAGCTCTCGACGAGGCCCGTGGACTGCTGCGGTTCCTGGAAGAGCACAGGACAAAACTCGTCGGACGCGTGGGCGGGAAGACGGTCGATCGCGTCCTTGGGCACGTGCGCGCCGTCGTGGCCGTGGCCGACGTCGCCCACCGTCCCCTGCGCGCTGACACCCCGGAAGCGGGCGCCCTGGCCACCCGCGACCGCTACATGGCGGAGGCCGTCGTCTCCCTGGAGGAGCGGTCCGCCGGGAGCATCGCCGTATGGGCCCACAACGGCCACGTCTCGACCGATCACTACGCCATGGATGTGCCTGCCATGGGACGGCACCTCCGGACACAGTACGGCGAGGGCTACTACGCCCTGGGCCTCCTCTTCGGCGAGGGTGCCTTCCGCGCGCGTCCGGGGAACTCGGCGACGCGTCGGCCCCGCAAGCACCGGATCAGTGCCGCGGGACCGAGGTCCGTCGAGGGCCGACTCGCCGCGGCCAACCCGGATAACCACCTGGTCGACCTCCGTGCCGGCCAGGCGCTGCCCGCCGTCGAGCAGTGGCTCGGCGACCAGCAGTTCGTACGGTCGTTCGGTGCGGCCGTCCCACGGGTGACCTATCGCTTCCACATGACCCCCACGGTGCTGGGCCGTACCTTCGACGGACTCGCCTACGTGGCCACCTCCACGCCCTCAGAGCCGCTGTCCTGAAGACGTGGAGCCGGCCCCGCAGCACCGGAGAACCACGCGTAGCCCGAAGTCACCTGTCCGAATGCGGTGGATGCGGTGACTCAAGACCCCGTCATGACCGCTCGATCCGGCACAGGCAGAACGGGTGGCCGGCCGGGTCGGCGTACACCTGGAAGTCCTTCTTCTCCCGGTCCTCCGGATCCAGCGGGCGGGCGCCGAGCGCGAGGACGCGTTCGTGGGCCCTGTCGACGTCCGCCCAGGTCGGGCCCGCGTCGAAGTCCAGGTGCAGTTGCTGGCCGTTGTGGTCCGCGCGCGGCCAGTCCGGCGGGGTGTGACCCTCCGCCCGCTGGAACGCCAGCCGCGGCCCGTCCGGGACCTGGAGGACGACCCAGTCGTCGTCCTCCGGCTGCGGCGTCCCCCCGGCCACCGCGGCGTAGAAGGCGGCCAGCGCGTGCGGATCGGGGCAGTCGAGGACGACGTTGCGGAGCCGGGCCACGGACGCCATGGTTTCTCCTCCCGAGCGGGTCAGCATGCGCAGAGGCAGAACGGGTGCCCAGCCGGGTCGGCGTAGACACGGAACGTCCGCTCCCGGTCCTCCGTGTCCAGCGGCCGGGCGCCCAGCTCCAGCACCCCCTTCTCGGCCGTGTCCAGGTCGTCCACCACCAGGTCCAGGTGGAACTGCTGCGAGTGGTCGGCCGCGGGCCACTGCGGCGGCACGAACCCGGGCGCCTTCTGGAAGGCGAGCGCCGGCCCGCCCGGCACCTTCAGGTCGACCCACTCGCTCTCGGGACCTCCCTCCACCGTGCCGCCGAGCACACCGGCGTAGAAGCCGGCCAGCGCGCGGGGGTCGGGACAGTCCAGCACCACGACGTCGAGCTTGGCGAGAGCCATGACTACCTCCTCTGGCGTTACCCACAGAGCCGGGTAACCGGTAACGGTTACTGCATGCTCCCGCATCGGGGGTAACGTCGCAAGCATGAGCGAGAGATCGGCCGCTCCCGGTGGCCTGGCCCTGGTCGAGGCCCTGGTGAACACGCTGGACATCGAGACGGGCGCCGACTCGCTGGACACGCCGGAGGGGCGGGCCCGGCTCGGGGTCGCGGAGGCCGGCCTGGCCGAGGCCCGGGAGCTGCGCGAGTCGCTGCGGGCGGCGCTGCTCGCCCACGCCGGCCACCCGCCGCACCGCGCGGTGACCCCGCTGAACGCCCTGCTGGCGCGGGCCCCGCTGTACGTCGCCGTGGACGAGGAGGACGGTTCGGCGCGCCTGGCGCCCGCCGACACGGGCCCGCTTCCCTCCCGGGTCGCCGCCGCCGTCGCCGAGGCGCTGGTGGCCGGCACCTGGACCCGGCTCAAGGCGTGCGAGGCCCCGACCTGCCACTGGGCGTACTACGACCGCAGCCCGGCAGGACGCGGCCGCTGGTGCTCGATGCAGGTCTGCGGTGCCCGCGTGAAGATGCGGCGGTACCGGGCGAAGGGCGCGTGAGGTCGCACGGTGTGGTGCAGAATGCGGACAGACGCCGGTTCGGCCGACTGAGCCTCGGCCGAACCGGCGTCGCCATGCGGGTCCCGGGTACGGGCCCCTACGCCGTGGGCCGGCCCATCGCCCGGTACGTCCAGCCGGCCCGCCGCCACAGCTCCGGGTCGAGGGTGTTGCGGCCGTCGAGGATCACCCGTGCGGTCGCCGCCTCGCCGAGCGCGGCCGGGTCCAGCTCGCGGAACTCCTGCCACTCGGTCAGGTGCAGCACGATGTCGGCGCCCCGGACGGCCGACAGCGCCGAGTCGGCGTAGCCCAGCGTCGGGAAGACCTTGCGGGCGTTGTCCATGCCCTTCGGGTCGTACACGGTCACCTGGCCGCCCTGGAGGTGGATCTGGCCGGCCACGTTCAGCGCGGGCGAGTCGCGGACGTCGTCCGAGTCGGGCTTGAAGGTGGCACCGAGCACCGCGACCCGCTTGCCGAGGAAGGAGCCGCCGCCGAGCGCCTCCCGGGCCATCTCGACCATCGCGCCGCGCCGGCGCATGTTGATGGAGTCGATCTCGCGCAGGAAGGTCAGTGCCTGGTCGGCGCCCAGCTCGCCGGCGCGGGCCATGAACGCCCGGATGTCCTTGGGCAGGCAGCCGCCGCCGAAGCCGATGCCGGCGCGCAGGAACTTGCGGCCGATCCGGTCGTCGTACCCGATGGCCTCGGCGAGCTTGGCCACGTCACCGCCGCCCGCCTCGCACACCTCGGCCATCGCGTTGATGAAGGAGATCTTGGTGGCGAGGAAGGAGTTCGCGGCCGTCTTCACCAGCTCGGCGGTCGGGAAGTCGGTGACGACGAACGGCGTGCCCTCGCCGACCGGGCCGGCGTACACCTCGCGCAGCAGCTTCTCGGCGCGCTCGCTGCGCACGCCCACGACGATCCGGTCCGGGTGCAGGGTGTCCTGGACGGCGAAGCCCTCGCGCAGGAACTCCGGGTTCCAGGCCAGCTCGGCGTCGGCGCCGGCCGGGGCGTGCTCGGCGAGGTAGGCGGCCAGCCGGTCGGCGGAGCCCACCGGCACCGTCGACTTGCCGACGACCAGGGCGGGGCCGTGCAGATGCGGGGCGAGGGAGGCGATCGCGGAGTCGACGTAACTCATGTCGCACGCGTACTCGCCGTGCTTCTGCGGGGTGTTCACGCAGACGAAGTGCACATCACCGAAGGCACCGGCCTCGGCCCAGTCCACGGTGAACCGCAGCCGGCCGGTGGACCCCGCGATCCCGGCGACGTGCCGGCGCAGCAGTTCCTGGAGCCCCGGCTCGTACATGGGTGTCTCGCCGCGCTCCAGCATGGCGATCTTCTCCGGTACGACGTCCAGGCCCAACACCTCGAAGCCCAGCTCGGCCATGGCCGCGGCGTGGGTGGCGCCGAGGTAGCCGGTGCCGATCACGGTGATCTTCAGGCTCATGGATGCGCTCCAGCTCGGGTACGTCGGTGATGCGGCCCCCGAGCATAGTCGGGCGCTCCGACGGGCAATTTCCCCGCTGTCGCGTAGCTCACGTAGGCGGGGTCGGAGCGGGGCTCTAAAATTTGAGTTACTTAACGGTAATTAGCGTCAGTATCACTGCGTCTTTGGAGCGTGAGAGACCGTGGCCGGATCGGCTGACTTCGACCTGTACCGCCCGTCCGAGGAGCACGACATGCTCCGGGACGCCGTCCGTTCGCTGGTCGAGGCGAAGATCGCGCCGTACGCCGCGGCGGTGGACGAGGAGGCCCGCTTCCCGCAGGAGGCCCTCGACGCCCTCGTCGCAGGCGACCTGCACGCCGTGCACGTACCGGAGGAGTACGGCGGCGCCGGCGCCGACGCGCTCGCCACGGTCATCGTGATCGAGGAGGTCGCCCGCGCCTGCGTCTCCTCCTCCCTCATCCCCGCGGTGAACAAGCTCGGCTCTCTCCCGGTGATCCTCTCCGGCGGCGAGGAGCTGAAGAAGAAGTACCTGACGCCGCTCGCCAAGGGCGACGCGATGTTCTCGTACTGCCTGTCCGAGCCGGAGGCGGGCTCGGACGCGGCCGGCATGAAGACCAAGGCCGTCCGCGACGGCGACCACTGGGTGCTCAACGGCGTCAAGCGCTGGATCACCAACGCGGGCGTCTCCGAGTACTACACGGTCATGGCGGTCACCGACCCCTCCAAGCGCTCCAAGGGCATCTCCGCGTTCGTCGTCGAGAAGTCGGACGAGGGCGTCTCCTTCGGCGCCCCGGAGAAGAAGCTGGGCATCAAGGGCTCCCCGACCCGCGAGGTCTACTTCGACAACGTCCGCATCCCCGCCGACCGCATGATCGGCGAGGAGGGCACCGGCTTCCTGACGGCCATGAAGACCCTGGACCACACCCGCATCACCATCGCCGCCCAGGCCCTCGGCTGCGCCCAGGGCGCCCTCGACTACGCCAAGGGCTACGTCCAGGAGCGCAAGCAGTTCGGCAAGCCGATCGCCGACTTCCAGGGCATCCAGTTCATGCTCGCCGACATGTCGATGAAGATCTCGGCGGCGCGCGCCCTCACCTACCAGGCCGCCGCCGCCTCCGAGCGCGGCGACGCCGACCTCACCTACCTGGGCGCCGCCGCCAAGTGCTTCGCCTCGGACGTCGCCATGGAGGTCACCACCGACGCCGTCCAGCTCCTCGGCGGCTACGGCTACACCCGCGACTACCCGGTGGAGCGCATGATGCGCGACGCCAAGATCACTCAGATTTACGAGGGCACGAACCAGGTCCAGCGGATCGTGATGGCGAGGAACCTGCCCTAGCGGAGACACCACTGCCCTGGCTGCGGAGCGGAGCCTGGGGCCGTTCGTTCCCGGCCGCCGAAGGAGCCGTCATGTCCGGCTAGGTGAGGTCCAGTTCGCTGATCCGGGCGTTGGACGCCTCCCGGCGTTGTTGTGCCGCGCGGGCCGCGAAGTCCGCGCTGCGCAGGACCCGCTGTACGTTCCGCCAGGTCAGGAGGGACAGCTCGGTCTCGGACCAGCCTCGGCGCAGCAGTTCCGCGATCAGGTGCGGGTAGCGGGAGGCGTCGGCGAGGTCGCGGGGGTGGACGGCCCCGGAGTCGTAGGTGCCGGACAGGCCGACGCACTCGGGGCCGGCCACCTCGCGGACGTGGTCGAGGTGGTCGGCGACGTCCGGGACGGTCGGGCCGGTCTGCTCCGCGGTGAGCGGCACCATGCACAGCCCCTTCGCCTCGCCCAGGGCGGCGAGCAGCCCGTCGCCCAGGTTGGCCGGGTGCGGGCGCAGGGCCCTGGCGGCCGAGCGGCTGCACAGGACGGGGGCCTTGGACAGGGCGATGGTCCGCTCGACGGTGTCCGGGGAGGCGCCGGAGACGTCGGCGAGCACGCCGAGCCGGTTCATCTCGCGCACGACCTCCTCCCCGAAGCGGGTCAGTCCGGTCTCTCCCGCCCAGGCGGTGCCGGCGAGGGTGAGCACGCGCAGCCCCAGGGAGTGCAGGATGCGCAGGAGGCCGAGGGAGTCGTCCAGCGCGGCGCCGGGCGCGGGGCCGAGCACCACGGCGACCCGGCCGCAGTTGCGGGCGTCGATGATCTGTCCGGCGGTGCGCACCAGCCGCAGGCCCTCCGGGTGGGACTCGACCACCGTGCGCACCAGGTCCAGCTGCTCCAGGGCCGCCGTCACCGCCCGGTCGGGGCCCGGCTCCCCGGGGAGGTGCAGGGACCAGAAGAGCGCGCCGACGTGCCCCTCGCGCAGCCGGGGCACGTCCGTGTCGATGGCGGCCTCGCCGAGCTCCAGGTCGTACCAGGGCAGATGGCGCAGCGCCCAGGGCAGGCCGCTGTAGCCGTCGGCGACCGGGTGGGTGTCGAGCAGGGCGTGGGCCCGCTCCAGCAGCTCGCCGTCCGGCTGCCACCGGACGAAGGGGTCGTCCGGCAGGCTGTCGTCCTCGCCGACCTCGGTCGTGAAGGGGATGTCGTCCTGGAGGTCGGCCATGGCGGGCTCCGTGCGTCGTCGCGGGCTACGTCGGTCGTGAGCTACGGCGGGCTGTGGGCGGCGTACCGACACGGTCGCACGGGGCGGGGGAGGCCTCCTGGTGAGTGGGGCGTTCGGGGGTACGACGGTCAGCCGCGCCCGTCCGTGCCGTCCAGCGCCTCGATGGTGGCGAGGGAGGCGGCCCGGGTGGACTGCAGGTCCCGGGCGACGTCCTCCGCCGCGCCCAGCACGCGGACCGCGTTCTGCCAGGTCAGCTTGGCCAGGTCGGCCTTGGACCAGCCGCGGTCCAGCAGCTCGGCGAGCAGGTTCGGGTAGCCGGAGACGTCGTTCAGGCCGTCCGGGGTGAACGCGGTGCCGTCGTAGTCGCCGCCGATGCCCAGGTGGTCGATGCCGGCCACCTCGCGCATGTGGTCCAGGTGGTCCGCGACGGTGGACACCGTGGCGACCGGGCGCGGGGTGCGCTCCTCGAAGGCCCGGTGGACCTTCATCGCCTCGGCGCTGGTGTCCAGGTGGTGCAGGCCGTGGGCGCGCAGGTTGGCGTCGGCCGCGGCCGTCCAGTCCACGGCGGCCTGGAGGACGAACTTGGGCACGAACGTCACCATGGCCACGCCGCCGTTGGCGGGCAGGCGCTCCAGGACGTCGTCGGGGATGTTGCGGGGGTGGTCGCACACCGCGCGGGCGGAGGAGTGCGAGAAGATCACCGGCGCGGAGGTGGCGTCCAGCGCGTCCCGCATCGTCGTCGCGGCCACGTGGGAGAGGTCGACCAGCATGCCGAGCCGGTTCATCTCCGCCACGACCTCGCGGCCGAACGCGGACAGGCCGCCCACGTTCGGTTCGTCGGTCGCGGAGTCCGCCCAGTCCACGTTGTCGTTGTGGGTGAGCGTCATGTAGCGCACACCGAGCGCGTGGAGGCCGCGCAGCGTGCCGAGGGAGTTGGCGATGGAGTGGCCGCCCTCGGCTCCCATGAGCGAGGCGATACGGCCGTCCCGGCGGGCCGTCTCCAGGTCCGCGGCGGTCAGCGCGGGCGCCAGCTCGGCCGGGTAGCGGTCCAGCAGCCGGCGGACGCAGTCGATCTGCTCCAGCGTCGCCGCGACCGGATCGGGCTCCTCGCAGGGGACGTACACCGACCAGTACTGGGCGCCGACCCCGCCGGCGCGCAGCCGCGGCAGGTCGGTGTGCAGGCGCGCGCGCTGGTCACCGGCGATGTCCAGGGCGTCCAGGTCGTAGCCGGCCTGCTTGCGCAGGGCCCAGGGCAGGTCGTTGTGCCCGTCGACCACGGGGAACTCGCGCAGCAGCGCGTGTGCTTCGTCCACGGCGGCCACGGCGGTCACTTCCCGAAGCCGAAGCCGCTGCCCGCGCCCTCGACCTTGGCGCGCAGCCGCTTGCCCTTCTCGGTGGCCTGGTCGCGCAGTTCCTGCTGGAAGTCGCGCATCCGGTGCAGCAGGTCCTCGTCGTGCGCGGCGAGCATCCGGGCCGCGAGGAGACCGGCGTTGCGGGCACCGGCGACGGAGACCGTGGCGACCGGGACACCGGCGGGCATCTGCACGATGGAGAGCAGCGAGTCCATGCCGTCCAGGTACTTCAGCGGCACGGGGACGCCGATGACCGGCAGGGGGGTGACGGAGGCGAGCATGCCGGGCAGGTGGGCGGCACCGCCCGCGCCCGCGATGATCGCCTTCAGGCCGCGGTCGGCGGCCTGCTCGCCGTACGAGATCATCTCGCGGGGCATGCGGTGCGCGGAGACGACGTCGACCTCGTAGGGGATCTCGAACTCGTCCAGGGCCTTGGCGGCGGCTTCCATGACGGGCCAGTCGGAGTCCGACCCCATGACGATGCCAACAACGGGGCTCATTCGGTGATGGTGCCTCTCAGGTAGCCGGCTGCGTGACGGGCGCGTTCCAGCACGTCGTCCAGGTCGTCGCCGTAGGTGTTGACGTGTCCGACCTTGCGGCCGGGCTTCACGTCCTTGCCGTACATGTGGATCTTGAGCTTGGGGTCGCGGGCCATGCAGTGCAAGTACGCGGAGTACATGTCCGGGAAGTCGCCGCCCAGGACGTTGACCATCACGGTCCACGGCGCGCGCGGGCGCGGGTCGCCCAGCGGCAGGTCCAGGACCGCGCGGACGTGGTTGGCGAACTGCGAGGTGATCGCGCCGTCCATGGTCCAGTGGCCGGAGTTGTGCGGGCGCATCGCCAGTTCGTTGACGAGGACGCGGCCGTCGCGGGTCTGGAACAGCTCGACGGCGAGGTGCCCGACGACGCCGAGTTCCTTGGCGATGGTCAGGGCCATCCGCTCGGCGTGCAGGGCCAGGTCCTCGTCCAGGCCGGGGGCGGGTGCGATCACGGTGTCGCAGACGCCGGCCACCTGCCGGGACTCGACCACGGGGTAGGCGACGGCCTGGCCGTGCGGGGAGCGTACGACGTTGGCGGCGAGCTCGCGGACGTAGTCGACCTTCTCCTCGGCGAGGACGGGGACGCCCGCCTTGAAGGGGTCGGCGGCCTCCTCGGCGGAGTCCACGACCCACACGCCCTTGCCGTCGTAGCCACCGCGGACCGTCTTGAGGACGACGGGGAAGCCGTCGCCCTCCTCGGCGAACCGGACGACGTCCTCCGGGTCGCCGACGATGCGGTGCCGTGGGCACGGGATGCCGAGCGCGTCGAGTTTCGCGCGCATCACGCCCTTGTCCTGCGCGTGCACGAGCGCGTCGGGCCCGGGGCGGACGGGGATGCCGTCCGCCTCCAGGGCGCGCAGGTGCTCGGTCGGCACGTGTTCGTGATCGAAGGTGATCACGTCACAGCCGCGCGCGAACTCGCGCAGCGTGTCCAGGTCGCGGTAGTCGCCGATGACGACATCGCTCACGACCTGCGCCGCGGAATCCTGAGGGGTGTCACTGAGAAGCTTGAACCTGATGCCCAACGGGATGCCCGCTTCGTGCGTCATACGCGCGAGCTGCCCCCCGCCGACCATGCCGACTACCGGGAACGTCACACCCCTAGCGTATCGGCCATGCGGAGGAGGCCGGATCCCGTCCCTCCCCCGGCCTCTTACCCAGGGCTTCCCCGACTCTTTCCGACCCGTTTCCGAGCCGTGGCCCGGTCCACGGGCACGGGAGGGTCCGCCCGGCTAGCATGGCAAGGTCGACAGAACCTACCGACGGGAGTTGCACAGCCATGGAACCTCGTTCCTCGGGGCTGCAACGGCTCGTACGCGAGGTGGTCAAGTTCGGGGCCGTCGGCGGTGCCGGTGTGCTCGTCAATCTCGGCGTGTTCAACCTGGTCCGGCACGTGTCCGACCTGCCGGTGGTGCGGGCCAGCATCATCGCGACCGTCGTGGCCATCGTCTTCAACTACATCGGCTTCCGCTACTGGACGTACCGGGACCGCGACAAGAGCGGACGCACCAAGGAACTCACGCTGTTCCTGCTGTTCAGCGCGGTCGGCCTGGTGATCGAGAACGGTGTGCTGTACCTGGCGACCTACGGTTTCGGCTGGGACAGCCCGCTGCAGAGCAACATCTTCAAGTTCGTCGGCATCGGCGTCGCGACCCTGTTCCGGTTCTGGTCGTACCGCAGCTGGGTGTTCAAGGCGCTGCCCGCCCGGGAGGCCGTGGCGAGGGCCGAATCGATCCTCGAGCAGGAGTCGGAGCAGCAGCCGCCGAGGCAGCGCGTTCCCTGAGCGAGCCCCTGAGTGATCCCTGAGGGACCGCTCGGGCGGTCGGCGCTCAGCGGACGGTGGGCCGGTCCTCGTCCGGTTTGCGGGCCGGGGGCGTGCGCGACAGGAACAGGCCGAAGACCGGGGGCTGCGCCTGCAGCAGCTCCAGCCGGCCGCCGTCGGCCTCCGCGAGGTCCCGGGCGACGGCCAGGCCGATCCCCGTGGAGTTCCGCCCGCTGATGGTGCGCTCGAAGATCCGCGCGCCGAGGTCCGCCGGGACGCCCGGCCCCTCGTCGGTGACCTCGATGACGGCCTGGTTGCCGGTGACCCGGGTGCGCAGGGCGACGGTGCCGCCGCCGTGCATCAGCGAGTTCTCGATCAGCGCGGCCAGCACCTGGGCGACCGCGCCCGGTGTGCCCACCGCCTTCAGGTGCCGCTTGCCCGAGCTGACGATGGCCCGGCCGACGTTGCGGTAGGCGGGCCGCCACTCGGCGAGCTGCTGCTGGATGACCTCGTCCAGGTCGAAGGTGACGGCGGAGCCGGTCCGCGGGTCGCGGGAGTTCGTCAGCAGCCGCTGGACGACGTCCGTGAGCCGCTCGACCTGGGTCAGCGCGATGGTCGCCTCCTCCTTCACCGTCTCCGGGTCGTCGGTGAGGGTGATCTCCTCCAGCCGCATGGACAGCGCGGTCAGCGGTGTGCGGAGCTGGTGGGAGGCGTCGGCGGCCAGGCGCCGCTCGGCGGTCAGCATGCGCCCGATCCGCTCGGCGGAGGCGTCCAGCACATCGGCGACCCGGTCCAGCTCGGGGACGCCGTACCGCTTGTGCCGGGGGCGCGGGTCGCCGGAGCCGAGGCGTTCGGCGGTCTCGGCGAGGTCGGTCAACGGCGAGGCGAGCCGGTTGGCCTGCCGTACGGCGAGCAGCACGGCCGCCACCACGGCGAGCAGCGCGACCAGCCCGATGATCAGCAGGGTCCTGCCGACCTCGCGGGTCACCGAGGAGCGGGGCTCCTGCACGGTGACCGTCTCGCCCTCCTCGCCGTGCTGCGTGGAGTGGATGGTGTCGCCCTCGGGCCTGCTGCCGATCTCGATGGGCGGCCTGCCGGGCATGCGGATGACGGCGTACTGGTCCTTGCTGACCGGGTTGCGCAGGACGTCCGCGTTGACGTTCTCGGCGGCGAGGATCCGGCTGTCCACGATGCTGGCCAGCCGCACCGCCTCGGACTCCACGCGTTCCTGGGCGCTGTTGCCGATCGTCCGCGTCTCGACGATCACGAGAGAGACGCCGAAGACCGCGATCACCACGAGGACGACGGCGAGGGTGGACTGGATGAGACGTCGGCGCATGGTCCGTTACCTGTGGGGAGTCGCCGGGCCCGGACTCAGCTCTTCTCGAAGCGGAAGCCGACGCCGCGCACCGTCGCGATGTACCGGGGGTTCGCCGCGTCGTCGCCGAGCTTCTTGCGCAGCCAGGAGATGTGCATGTCGAGGGTCTTGGTGGACGACCACCACGTGGTGTCCCAGACCTCGCGCATCAGCTGGTCCCGGGTCACCACCCGGCCGGCGTCCCGCACCAGCACCCGCAGCAGGTCGAACTCCTTCGCGGTGAGCTGGAGTTCCTCCTCGCCCATCCACGCCCGGTGCGACTCGACGTCGATCCGCACCCCGTGCGTGGCCGGCGGCTGCTGCGGCTCGGCGGCGCCGCGCCGGAGCAGGGCCCGCACCCGGGCGAGCAGTTCGGCGAGCCGAAAGGGCTTGGTGACGTAGTCGTCGGCGCCCGCGTCCAGGCCGACGACGGTGTCCACCTCGTCGGCCCGCGCGGTCAGGATGAGGATGGGTACCGTGTGGCCGTCGGCGCGCAGCCGGCGGGCCACCTCCAGGCCGTCCATGCCGGGCAGGCCCAGGTCCAGCACGACCAGATCGACGCCGCCCTGCATTCCGGCGTCGAGCGCGGCGGGTCCGTCCTCGCGCACCTCGACCTCGTAACCTTCCCGGCGCAGGGCGCGGGCCAGCGGCTCCGAGATGGACGCGTCGTCCTCGGCGAGCAGTACACGGGTCATGAGGTGATGGTAGACCGCCCGGACGAGGTGCCGGGGTGTGATCGGTTCCCCCGCTTCTTACCTTCACGCGCTACTGGTACGAACCATTGACCTGGGGATGCGATCGTAGAGGAGACCTTCGAAACGCTTTCCGTGGTTCCCGCGACACCTGTGATCCGCGTCTCAAGTCCTTCCATATCCGGCAGTGTCCTGCCGTATGGTGACCTGAACGCCTGTAGCACACCGGGGACCTTTGGCGGGCAGTGGACGCTGAAGGTCTCTTTTGTGTGCGGGCTGACCAAGGTCACTTGATCAGCCTCGAAAGGAATGACCTCTGGCCGGGCTCCGGACGCAGCTACGCGTCGAGGGGCGTGGATCCCGGTGGTCGCCGTCCGCCACTCCGTGATCCGGAGCGGGCTCCCCCTGGGCGTGGGGGTGGACGACCGACCTGCCGGTGCCGGCCGCCCCCACCGGGCGCGCAACTCCCCCAGGCTCGGCCGCGCCGAGCAGGGGGACCCCGACCGCGCGTCCCGACCAGCAAGGAACGACCATGGCGTCCAGCCTGACGAAGGACTCGGTCCGCCCGGGCACCCCCGGTTCCGAGAAGACCTTCTTCGGCCACCCCCGCGGCCTGGCCACCCTCTTCATGACCGAGATGTGGGAGCGTTTCTCCTACTACGGCATGAGGGCTCTTCTCCCGCTGTACCTGGTGGCCCCGGGTGGCCTGCACCTGAGTGCGGGCACGGCGAGCGCCATCTACGCGGTGTACCTGTCGCTCGTGTACCTGCTCACCCTGCCGGGCGGCTGGTTCGCCGACCGTCTCCTCGGCCCCCGCAAGACGGTCGCCGTCGCGGGCGGGGTCATCATGCTGGGCCACCTGTGCCTGGCGCTGCCGGCCGCAGCGAGCTTCTACGTCGGCCTGGTGCTCGTCGCCATCGGTTCGGGTCTGCTGAAGGCCAACATCTCCACGATGGTCGGCCAGCTCTACAACGGCCCGGAGGACCCGCGCCGCGACGGTGGCTTCACGCTCTTCTACATCGGCATCAACCTCGGTGCCTTCGTCGCCCCGCTGGCCATCGGCACCGTCGGTGAGAACGTCAACTGGCACCTGGGCTTCGCGCTGGCCGCTCTCGGCATGGCGCTGGGTCTCGCCCAGTACCTGCTCGGCGGACGCCACCTGAACCCGAAGAGCAGCGAGGTCCCCACCCCGCTGACGCCCGCCGAGAAGGCGGCCACCCTGCGCAAGGGCCTGATCTGGCTCGCGGTCGCCGTGGTCTTCTACGGCGTCGTCGGCGGCACCGGCCACTTCACCCTGAACTGGGCGCTGATCCCGCTCACCCTCATCGGCCTGATCGTGCCGATCCTGGTCATCTCCCGCATCCTGCGGGACAAGGAACTGGACTCCGCCGAGCGCTCGAAGGTGTCGGCGTACATCTGGTTCTTCGTCGCCGCCGCCGTCTTCTGGATGATCTACGACCAGGGTGGCTCGACCCTGTCGCTGTTCGCCAAGAACAGCGCGAAGAACTCGGTCCTCGGCTGGGACTTCCCGGTCTCCTGGTACCAGTCGGTCAACCCGGTCATGATCATGGCCCTGGCGCCGGTCTTCGCCTGGCTGTGGCTGTGGCTGAACCGCCGCGGCAAGGAGCCGAGCACGATCGTGAAGTTCGCCTCCGGCCTGGTGCTCGTGGGTGCGTCCTTCTTCGTCTTCCTCGCCCCGCTGTCGATCGCCGAGGGCGGTCACAAGGCCGCGGCGATGTGGCTGGTCGCCATCTACTTCGTGCAGACCGTCGGTGAGCTGACGCTCTCCCCGGTCGGTCTGTCCGTGACGACGAAGATGGCGCCGAAGAAGTACGCCTCGCAGATGATGGGCGTCTGGTTCCTCGCGGTGACCGCGGGCGACTCCGTCACCGCCCTGCTGTCCAACCCCGCCGTGGGCGGCGTCAACCTCGACAAGATGGGCTTCGTCGCCCTGGAGGCCGTGCTCGCCGTGGTCGCCGGTGTCGCGGTGTGGATGTACCGCGGCAAGGTGAAGAAGATGATGGGCAGCGTCAACTAGTCGCCGCCGCCCGTCCGGCCCGCGGAGGGCCACCGCGTCCCCGGGACGCGGTGGCCCTCTCGCCGTGTGCGGGGCCGGCTAGCGCGTCCTGCGCCGTGCCGGCAGCACCGTGAAGATCGCGCCGCCCAGCAGGACCGCCGTGCCCGCCACCAGGCCCAGGGCCTTCAGGGCGCCGTGGTCGCTCGCGCCGGTCTCGGCGAGGCCGCCGTCACCGCTGTCGCCGCCGCCCGTCCCGGCCGCGCCCGACGACCCGCCCGACGACCCGCCCGAGGACCCGGTCCCGCCCGTCGTGGACGTGCCGCCCGCGGCGCCGCCCGGCTTCCCGGTGGTGTCCAGGCTGAGCGAGACCTGCGTCTTCACCGGCGTGCACGTCGTGGTCGTCCCGAGCGCCTTGACCGTCAGCACCCCCGGGGACAGCGTCGAGGCGCCGCTCGCGCCGGGCTTGTAGGTGCCGGTGAGGTCGGGGATCTCGATCGGGTCGCCGGCCTTGACCGGGCCCGCGTTCGTCGGCCCCTCCACGTGCACGGTGCCCTTGTCGGCGCCGCCCAGCACCACCTCCATGGACGGCTTCACGGAGTCCTTCGGGATCTCGGCGGGGCTGTCCATCACCGACTTCTCGAACCGCACCGTGAGGGCGTAACTCCCGCCGTCCTTCCTGGCGTCGATCCGCACCGGCGAGGTCGCGCTCCTGTCGCCGATCGGGGTCTTGCAGGCGTACGGGATCCGCACCTCCTTGCCGGGGAAGTCGGTCTGCCCGGTGCCGCCCGTGGAGGTGGCCGTCGCCGTGGCGGTCCTCGTCGGGGTCGCCGTACCGGTCGGGGTCGCCGTTCCGGTCGGGGTCGCCGTTCCGGTCGGGGTCGCGGTCGAGGTGCCGCCGCCCGCCGTCACCCGGATCGTCGCCGCCTTCTGCACGGTCTCCTTCGGCGTGCACCTGGTGTCGGTCGACATCGCGTTGACCGTGTACGCGTCCGGTGTCAGCGTCACCTCGCCGGCCGCCGTCAGCTTCACGCTGCCCTTCATGTCGGACAGCACCATCGCACCGCCCTTGGGGATCGCGGGGTTCTCCCGCGGGCCTCGCATCGCGATGTCGGCGGTCTGCGCGCCGGCCGCCTTCAGCACGCCGGACGGCTGGACCGAGTTCGCGGGCAGGTCGATGATGTCCGGGTTCCTGGACGCGGCCTGGACGAACGTCCACGCGATGTCCACCGTGTCGCCCACCCTGGCCGTGGCCGGCGCGGTGATCTCGACCTTCGTGGTGCCGTCGACGGGGTCGATGCCCGCCGGCGGCACGCAGTGGGTGGCGTACGCGACCTCGGCCGCCTGCGCGGGGGCCACCGCCGCGCCCAGCAGGACGCCCGCCGCACAGAACACCAGCAGGGCGCCCGTGCCCCCGGCCGCTGTGCCTCTCCTTCGCATGCTCACGTGGGTCCCTTCGTGGTGGGAGTCGTCGGACTCGTCGGGCTGTCGTCGTGCGGTGCGGAGGACCGGCCGGCCGGGCCGCCCGGAGCGGAGTCCGGGGTGAACCACGGCAGGGTCGGAGTGGGGGCGGCCGGGTGGGCCACGGGGGCCGTCGCGGGGGTACCGGCGGTGGGTGTGGTGGGTGCCGCGGCGGAGCGGGGGCCGGCCGTGCGGGAGCGTCGGAGCGGCAGGCGCAGGGGTGACGGCAGACGCGGGCGTGACGGAAGACGCCGGAGGGACGGCGGGCGCGGGGGTGACGGGCGCGGGGCGGGCCGGTGGCGGGCACCGCGGGGGCGGCGCGGGCGGACGCGGTCCACCACGGCCATGCCGACGCGGAACAGCGCCGCCGGTACGACCAGGCAGAGCAGGATCCAGAACAGCGTCACACCCCACGGCCGGCCCACGCCCCACGGCTGCTCGGCGAGCACCCGGCCGCCGTACCGCAGCGTCACGGTGTAGTCGCCGTGCGCCCCCGCCGACAGTTCGACCGGGAGCTTGATCCGCGCCTTCTTCCCGGGAGCCAGGGTCCCGTGCCACTGCCGCTCGTCCCACTCCGGGGCGAAGACGCCGTGCGCCGTGCCGACCTGGAACACCGGGTCGCGGATCGGGCTCGTACCGGTGTTGCCGACCGTGAGGACCAGGGTGCGGGCGGCCGGCGCCCCGAACCAGGTCAGGAGCCCGCTCGACCCGGTGAGCCGGGTGTCGGACAGCACCGCGAGCCGGCCGGCGGAGCGCTCGGCGGGCAGCGGGGCCACGGGGTGCCCGGCGACCTCCAGCACGGCGTCCGCCTCGGCCCTGGCGCCGGTGACGGTGGCGACGTGCACCACGCAGGGGCAGGGTACGGGCGGTTCGGCGACCGGCAGCTTCCGGCTGAAGGCACCGTCGGCGTCGGTGGTCACGGCCCGCCCGTCGCCGTTGGCGCAGGAGTTGGTGCCGCCGACGACCCCGCGGGCCGGGGTGGCCCGCCCGCACACCAGCACCATCAGCAGCGTACGAGGCCGCCAGCCGCTGCCGCTGACGGTGACCGACCCGCCGACACCGGCCTGCCCCGCCGACAACCGCACCCCGGGGCCGTCCGCCGCCCGCCCCACCCCGGCGGTCCCGGCCGTCCCGGCCAGGGCCAGCAGCAGGACCGCGACCACCAGCGGCAGGCCCCGCCGCACCCGCCCGAGCCCCCTCACGACACCGCTCCCGTCGCGCCCGGCCGGTGCGCGCGGCGCGCACGCCGTCCGCGCAGGAGTACGGCCGCACCCGCCGTCGCCGCTCCCGCAGCGCCGGCCACCGCGCCCCACGGGACGTACGCGGCCGAGACGCTCGCGGTGTCCCGCGCACCGCCCGCCGCCGTGACCGTCAGCCATACGCGCGCCTCCCCCAGCAGCGGCCGGCCCGGCCACGGCTCGCTGAACGTGCGCCGGGCACCCGGGGGCAGCCGCACGGGCAGGGTGCGCGGGGCACGGTCCAGGTCCCGGCCGAAGACCCCGTCGGCGCGCACCGCGAGCTTCGGCACGAGGACGGTCGTACCCCTGTTGACCAGGTCGTACATGATCCGGTCGGCGTGTACGGCCAGGTGCTCGACGGTCAGCGCGGCGAGCGCGGGACCGCCCACGCGCAACCGGACCCGCACGGTCGCGGTACGGCCGTGCGCGTCCCGCGCGACGATCGCACCGGTACGGTCACCGGGCGCGGCGTCCCGCGGCACCGTCACGGTGAAGGGCACCTCGGCCCGGGTGCGCGCCGGGACGGTGAGGGCGGTACGGGCGAGGGTCGCCGGTACACCGGTGCCGCGCAGCCGGACCGTGACCGGGGTCCGGCCCCGGTTGGTCACGGCCACCGTGTCCTCGAGCACCGCCCCCGGCCCGCCCTCGGCGTAGAACGCGGGGCGCGCGTCTCCCGACGGTGCCACCGACCAGCCACCGGACTCCGCACGAGCGGACGGGGCGACGGCCGGCAGGGCGGGCGGGAGGAGCAGGAACAGGGCGGCGAGGGCCAGCGTCGCGCGTGGGGGTGAGGGAGGGAGCCGGGGTGGTGGCGTCAGGGCTGAGAGGGGCGGTGGGGGTGGGGGTGAGGGTGGCCCGGGGGCGCGGGCTGCGGTCGGCATGGGCGGCTCCAGCGGTGGTGGCCGGACGGTTCGGCGGGGCGGCGCCGGGGCGTCTGGACGGGCTGGCGGTTGAGGCGAGGCTGGTGGGGTGGGGCGTGAGCGGGAGTGGCGGGGTGGTGGGGCGTCGCGCGGGACTGGCCGGGCTGGCGGTTGGTCGAGCAGGACTGGCCGGGCTGGCGGGGCATCGAGCGGGACAGGTGGGGCTGGCGGAGCTGACGAGGCGTCGAGCGGGACTGGCCGGGCTGGCGGGGCGTCGAGCGGGACTGGCCGGGCTGGCGGGGCGTCGAGCGGGACTGGCCGGGCTGGCGGGGCGTCGAGCGGGACAGGTGGGGCTGGTGGGGCGTCGAGCGGGACTGGCGGGGCGGCTGAGCCGGGGCCGCCGGCAGAGCCGGTGAACGGCGGGCCGGCCGGGTTCGGTGAGCGGCGGGCGGTGCGGCTCGGTCCGCGTGCGCGGCGGACGGTGCCGGGTCTGAGCGGGGTCTGTAACGCCTGGGGGCTGGCCAGGGCCGGTGCCCCGAGCGCCTGGGGCCTGTGGCCAGGGCCGGTCTGTGGCCCCGGGCGCCTGGGGCCTGGCCTGGGCCGGTCTGTGGCCCCGGGCGCCCGGGGCCTGATCCGGGACGCGTTCGCGGCTGCCGGGTACCTGCCCCGGGCGAGGCCCCCGGCAGCCGGTCCATCTGGGCCGGGCCCCTGCAGCCGGTCTGCCCGGGGCCGGACCCCCGCAGCCGGCCTGACCTGGCAGGCCCGGCGGCGGGCGGCTTCGGCAGGCCGGCGCCGCAGCGAGCGGTCCGGTCCGGCCCGGTTCCGGGTCGGCCCACGGTGGGCGACCCGCCCGGCCCGGTCAGCGGCGGGCCGGCCGGCCCCGTCGGGCCAGCCACAGCGCGCCCGCCGCTCCGGCGAGGAGGACCGTGCCGCCGAGCGTGCCGAGGGCGACCGCGGAGTCCTCCGGGCCGGTCTGCGGCAGCTGCTGCCCGGCGGACGTACCGCCCGAGGACGACGAGGACCCCGCGGACGAACCCCCGGAGGACGAGCCGCCGGAGGACGACGGGGGCGAACCGCCGGCCGCCCTCACGTCCAGGGTCAGGGACGGCTTCGGGCTGTTGGTCGGCGTGCACGTCGTCGTCGTACCGAGCGCCTTGATGGTGAGCGTGCCCGCCGTGAAGGTCACCTCGCCGCTCTTCTTCGGCGTGTACGTGCCGCTCAAGTCGCTGATCTTGATGGGGGTGTTGGCCGGGATGGCGGCGGAGTTGGCGGGGCCGGTGACGGCGAGCGTGCCGCTGTCGGCGCCGCCCAGCTCGATGGTGGCGCTCGGGCTCATCGCCCCCTTGCCCAGTTCGACGGGGCTGGAGGAGACGCCCTTCTGCCAGGACATGGTGATCGTGTAGCCGCTGCCGCTCCTGGCGCTCTTGATGTCGATGGGCGAGACGGCGCTCTTGACGCCGATCGGCGTCTGGCACCGGTAGTCGACGTCGACGACGTCGGCCCGCGCGGCCGGTGCGGCGAGCAGCACCGCCGAACCGGCCAGGGCCGCGGCGGACGCGAGCGCGGCGGTTCGTTTCGGGTACGACACGTTCGGTCCACCCCAATCATTCCTGACGGCACATCAGATTCGGGCGTCAAGGTACGCCCGGGGTGATGAGGAAGGAAGACGCGGCGCACGCCGGAGTTGTGGCGATCCGGCGTGCGCGAAGGGGCGGCGGAGGGGAGACCATGGCCGGGCGGCGGCCGTGGGGGGCGTCAGGCGGGGGCGCCCAGCTCCGCCCAGACCGTCTTGCCCGGGGCGTCCGGGGCGCGGACGACGCCCCAGTCCAGGCACAGCCGCTGCACGATGAACATGCCGTGCCCGCCGGGCCGGCCGGCGCGGTGCGGGGTGCGTGGGGACGGCTGGCCGGCGCCCCGGTCGGAGACCTCCAGCCGGATCACCTTGTTGTCGCAGGCGAGCCGCAGTTCGTCGGGTCCCTCGGCGTGCAGGCAGGCGTTGGTGACCAGTTCGGAGACGACGAGCAGCACGTCCTCGGCCGCGGCCCGCTGCTCGGCGCCGGCGGCGGGCAACCAGCCCCACGCGTACAGCGCCTGGCGGGTGAAGTCGCGGGCGAGCGGGACGACCCCGCTCTCGCCTTCGAGGCGGAGTCTGCGGACCTGCCGCCCCCGCACCTGTGGCGTGCCGTCGGCCGGCACGGTCGGTACGGACGGCGCGGCTGCCCCCGTGGCTGCGCCGACAGCCGGCGCCTCCCCCTCGGACGCCCCGGAAGCGCCGCTGGGCTCCGGGCCGCGGTCGCCCGGCGAGTAAGGCCGGGTGGTGCTCATCAGCGCTTCACCTCACCGATTCACCAGTTCACGTTTCAATAGTCCGGTCAGTTGTCGCTCGGCAGCCCGGTGAGCGGTCCGGCCGGCCGTCCGGCCGGAGGTCCGTACAGCGTCGGCACCGGCCGGTCGTACACCGTCCGTGGGCCGTACGCGCCGCGTCCGCCGCGGGCCGCCGCCCGGGCGGGGTCCCGTCCCCGCCCGTCCACCGGACGAGCGTTCCGTCCAGGGCGTTCGCTGCGTCCAGGTCGTTCGCCGGCCTCCGTCGGGCTCCGGCGACCGGCCGGGGGCCGGTGGCCGGCAGGAGGCCTCCTGTCTTCTTCTGCCCTCTCCTGCCCGGCCGATCCGGCGGGACACCCCCGTATTGGACGTGACACGCACAACGTCCACGGGAGCCGGTGCGAACCGGTCCGGACGGGGGTGGCCGATCAGTCGGCACCGTCGGCCAGGGCCGCCTCCACAGAGTCGTGGATGGTGAAGACCGCCTCGGCCCCGGTGATCTCGAACACACGGGCAACGACGGGCAGCATCCCGGCGAGGTGGACCCCGCCTCCGGCGGCCTCCGCCTTCAGCCGGGCGCCGAGCAGCACGTTCAGCCCTGTGGAGTCGCAGAACTCCAGCCGTGAGCAGTTCACCACGAGCCGCGAGAAGCCCTTGGCCAGGAGGTCGTCGAGGGGCTCGCGCAAAAGATCGGCGGTGTGGTGATCGAGCTCACCCGCCGGTGTCACAACGGCGCTGGAGCCCTCTTCGCGCACCTCCACCAGAAGCCGGCCCGACTGTGCGCTGCCGACCGTCCCGTGGTCCATGCCGTCTCTCTCTCCCGAGGTCGTGGCTGCTGATGCCCTCGAACATTACGCCTTCTATGCGCACTCCGACACCCGAACATCCGCACACAATCGGACATATCGCCACAGAACGCACTTGCGACCTGCTCGGTGCACCGGGTAGGGCTAGTAAAGACACACATCCCTACACGCCGGCTACGGAGGCGCCGCACACCGCAGTGCACGCACTGGCTTCGGCAGCCATATGCCGAGAACGATGGAGGACACCCATGTCACCCCGGCTCGACGCATCGCCTACCCCGATCGCGACGTCGACACCCCCACCGGATCAGCTGGATCATCCCATCGACACCCTCGACCTCTTCGAGGGACTCCCGGAGATCCCCCCGTACGACGAGATCGGCGCGGTCGACGCGCGGGCCCTGTCCAAGACCCTCTTCGAGCGCCTGGAGTCGCTGGAGGAAGGGACGCACGAACACGCGTACGTCCGTAGCACCCTGGTCGAGCTGAACCTCGCGCTCGTCAAGTTCGCCGCCTCCCGCTTCCGCTCCCGCAGCGAGCCGATGGAGGACATCATCCAGGTCGGCACCATCGGCCTGATCAAGGCGATCGACCGCTTCGAGCTCTCCCGCGGCGTCGAGTTCCCCACCTTCGCGATGCCGACCATCATCGGCGAGATCAAGCGGTTCTTCCGTGACACCTCGTGGTCCGTGCGCGTCCCGCGCCGCCTCCAGGAGCTGCGGCTGGACCTCGCCAAGGCCGGCGACGAGCTGGCGCAGCAGCTGGACCGCGCCCCCACGGTCGCGGAACTCGCCGAGCGCCTCGGCCTCTCCAACGAGGAGGTCGTGGAGGGCATGGCGGCCTCGAACGCCTACACCGCCTCCTCGCTGGACGCCCAGCCGGAGGAGGACGACTCCGAGGGCGCGCTCGCGGACCGCATCGGGTACGAGGACCACGGGCTGGAGGGCATCGAGTACATAGAGTCGCTCAAGCCCCTGATCGCCGAACTCGCGCCCCGGGACCGCAAGATCCTCTCCCTGCGCTTCGTGGCGAACATGACCCAGTCGGAGATCGGCGAGGAACTCGGCATCTCCCAGATGCACGTGTCCCGGCTGCTGTCGCGCACCCTGGGGCGGCTGCGCAAGGGGCTGACGCTGGAGGAGTGACCCTCCGCCCTTCGCGGAGCGGACTCCCACAGGGGAGCGGGCTCCCACCGCGGAGCGGGGATCCCTCCGAGGAGCGGGCTCCCTCTCCCCGCTCGGGAAGCGGCCCGGCCGACGGCGCCGGGCCGCTCCGGCGTACCCGGGGCCTGCCCCACCGGCCACCGGGTGCCCCGCACGCCAACCCTTATGCGGTTGTGGACGGAAACGACGGCGGCGATCCTGGACGGCCGGTGCGGGGCGGACCTGCGACCGCGTTCCCGTACGTCCCCTGAGGAGGGTGCATGCCCGTCACCGCGGCCCGCAGCGGCCGGCTGACCGATCTTCCCGTTCTGCTGGTCGCGGTGGTCTGGGGTTCCAGCTATCTGGCCGCCAAGGGCGTCACCACGGAGCGGACCGTGCTCGCCGTGCTGGTGCTGCGGTTCGCCGTGGTCCTGCCGGTGCTGGCAGCCGCCGGGTGGCGGCGGCTGCGCGCGCTGAGCGCGGTGCAGCTGCGCGGCGCCGGAGTGCTGGGACTGGTCCTCGCCGGGATCTTCCTGCTGGAGACGTACGGGGTGGTGCACACCTCGGCGACGAACGCCGGTCTGATCATCAGCCTGACGATGGTGTTCACCCCGCTCGCCGAGAGCCGGGTGCGCGGCACCCGGCTGCCCGGGGCCTTCATCGGGGCGGCCGGGCTGTCGGTGCTGGGCGTGGCCCTGCTGACCCAGGGCGCGGGTTTCACCGCCCCGACCGGCGGCGACCTGCTGATGCTCGGGGCGGCCGTCGCCCGTACCGTGCACGTCCTCGCCATGTCCCGCATGGAGTCGGTGCGCGGGGCGGACGCGCTGTCGCTGACCACCGTCCAACTGGGCGGGGCGGTCCTCGTGTTCGCCGCTCTGGTGGCACTGCCGGGCACCGGCGCCTCGCCGTGGTCGGCCGCGGCCGCGTTCGACGGCGGGGACTGGCTGGGGCTGGTGTACCTGTCCGCGTTCTGCACGTTGTTCGCGTTCTTCGTGCAGATGTGGGCGGTCCGTCGCACCTCTCCGTCCCGGGTCGGCCTGCTGCTCGGCACGGAGCCGGTGTGGGCCGCGGCCGTCGGCATCGCCGTGGGCGGCGACCGGCCGGGCGTGCCCGGCCTGCTCGGTGCGGTCCTGGTGCTCGCCGGTACGGCGTGGGGGCGGACGGTGGCCGATCACGGGCGCGGAACCGGGGCGCACGGTGCCGCGGACGGCGAGAGGGACGGTCGGAAGGGCGGCGGGAAGGACGGCGAGGCGGACGGTGGTGTGGTGGCCGTCGGGGGCGTCACCGAAGGCACCGCGAGGACGCCTTGACCGCGTCCCCGGAGGCGTGGCGAGGAGCCTTGACCGGCGTCCTCGCCTCCCGCGCCGGCCGACGTCCGGTCAGACGACCCGTACGCCCTTCCGCCACACCCCGCTGACCAGCGGTACGCCCGGGCGGTAGGCCAGGTGGACGTGGCTGGGGGCGTCGAGGAGGGTCAGGTCGGCGCGGGCGCCGGGGGTGAGGCGGCCGATGTCGGTGCGGCGCAGGGCGGCGGCACCGCCTGCCGTGGCCGACCAGACCGCCTCGTCCGGGGTCATCCGCATGTCGCGGACGGCCAGGGCGATGCAGAAGGGCACGGAGGAGGTGAAGGACGAGCCGGGGTTGCAGTCCGTGGAGAGCGCGACCGTCACCCCGGCGTCCAGCAGGCGGCGGGCGTCCGGCCACTCGGCGCGGGTGGAGAACTCGGCGCCCGGCAGGAGCGTGGCCACCGTGTCGCTGTGCGCGAGGGCGTCGACGTCCGCGTCCGTCAGGTGGGTGCAGTGGTCGGCGCTGGCCGCGTCCAGTTCGACGGCGAGCTGGACGCCGGGGCCGTGGGAGAGCTGGTTGGCGTGGATGCGGGGGTGCAGGCCCTTGGCCTTGCCCGCCGTGAGGATCGCGCGGGCCTGGTCGCCGTCGAAGGCGCCCTTCTCGCAGAAGACGTCGATCCAGCGGGCGTGCGGAGCGCAGGCGTCCAGCATCTCGCCGGTGACGAGGGCGACATAGGCCGCCGGGTCGTCGGCGTGGTCGGGGCTGACGATGTGCGCGCCGAGGTACGTCACCTCGTCGGTGTGCTTCGCCGCGAGGCGCAGGGCGCGGGACTCGTCCTCGACGGTCAGGCCGTAGCCCGACTTGGTCTCGAAGGTGGTGGTGCCCTGGCGGAGCGCCTCGGTGAGGTAACGGGTGAGGTTCGCCTCCAGTTCCTCGTCGCTCGCGGCCCGGGTCGCGGCGACCGTGGTGCGGATGCCGCCGGCCGTGTAGGAGCGGCCGGACATGCGGGCGTTGAACTCCTGCGTCCGGTCGCCCGCGAAGACCAGGTGGGAGTGGGAGTCCACGAAGCCCGGCAGCACCGCCCGGCCGCCCGCGTCGACCCGGTTGTCAGTGGCGGGTGCTTTGCTTGACTCACCGGTCCACGCGACACGGTCGCCGTCGATGACGACGGCCGCGTCCTGGATCAGACCGAGAGGGGAGCCTCCCCCAGTCTCGAACTTGCTCGACCGGGGGGACTCCCATCCGAGGGAGGGGTCGTTGGTGACCAGCGTGGCGATGTTGGTGATGACGGTGCTGCTGCTCATGGTGTCCTCGTGGGTGATCGTCAGGCGCGGAGGGCTTCGACCGCCCGCGCGAGGGCGTGCGGCACATCGGGTACGAGCGTGTGCGCCCCGTCGCGTACGACATGCCGGCCGCCCACGACCGTATGCCGTACGTCCGCTGCCGTCGCCGCGAATACGGCCGTCTCGCCTCCCAGCCTGGGCAGCGGCCCGGCCGTCCTGACCGAGTCCAGGGCGACCGTCGTCAGGTCGGCGAGCGCGCCGGCCTCGATGCTGCCGGCCTCGTCCCAGCCGAGGGCGGCATGACCGTCGGCGGTGGCGGCCCGCAGCAGCGCGGCGGCCGTCCAGTGGCCCCGGGTGCGGGTGCGCAGCCGCTCGTCCAGCTCCATCGCGCGCGCCTCTTCGAGCAGGTCGATGACGGCGTGGCTGTCGGAGCCGAGGGAGAGCGGGGAGCCGGCCCGCTGCAGGGCGACGGCCGGGCCGATGCCGTCGGCCAGGTCCCGCTCGGTGGTGGGGCACATGCAGGTTCCGGTGCCCGAGCCGCCGAGCAGCGCGATGTCCTCGTCGGTGAGGTGGGTGTTGTGCACCCCGGTGGTGCGCGGCCCCAGGACACCGTGGTCGGCGAGCAGGCGGGTGGGCGTGCGGCCGTGCGCGGCGAGACAGGCGTCGTTCTCGGCGGTCTGCTCCGACAGGTGCACGTGCAGCGGGGCCCGCCGCTCCTCCGCCCAGCCCGCCACGGTCGCCAGCTGCTCCGCGGGCACGGCCCGCACTGAGTGGATCGCCGCCCCGATCCGAGCGTGGTCCCGCTCCTTGAGAACTGCACAGCGTGTCGCCCAGGCCTCCGCGCTGCCGTCGGAGAACCGCAGCTGGTGGGGGTTGGGGGGCTCGCCGAAGCCGGAGGAGAGGTAGCAGGTGTCGAGGAGGGTGATCCGGATGCCGGCCTCGGCGGCGGCCTCGATCAGCGCCTCGCCCATGGCGTTGGGGTCGGCGTAGGGGGTGCCGCCGGGCGCGTGGTGCACGTAGTGGAACTCGCCGACACAGGTGATGCCGGCGAGGGCCATCTCGGCGTACACCGCGCGGGCCAGGGCGTGGTAGGCCTCCGGGGTGAGGCGGTCGGCGACGGAGTACATCACCTCGCGCCAGGTCCAGAAGGTGCCGCTGCCGACCTGGACGGTGCCGCGCAGCGCCCGGTGGAAGGCGTGGCTGTGGGCGTTGGCGAGTCCGGGCAGCGTGAGTCCGCGCAGCACCTGGGCGCCGGGCGGCGGGGTGGGCACACCGGTGCGGACGGCACCGATCCGCCCGTCCGCGACCTCGACGGCCACGCCCGGCTCGACGTTCGTGCCGAGCCAGGCGTGCTCCAACCAGTAGGTCCCCTTGGTCACCTGCAGGCCAGTCCTTCCAGTACGTCGGCGAGTGCGCGCACCCCGGCCACGCAGTCGTCCTCGGCCGCGAACTCGGCCGGGGAGTGCGAGACACCGGTGGGGTTGCGCACGAACAGCATGGCGGTCGGGATGCTGCCGGACAGGATCCCGGCGTCGTGTCCCGCACCGGTCCCCAGGACCGGCACCGTCAGGCCGGTGTCCGTGCCGAGGATGCGGGCGAGTTCGTCGCGCAGGGCGTGGTCGAACTCGACGACGGGGGTGAAGGACTCCCGGACGACGTCGAGGTCGATGCCGTGGGCGTCGGCGTACTCCCGGGCCGCCTTCTCGATGCCGCCCACCACCGTGTCCAGCGTGGCCTGGTCGGCGGCGCGGGAGTCGAGCCACCCGCGCACGAGGGACGGGATCGCGTTGACCCCGTTGGGCTCCACGGCGATCTTCCCGAAGGTGGCGACGGCTCCGGCGAGTTCGGCCTCGCGGCGGGCCGAGAGCACGGTCTCGGCGTACGACAGCATCGGGTCGCGCCGGTCCGCCAGCCGGGTGGTGCCGGCGTGGTTGGCCTCGCCCCGGAAGTCGAACCGCCACCGGCCGTGCGGCCAGATGGCGCTGGCGATGCCGACCCGGTCGCCGGACAGGTCCAGCGCGCGGCCCTGTTCGACGTGCAGTTCCACGAACGCGCCGATCCGGGCGAGCCGCTCGGGGTCGGGCCCGATGCCGTCGGGGTCGTATCCGGCGGCCTCCATGGCCCGGGGCAGGCTGATCCCGTCCCCGTCGGTGAGCCGGTGCGCCTGCTCGACGGTCAGCTGCCCGGCGGTGAGCCGGGAGCCGACGCAGGCGAGCCCGAACCGGGCGCCCTCCTCGTCCCCGAAGTTGACGATGGCGACCGGCTTGTCGAACTCCACTCCCCGGCCGCGCAGTTCGTCCAGCGCGGCGAAGGAGGACACGACACCGAGGGGCCCGTCGAAGGCACCGCCGTCGGGCACGGAGTCGAGGTGCGACCCCGTGACGACGGCGTCCCCGGCGGCGGGGTCGCCGAGCCACGCCCACTGGTTCCCGTTCCGGTCCACCTCGTACGCCAGCCCGCGGTCCCGGGCCTGCTGCCGGAACCAGTCCCGGCAGTCGGCGTCGGCCCCGGTCCAGGCGTAACGCCGGTAACCACCGGAGTCGGAGTGCCGCCCCACGGGGAGCAGCTCGGCCCACATCTCGTGGAAGGAACGCCCGGGCGCACCCGGACCCGCACCCGGTGACGAGACGTCGGCCCCCGCCGTGGAGCCGCCACCGTGCCCGGTCTCGCCGACCGTCACGCCTCGTCACCCTCACGCATCGGCACCCGGACCCCCCGCTCGCCCGCGACGGACTCCGCGATGTCGTACCCGGCGTCCACGTGCCGGATGACACCCATCCCGGGGTCGTTGGTGAGGACGCGCCGGATCTTCTCGCCGCCCAGCTTCGTGCCGTCGGCCACCGTCACCTGGCCGGCGTGGATGGACCGCCCCATGCCCACGCCGCCACCGTGGTGGAGGGAGACCCAGGACGCACCGGAGGCGACGTTGACCATGGCGTTCAGCAGCGGCCAGTCGGCGATCGCGTCGGAGCCGTCGAGCATGGCCTCGGTCTCGCGGTACGGAGAGGCGACGGACCCGCAGTCGAGGTGGTCGCGGCCGATGGCCAGCGGCGCGGCCAGCTCACCGCTCGCCACCATGTCGTTGAACCGCTCGCCGGCCTTGTCGCGCTCGCCGTAACCGAGCCAGCAGATGCGGGCGGGCAGTCCCTGGAAGTGGACGCGTTCGCCGGCCAGCTTGATCCAGCGGGCGAGGGACTCGTTCTCGGGGAACAGCTCCAGGATCGCCTTGTCGGTCTTGGCGATGTCGGCCGGGTCGCCGGACAGGGCGGCCCAGCGGAAGGGGCCCTTGCCCTCGCAGAAGAGGGGGCGGATGTAGGCGGGGACGAAGCCGGGGAAGGCGAACGCCCGGTCGTAGCCCGCGAGCCGGGCCTCGCCGCGGATGGAGTTACCGTAGTCGAAGACCTCGGCGCCGGCGTCCATGAAGCCGACCATGGCCTCGACGTGCCGGGCCATGGACTCACGCGCGCGCGTGGTGAAGCCGGCCGGGTCCTTCGCGGCCTCGTCGGCCATGTCCTCGAAGGCGACGCCCACCGGGAGGTACGACAGCGGGTCGTGGGCGGAGGTCTGGTCGGTGACGATGTCGATGGGGGCGTTCATCGCGAGCAGCTGCGGGACCAGCTCGGCGGCGTTGCCGAGGACGCCGATGGAGAGCGGGCGCCGGGCGTCGCGGGCCTCGGTGGCCAGCTGGAGCGCGTGGTCGAGGCTGTCGGCCCTGACGTCGAGGTAGCGGTGCTCGATGCGGCGCTCGATGGCGCGCGGGTCGCAGTCGACGCAGATCGCGACGCCGTCGTTCATGGTGACGGCGAGCGGCTGGGCGCCGCCCATGCCGCCGAGGCCTGCGGTGAGGGTGATGGTGCCGGCCAGGGTGCCGCCGAACTTCTTCGCGGCGACGGCGGCGAAGGTCTCGTAGGTGCCCTGGAGGATGCCCTGGGTGCCGATGTAGATCCAGGAGCCGGCGGTCATCTGGCCGTACATGGTCAGGCCGAGGGCCTCCAGACGGCGGAACTCCTCCCAGTTGGCCCAGTCGCCGACCAGGTTGGAGTTGGCGATGAGGACGCGCGGGGCCCACTCGTGGGTCTGCATCACGCCGACCGGGCGGCCGGACTGGACCAGCATGGTCTCGTCCTGCTTGAGCGTCCTCAGCGTGCGGACCATGGCGTCGAAGGAGCGCCAGTCACGGGCGGCCTTGCCGGTGCCGCCGTAGACGACCAGCTTGTCGGGGTGCTCGGCGACCTCCGGGTCGAGGTTGTTCTGCAGCATGCGCAGAGCGGCTTCCTGCTGCCATCCCAGGGCGCTGAGTTCCGTGCCGCGCGGTGCTCGTACGGGGCGGGGTCCCGACATCGTCTGCCTCCTCCTGTGCCTACGTCTATTCACATCCTGTCGCTCTGAATAGAGCTAGTCAATACATCGGCTCGGCCACGTCCCCGCGCGGCAGGTGTTTGGCTGGAAGGACCGGTAGCCGACAGGACGGAGCAGCCGTGGCGGAGATCGAGACGGTCGAGGACATCGGGAGCGAGGCCCGGGGACGGGCGGCGCGGCGGGACCGGGCCGTGCGGGCGGCCGTCGAGCAGGGGCTGCTGGGCCCCGACGCGGCCGTGGCGGGCCTGCTGGACGTCACCGGCATCCGGGAGTCGGCGGCGGCGCTGCGGGCTGCGTTCGAGGCGGTGACGGCGCCCGGCACCCCGGTGCTGCACGCCTTCGCGGTGAAGGCGACCCCGCTGGTGCCGGTGGTGCGGCTGCTGCACGAGGCGGGTGTCGGCGCGGAGGTGGCGAGCCCCGGGGAGCTGGCGCTGGTCCGGGCGGCCGGGGTGCCGTCCGCCCGGACGGTGCTGGACTCGCCGGCGAAGACCCCGGCGGAGCTGCGCGAGGCGCTGGCCCTGGGCATCGCGGTGAACGCCGACAACCCGCAGGAGCTGGACCGGCTCGACGCCCTCGTGGGCTCCGGCCCCGTCCGGTCGCCGCTCGGGCTCCGGGTCAACCCGCAGATCGGCGGGGGCACGATCGGGGCGACCTCCACGGCGACGCGGACCTCGAAGTTCGGGGTGGCGCTGCGGGACGAGGGGGCGCGCGCGTGGGTCGTACGGGCGTACGCGCGGCGGCCGTGGCTGACCCGGCTGCACGCGCACACCGGCTCGCAGGGCATCCCGCTGCCGCTGATGGCGCGGGGCGTGGCGGAGGTGTACGCACTGGCGGAGGAGATCAACGCGGCCGTCGGACGCCGGCAGGTCGACACGGTCGACATCGGCGGCGGGCTGCCGGTGAACACCGCGTCGGAGGCGACGGCACCGACGTACGCGGAGTACGCGCGCGTGCTGGCCGGCCGGGTGCCGGGGCTGTTCGACGGGCGGTACGGGCTGGTGACCGAGTTCGGGCGGTCCCTGCTGGCCAAGCACGGGACGGTGGTGGCCCGGGTGGAGTACGCCAAGAGCGCGGGCGGGCGGCGGATCGCGGTGACGCACGCGGGCGTGCAGGTGGCGGCGCGGACGGTGTACGTGCCGGGGGCGTGGCCGCTGCGGATCGCCGCGTACGACGCCGGCGGGCGGCCGAAGACGGGGCCGGAGGTGGTGCAGGACGTGGCCGGGCCGGCCTGCTTCTCGGGCGACCTGCTCGCCGAGGGGCGCGCGCTGCCGCCGCTGGAGCAGGGCGACTACGCGGCGGCGCTGGACACGGGGGCGTACTACTTCGCCCACCACTACGCCTACAACTCCCTGACCCGGCCGGGCATCTACGGCTACGCGCCGGACGGGGACGGGGGCATCGCCTTCGCGGTCGTACGGGAGCCGCAGAGCCTCGCGGAGGTGCTGGCCGAATCCGGAGGGGCGCACGCGTCCGCGCTCACCACCCTGGGCGCGCCCGGGAGCCGTTGACACACCCCCACAGCCCTCGAACAAATGGATCAACGGACGTGGAACACACGTCAGTTGACCCACACTAGTACGCAGGACGCATGTTCCAGCGGAAAATGCCAAAGGCCTCACCTCCCGCACACACGTTGCGTAGTGTCGGCGTCACTCAACCGGAGTCCCAGGCGGGAGGGGAGCCACGGTGCCCGGAATCGACGAGTGCTTGCTGGAAGCGATGCGGCTGCCCGGTGCCCGGGGGGCCGCGCTGGTGGACTGGACGAGCGGACTGGCCCTCGGCACGGTCGGGGAGGCACCCGGCGGCGACCACGAGACGACCGCGGCCGAGGCCGCCGAACTGGCCCGGATGGCCGCCGAGCACGGCACCTTCGCGGCGCGCGGCGATGAGTCGCCCCCGGTGGAGGACGTGATCATCAGCAACGGGGACAGCTACCACCTGCTGCGCTTCGTGGACACGTCCTTCGACAGCAGCGTGTTCCTGCACCTGTGGCTCGGCCGCGAGGAGGGCAACCTCGCGCTCGCCCGGATACGTCTCGGCGAGATGGCCGCCCGGCTGGTGCTGGGATGACCGTGGTCAGGACCCCTCCGCCCGCCCTGCCGGTACGGGACAGGGGCGCCACCCGCGCCCTGTCCCCGATGCTGACCCGGCTCGCCGAGGAGCGGGCCACCGGTGTCCTGGTCCGCGAACACGGCGTCCTGTACCTGGCCGAGGGCCGGGTGGTGCACGCCGAGAGCCCCCTCGCCCCGGGCCTCGACGTGCTCCTCACGGCCCACGGCACACTCGCGGGCGCCGCCTGGCAGCGGGCCGCCGCGCAGACCCCGGGCCCCCTGCACGCGGCCGAACTGCTGCTGCGCTCCGGGGTGCTGCCCACGGGCGCGCTGGAGCTGTGCCATCTGGACGCGCTGTACGACGCCGGGTACTTCGCGCTGGCACCGAGCAGCACCCCGGGCCGGTTCCGGTACGACGCCGCGCCCCGCCTCGGCCCGCTGCCCTCGGTCCCGGTCGTCGCGCTGGAACGCGAGACGCTGCGCCGCCGCCTGCTGCTGCACCGGCTCTGGCCCGACCCGGCCGCCGACGGCGCCCCCCTGATCCGCGCGGACCCGGCCGCAGGCCGCACCCCGGGCGCGCCCGTCACCCCCCGCCAACGCGCCGTCCTGGACCGCGTGGACGGTGTCCGCACGGCCGTCGACATCGCCCGGAACCTGGGCCGGCAGGCGTTCCACACGCTGGTCGACGTACGCCGGCTCACGGCTGCCGGGCACATCGCGCCCGCGCCCACCGCACCCGCCCCGCCGCCCCCGGCACGGGCACCGGCACCGCCCCCGGCGCCGGCGCCGGTCCACCTGGTCACCACCGACCCCGACATCGCGCTGCTGAAGAGGCTCAGGGATGCGCTGGAGGCGCTTTGAACGGCACCGCCCCGCCGAGAGGAGAGACCTGATGGTGGCCGAAGACGACCTGCGGACCGTCCTGGAGGAGCTGCACCGGCTGCGCACCCGGGTGCCCCAGCTCACCGGCGCCCTCGCGGCCGGCGTGGACGGCCTCGTCGTCGCCCACGACACCCCCGGCGTCGACCCGGAGGGCCTGGCGGCGCTCACCGCCGCCGCGCTCGGTGTCGCCGTGCGGATCAGCGACCACACCGGGCACCGCGGCTTCCGGGAGCTGCTGGTGCGCGGCGAGCGCGGCTACGTCGCCACCTACGCGGCCGGCCGCACCGCCGTCCTGACCCTGCTCGCCCAGGACCGGGTCAACGTCGGCCGGCTGCACCTGGAGGGCCGCCGGGCCGGCGCCCGCATCGGGGAACTGCTGGACGCCGCCGAGGCCGTACGCCCGCTCCCCCGGACCACCGCCGCCGCACGCACCCGCACTCCTCGCCCGCCCCGCACCACCGCCGCAGAGGCGCGCACCGCAACCGACAGCTGAAAGGACCCACCATGGCCAACACCGAGACCGCCCTGAAGGAAGCCCTCACCTCCATCGAGGGCGCCACCGGCGTCGCGCTCGTCGACTACACCAGCGGAATGGCGCTGGGCACGATGGGCGGCAGCAAGACCTTCGACCTGAACGTGGCCGCCGCGGGCAACACCGACGTCATCCGCGCCAAGATGCGCACGATGGAGATGCTGGGCCTCAAGGCCGGCATCGAGGACATCCTGATCACCCTGTCCGACCAGTACCACCTGATCCGCCTGCTGAGCAGCCGCGGCGGCAACGGCCTGTTCCTGTACCTGGTCCTCGACTCCGGCCGGGCCAACCTGGCGATGGCCCGCCACCAGTTGAAGAGGATCGAGGAGGAACTGGAGGTCTGACGGCGGCTCAGACCAGTGCCGCGGTACGGCGGCGGGCCCCGCCCGGGGCCGCGTCGCCGGCCGCGATGCCCGTACCGCGCAGGCCCCTGACGGCCTTGCCGGCCGGACGCCCGCCGCGCCGGTCGAGCCAGTCGACCCGCACCCACAGCAGCGTCTCGCCGGCCCGCTCCAGCCGCCCGAGCCAGGCGGCCTTCAGCCGCAGCCCGGTGCCGAGCCCGGCCAGCAGCATGCCGCCTGCCGCGGGCACCGCGAAGGCGGAGCCGAGCGCGGCCGCCCAGCCCAGCAGCAGCCACCAGCGGTGCCCCCGGCGCCAGGCGCGCACGGTCACCGCCCGGTCCTGCAGCACGTCGTACCGGCCCGCGCGGGCCGCCCCGCGGGCCAGGGCGGTGTACCGGCCGCGCCGGACCAGCGCCACGAGGGCCGCGCCGGCCAGGAACAGCACGGCTCCGGCCAGCACGCCGATCCGGCGACCGGTCACTCCTTCCGGCACGGTCCCGATCCCGGCGGCGGCCACCCCGAGCCACCACAGCGGTGCGGCCCCCGCCCGTACGACGACGGCCAGCCGGGCCAGACCCTGTCCTCCGCGTCCTCCGCGCGCCACGTCAGCCTCCCGTGTCACGTGTCCACAGCGCTTGTGTCCGCAGGGAGGCTACCGGCGGAACGTGAGACGAATCTGAGAGCGGCGGGGCCCGCCGGTCATTCGACGAACAGCCCGCGGGCCGCCGCCTTCGCGTCGAACTCCTCCAGGCGGGCCTGGGCGTCCGGCAGGTCGTCGCAGAGGGCCTCCAGCAGCACCCGGCCGAGCAGCATCGGCGCGCACGCGGTGTCGAAGGCGAGCCCGGTGCCGACGGCGGCGGGCAGCAGCAGGTCGGAGTGCTTGGCGACCGGCGCGAACGCCGAGTCGGCGACGGTGACGACGGTCAGGCCGGCGTCCTTGGCGTAGGCGAGGGTGTCCACGACCTCGCGGGGGTGCCGGGGCAGCGCGAAGCAGAGCAGGGCGGTGGCGCCCGCGCGGACGGCGGCGTCGACGCGGTCCTGGATCATCGTGCCGCCCTCGTGCAGCAGCCGGACGTCCGGGTGGACCTTGGCGGCGAAGTACGCGAAGCCGTACGCCTGGGAGGCGGCGGCGCGCAGGCCGAGCACCGGCAGCGGGCGGGAGGCGGCGAGGATCCGGCCGGCCTTCTGCACCGGGCGCGGGTCCGCGAGCAGCTCGGCGAGGTGCCTGAGGTTCTCGATCTCGGCCTCGACGGCCTGCTGGTACTCGTTGTAGGCGGAGGCCTCGGCGGCCGGCTCGGCCGGGACGACCTCGCGCAGGTGCCTGCGCAGGGCCGGGTAGCCGTCGAAGCCGAGGGCGACCGCGAACCGGGTCACCGACGGCTGGCTGACCCCGGCCAGTTCGGCCAGTTCCACGCTGGACAGAAAGGGCACGTCGGCGGCCCGGCGCACCATGCTGTGCGCGATGCGGCGCTGGGTCGGCGTGAGCCGGTGGCCCTCGAAGAGCGCCTGCAAGCGGTTGGCAGGGCTGTCGGTCACGCTCATCACGTACTCCCCCTCCGGGTTCCTCGACGCCCCGGGAGAGTACAGCGCCGAGGCATTGACAAACACGGGCCGCCTATTCAGACAGTGTGTCGCTGCATACCGTTATACAGCCCAGCGTGGGGAGTACGCATGGCACAGCTCGTGGAACTGCGCTCCATCGACGCCGTCCCGGACGAGGAACGGCACGGCACGGCCTTCAGCCAGTTCACCCTCTGGCTCGGTGCCAACCTCCAGATCACGGCCGTCGTCACGGGCGCCCTGGCGGTCGTCTTCGGCGGGGACGTGGTCTGGTCGGTCGTCGGCCTGCTCCTCGGCAACCTGCTCGGCGGCGCCGTGATGGCCCTGCACTCCGCGCAGGGCCCCAGGCTCGGTCTGCCGCAGATGATCCAGTCGCGGGCGCAGTTCGGGGTGCGCGGGGCGGTCGTACCGCTGCTGCTGGTGATCGTGATGTACGTCGGCTTCTTCGCGTCCGGCAGTGTGCTCGCCGGACAGGCGGTGGGCGAGCTGACGCACACGGACGACACCACCGGGATCATCGTGTTCGCGGCCGTCACGGCGGTCATGGCGACCGCCGGCTACCGGGTCGTCCATGCCCTCGGCCGGGTCGCGAGCGTCGTCTGCGCGCTCGCCTTCGTCTACCTCGCCGTACGCCTCCTGGACCGCGCCGACACCTCCGCGCTGCTGCACGACGCGCACTTCTCGCTGCCGGTGTTCCTGCTGGCGGTGTCCCTGTCGGCGTCCTGGCAGCTGGCGTTCGGCCCGTACGTGGCGGACTACTCGCGCTATCTGCCGCGGACGACGTCCCCGAAGGCCACCTTCTGGTGGACGCTGTCCGGTTCGGCGCTGGGCTCCCAGTGGTCGATGACCTTCGGGGTGCTGGTCGCGGCCACCGCCGGCGAGGAGTTCCTGGACAGCCAGGTCGGCTATGTCGTCGCCCTCGGCGGCACCGGTCTGGCCGCGTCGTTCTTCTCCTTCGTCATCGCGCTCGGCAAGCTCACCGTCAACGTCCTCAACACCTACGGCGGTTTCATGTCGATGGTGACCAGCGTGAGCGGTTTCCGCGGGCAGCGGCGGCTGTCCCGGGCGGGCCGGGCGGCGTACATCGGGCTGGTGATGGCCGCCGGGACCGCGGTGGCCCTGCTCGGCAAGGACGGCTTCCTGTCCTCCTTCAAGGACTTCCTGCTCTTCCTGCTGACGTTCTTCACGCCCTGGTCGGCGATCAACCTGGTCGACTACTACCTGATCTCCAGGGAGCGGTACGACCTCGCGGCCCTCGCCGACCCGCACGGCCGCTACGGCGCCTGGCGCTGGGACGCCCTCGCCGTCTACGCCGCCGGACTCCTCGCCCAGCTGCCGTTCCTCGCCACGAGCTTCTACACCGGCCCGCTGGTGGCCCCGCTGGGCGGCGCGGACATCTCCTGGATCGTCGGCCTGGCCGTCCCCGCGCTGCTGTACCGGCTGGTCGCCCGCCCGAACGCGGACGCCCTTCCGGAGCCGGACCGGGGGGTTAGCCCCAGTGCGGCGGAGCGGACCGCTTCCTAGGCTGGCCGGTATGAGCACACTCGATCCGCGGGACGCCGATCTCAGATCGGACTCCGGCCTCAGGAAGGACCTGGACGCGACCGTGCGGGCCCGCCGGGAACTGGGCGACGACTACGACTCCGCCCTGGTGGAGTCGTTCCTGGAGAAGGTCGAGCAGCGGATCGACGGCGCGGTGGACCGCCGGGTGCGCAGGCGGCTGGCCGAGCGGCAGATGGCGGCGGCCCGCGAGGACCGGCGCCCGAAGCCCGCCGACTCCTGGACCGAGCGCTACGGCTTCGCCCTGATCACCCTGGTGCTGGCGATCCCGCTGTCCGCGATCGCCGGCGCCTTCGCCGGGTTCGCCGGGATGGTGGTCACCTGGCTCGGCATCGTCGGCGTCAACGCGGTCCAGGCGGCACGGCTCCACCCGGACCTGTTCGCCGGCCGCGGCGTCTCCGCGCGGGACGACTGACCACCCCGGACCTCAGGCCTGCCGGGTCGGCAGGACCATGATCTGGCGCAGGTTGACGTGCCGGGGGCGGCTGGTGGCGTAGGCGACGACGTCCGCGACCTCGGCCGCGGAGAGCCCGCCGAGCGCGCCGAACATCTCGTCCAGCTGCCCGGACAGCTCCTCGCTGCCGACGTGCGTCTTCAGCTCCGTCTCCGTCAGTCCCGGCTCGATGTTGGTGACCCGGACGTCCCGCGGGCCCAGCTCGCCACGCAGCGACTGCGACAGGTAGGTGACGGCCGCCTTGGTCGCCCCGTACACCGCGTAGCCGGGGAAGGTCATATGGGCGCCGATGGAGGAGATGTTCACCAGGTCGGCGGCGCGTCCCGCGGCCGCGGCGGCCAGCAGGTCGGCGGTGAAGGCGCGGATCATCCGCAGCACCCCGGCGACGTTGGTGTCGAGCATCCGCTGCCACTCGTCGATCCGGCCGTCGTCGACCGGGTTCGGCAGCATGACGCCGGCGTTGTTGACGACGAGGTCGACGGCGCCGAACGCCTCGTGGATCCGGTCCCGGGCCGCCTCCACGGAGCCGTCGTCGGTGACGTCGGCGGCCACGGCGAGGGCCTCGCCACCCTCCGCGCGGATCTTGTCCACCAGCTCCTGGAGCCGGTCCGCCCGCCGGGCGAGCAGCGCCACCCGGGCACCCTCCGCGGCCAGTTGCCGTGCGACGGCCTCGCCGATGCCGCTGGCGGCTCCGGTGACGACGGCGGTACGGCCGGACAGGTTCTCGTACGACATGGTGTTCCCCTGGGTCGCTGGCCGGGGCGTTTCCCCGGCGGCTGGCACCACTCTCGCCCCGGCCGCCCGTCGTACCCAGGGATGCGCTTTTCCTGGGTCTGCCAGTACCAGGATGGCGCCGGCCCCGCTCCCCTACCATCGGACCCATGGACGGGGACTGGACCGAAGCAGAGGTGGGCGACTTCCTGCGCTCACGCCGCGCCCGCATCCGGCCGGAGGAGGTCGGCCTGCCCGTGTACGGGCGGCGCCGGGTGCCGGGGCTGCGCCGCGAGGAGGTGGCCCAGCTCGCGGGCGTGAGCGTCGACTACTACATCCGGCTGGAACAGGGCCGGGGCACGAGCGTCTCGGACGCCGTCCTCGACGCGGTCGCGCGGGTGCTGCGGCTGGACGAGACCGAGCACGCGTACCTGCGCACGGTGGCCCGCCCCCGCCGGCAGCCCCGGCAGCAGGCCCCCGTGCCCCGCGTCCGCCCCGGCGTCCAGCTCATCCTGGACGGCCTGGAGCGCAACCCGGCGCTGGTGCTGGGCCGCCGCATGGAGGTGCTCGCCTGGAACGCGCTCGGCGACGCGGTGAACGGCTTCAGCCGCATGGCACCAGCCGAGCGGAGCATGCCCCGGCAGGTCTTCCTCACCCCCGGCGCCCGGGACCTCTACCCCGAGTGGGCGGCGGTGGCCGCGCAGACGGTCGCCCATCTGCGCCTGAACGCGGGCCGGTACGCCGACGACCCCGAGCTGTGCGCCCTGGTCGGCGAACTCTCCGTGAAGAGCGAGGACTTCCGCCGACTGTGGGCGGACCACGAGGTCAGGGAGTGCGCGTACGGCGTGAAGAAGGTACGGCACCCGGTCGCGGGCCTGCTGACCCTGCCGTACGAGACCCTGGCCGTCCCGGCGGACCCGGAGCAGACGATCGTGGTGTACACCCCGGAGCCGGGCTCGGAGACGGCGGAGCGGCTTGCGCTGCTGGGGAGTTGGGAGTCGAGCGCCGCTCGCTGAGGAGGGTGTGCGCGGGGACCGCCGCACCCCCGTTTCCGGGGGGCGGGACGACGGCGGTCCCCGCGAGGGACGCGGGCCGGGTCAGGGCCGGGCCGGCGCGTCCGTGGCGTCCAGGGAGGTCCGGGAGCCGCTCCGGAGGTCCTTGGCGCCGTTCGGTGCCGGCCCGGGAGGGAAGCCTCCCCCGGTGCGGAACGCCCGGGTGGTGCCTCCCGCTCCCTGCCGACACCCACCACTGTGCCGGACCCGTGTTAAGCCGGTGCTGCGCGCACGTGACACGCTCGTACACCTTCCGCGAACCCGGGCCCCCGGCGCCTGCCGGTTACTTGTTGCCGCCCTTGGCGAGGAAGGCCAGCAGGTCCTGCCGGCTGACCACGCCGGTGGGCTTGCCCTCGACCAGGACGATCGCCGCGTCCGCCGAGCCCAGCACCTGCATCAGGTCGCCGACCGGCTCACCGGAGCCGACCTGCGGCAGCGGAGCGCACATGTGCTTCTCCAGCGGGTCCTCCAGCGAGGCCCGCTGGCTGAACAGGGCGTCGAGCAGCTCCCGTTCCACGACCGAGCCGACGACCTCGGCGGCCATGACGTCCGGGTGTCCGGCGCCCGGCTTGACGACGGGCATCTGCGAGACGCCGTACTCGCGCAGCACCTCGATGGCCTGGCCGACGGTCTCGTCCGGGTGCATGTGCACCAGGGACGGGATGGTGCCGGCCGCCTTGTCGCTCAGGACGTCACCGACGCGGGCGCTCGGGCCCTCGTCCTCCAGGAAGCCGTAGTCGGCCATCCACTCGTCGTTGAAGATCTTGCTGAGGTAGCCGCGGCCGCTGTCCGGCAGGAGCACCACCACGACGTCGTCCGGGCCGAGCCGCTCGGCGACCTCCAGCGCGGCCACGACGGCCATGCCGCAGGAGCCGCCCACCAGCAGGCCCTCCTCCTTGGCCAGCCGGCGGGTCATCTGGAAGGAGTCCTTGTCGGAGACGGCGACGATCTCGTCCGCCACGGTGCGGTCGTAGGCGGTCGGCCAGAAGTCCTCGCCCACGCCCTCGACCAGGTAGGGCCGGCCGGAGCCGCCGGAGTACACCGAGCCCTCCGGGTCGGCGCCGATCACCTTGACCTTCCCCTGGCTGGCCTCCTTCAGGTAGCGGCCGGTGCCGGAGATGGTGCCGCCGGTGCCGACGCCCGTCACGAAGTGGGTGATCTTCCCCTCGGTCTGCTCCCACAGCTCGGGGCCGGTCGAGTGATAGTGCGAGAGCGGGTTGTTGGGGTTGGAGTACTGGTCGGGCTTCCAGGCGCCCGGCGTCTCACGGACGAGCCGGTCGGAGACGTTGTAGTAGGAGTCCGGGTGCTCCGGCGCCACCGCGGTCGGGCACACGACGACCTCGGCGCCGTACGCGCGCAGGACGTTGATCTTGTCGGTGCTGACCTTGTCGGGGCAGACGAAGATGCACTTGTACCCCTTCTGCTGGGCCACGATGGCGAGCCCCACACCGGTGTTGCCACTGGTCGGCTCGACGATCGTGCCGCCCGGCTTGAGCTCGCCGCTCTGCTCGGCGGCCTCGATCATGCGCAGGGCGATACGGTCCTTCACCGATCCGCCGGGGTTGAAGTACTCCACTTTCGCCAGGACGGTCGCCTGGATGCCCTTGGTCACGCTGTTGAGCTTCACCAGCGGGGTGTTGCCGACGAGGCTGATCATCGAGTCGTGGAACTGCACCGTTGTCTCCGGTCGCTGCAAAAGAAGTGTTCGTAGTGGTGCCGCCAGCCTACGGCCCCGCGTGCGGCGGGGGAGGTCGTTCACTCGTGGTGGAGATTGACGCACGGTCCGTACGGGGCAAGGAACGGGTACGGCTACGAGGAGGTGGCGGCGACGCATGACGAGCATGTCGAGGGCGCGGGTGGCCCGGCGCATCGCGGCCGGGGCGGCGTACGGCGGGGGCGGGGCCGGACTGGTCGGCGCGGCCGTCGTGGGACTGGTGCTGGCGGAGCTGCGGCTCGCCCGGCGCCATGTGGGCAACGGGAGCGGCGGCCGGGTGCCGGTGGCCGACGGGGTGTACGGCCACGCGTACGACCTCCCGGGCGAGCCGCCCCTGCGCCTGACCATGCTCGGCGACTCCACGGCGGCGGGGCAGGGCGTGCACCGGGCGGGGCAGACCCCGGGGGCGCTGCTGGCCTCCGGCCTCGCGGCGGTGGCGGAGCGCCCGGTGGAGCTGCGCAACGTGGCATTGCCGGGGGCCCGGTCCGACGACCTGGACCGCCAGGTGGCCCTCGTGCTGTCCGCCCCCGGTCCCGCCCCGGACATCTGCGTGATCATGGTCGGGGCGAACGACGTGACCCACCGGATGCCGCCGACCCGTTCGGTGCGGCATCTGTCGGCGGCGGTACGGCGGCTGCGCACGGCCGGCGCGGAGGTGGTGGTCGGCACCTGTCCCGACCTCGGCACGATCGAACCCGTGCAGCAGCCGCTGCGGTGGCTGGCCCGGCGGGCGTCCCGGCAGCTGGCGGCGGCGCAGACGATCGGGGTGGTGGAGCAGGGCGGGCGCACGGTGTCGCTGGGCGACCTGCTCGGGCCCGAGTTCGAGGCGAACCCGCGGGAGCTGTTCGGGCCGGACAACTACCACCCCTCGGCCGAGGGCTACGCGACCGCGGCGATGGCGGTCCTGCCGACGGTGTGCGCGGCGCTGGGCCTGTGGCCGGCGGACGAGGAGCGGCCGGACGTGTCGCGCCGCGAGGGCTTCCTGCCGGTGGCGCGGGCGGCGGCGGAGGCCGCGTCGGAGGCGGGCACGGAGGTGACGGCGGCGATGCCGACGGGCCCGCGGGGGCCGTGGGCACTGCTGAAGCGCCGGCGCCGGCGGCGGGTACCCGAGGCGGAGCCGGCCACCCGGCCGCTCTGACCGCCTTGGGGCGGACCGGAGCCAAGCAAGCGCTTAGACAATTGCGGTCAGTGTCACACCGCAACACCGATGACCTGGGCCATACGTACGGGTAACTTCCCAAGCGGCCCTGCCCAACCCCCTTCCACTGGAGCCGTGATGCCCGAAGCCGTCATCGTCTCGACCGCCCGCTCCCCCATCGGCCGCGCGAACAAGGGCTCCCTGAAGGACCTGCGCCCCGACGACCTCACCGCCACGATCATCCAGGCCGCGCTCGCCAAGATCCCCGAGCTGGACCCCAGGGACATCGACGACCTGATGCTCGGCTGCGGCCTCCCCGGCGGCGAGCAGGGCCACAACCTCGGCCGGATCGTCGCCGTGCAGATGGGCATGGACCACCTGCCGGGCTGCACGATCACCCGGTACTGCTCCTCCTCCCTGCAGACCTCCCGCATGGCGCTGCACGCCATCAAGGCCGGCGAGGGAGACGTCTTCATCTCGGCCGGTGTCGAGATGGTCTCCAGCTACCGCAACGGCAGCTCCGACATGCCGGGCACCTACAACCCGCTGTTCGCCGAGGCGCAGGCCCGCACCGAGGCCGTCGCCCGGCAGGAGGGCACCACCTGGCACGACCCGCGCGAGGACGGCCTGCTGCCCGACCCGTACATCGCCATGGGCCAGACCGCCGAGAACCTGGCCCGCGCCAAGGGCGTCACCCGCCAGGAGATGGACGAGTTCGGCGTCCGCTCGCAGAACCTCGCCGAGGAGGCCATCAAGAACGGCTTCTGGGAGCGCGAGATCACCCCGGTCACGCTGCCCGACGGCACGGTGGTCGCCAAGGACGACGGCCCGCGCGCCGGCGTCACCCTGGAGGGTGTGCAGGGCCTGAAGCCGGTGTTCCGCCCCGACGGCCTCGTCACCGCCGGCAACTGCTGCCCGCTGAACGACGGCGCCGCCGCGCTCGTCATCATGTCCGACACCAAGGCCCGCGAACTGGGCCTGACCCCGCTCGCCCGGATCGTCTCCACCGGCGTCTCCGGCCTCTCCCCCGAGATCATGGGCCTCGGCCCGGTCGAGGCGAGCAAGCAGGCCCTCCGGCGCGCCGGCCTGACCATCGACGACATCGACCTGGTCGAGATCAACGAGGCCTTCGCCGCCCAGGTGATCCCGTCGTACCGGGACCTCGGCATCGACCTCGACAAGCTGAACGTCAACGGCGGCGCCATCGCCGTCGGCCACCCCTTCGGCATGACCGGCGCCCGCATCACCGGCACCCTCATCAACTCGCTCCAGTGGCACGACAAGCAGTTCGGCCTGGAGACGATGTGCGTCGGCGGCGGCCAGGGCATGGCGATGGTCATCGAGCGCCTCAGCTGACCCACCGTCCGTAGCGAACCCCGCACGGTACGTCGCAGAAGGGCCCAGAACCCAGGAAACACCACGGTTCTGGGCCTTTTCGTGATCCAATCTCCCCCAGGATGTGACCTATCTCGCTAGCCTGGCGCATCAATGCAGGTCAGCGCGGTGCAGCAGGGCGTACGGCGAGACGGCGGACCCAAAGTCCTGTCCGTTTCGTGACGTTACGCACTGACAGCTGGATAGTCCGCCCTTCAAGCTGATGTAGGAAGTCGGGGGGTCGTCTTGGAACCGGGAGTACGTCAGTGAGCGCCATGCCTATCGCCCTGCTGCTCACCACGGCAGCCACCGGCGCCGTGGGCGTCGCCGTCCTGCGCACCGTCCTGAAGCTGCGCCGCCAGCTCACCGAGCTGCAGCGGCAGCTCGCCGACGACCAGGCGGCCACGGCACGCGCCCTGCTGCCGAACGCCCGCACCACCGCCGACGCCGAGCAGATACGCGCGGCCGTGGCCGCGGCGCTCGCCGAGGAGCGGGAGCGGGAACTGGCCGAGGCCCGTGCCTTCTGGGCCGCGCAGGAGGCCCGCGACGCCTCGGACGCGCCCTCGCTGTTCGGCCTGCCCGAGGCGGACGTCTTCCTGCCCCGGCAGGCGGACTTCGCCGGCCTGGAGCCGCTGGAGCCGGTGTCCGAGCCGAGCGTCGACGCCGAGGACTTCGCCGGGGGCACGCCCTCGGGCGCCCCGGCCGGAGACTCCCCGGAACTGGCCGCGGCCCGCCGCCGGCACCCCTCGCACCCCGACTTCGTCCCGGTGCAGTCGCCCGCCGTGGGCGACCACGAGCGCACGGTGACCGCCCTGGAGGAGCTGGCCGCCGACCGCGTCGAGCTCTCCGACGTCCGCCCGGGCCCGCTCGGCACCCTCGACGTCTACGTCTTCGCCGACGGCACCACCCTCTGCATGACCCCGGGCCACCGCGAGACGGCGGAACGCCTGGCGGCGGCCCTGGAGTCGGGCGAGTCCCCGTACCTCCTGGGCGGCTCGGGCATCTCGGGCGCGTACACGCTGACGTTCGCGTGCGGCGAGGAGACGGTCTACATCCTGGCGGACCGGGTCATCGCGTCCCTGTAGCGCAGCGCCCTCAGACCCCCGCCCGCTGCCGCGCCTCCTCCACCAACCGCACCGCTTCGGCGACCTGGTCCTCGCTGCGCGCCACGACCGCGAGGTCGTGCGCGGCCACGAGGATCTGATCGGCGGCGGCGAACATCCCGGCGTCCGGCATCTCCCGGGGCTCACGCCCCGGCTCCTCCATCAGCTGGGCCCGCCGGGAGAGTTCCCTGGCCACGGCCAAGGCCTCGGCGGCGGCGCCGCGTTGGAGCCGGCTCTGCGGAGCCGCCCGCAACCGGTCGGCGAAGTGATCCACTGCTTGGGTCAGGGGCGTCGTATCAACCACCAGCCGAGCGTAACGCGCCGCACTGTTGCCAATACCCCAACGCTCAGGCACGGTGACGTGAAGGACCGGCTTACATCCCCTTTGCGTTCGGAGGCGCCGATGTCCCACGTCTTCTCCGAGGAGACCCACCGCAATCTGCTCGCCCGCATCCCGCACTGCACCGGTCGTGAGATCTCCGACTGGCTGCGCACCGTCGAAGAAGGCCCGGCACTCTTCCGCTTCGAGGAGAAGGTCAGCTGGCTCCGGCACGAGTACGACCTGGCGTACGGCCACGCGAAGGCGATCGTGCACGAGTACGACCTGAGGAGGGCGGCGCGCAAGCTGCTCTGAACGGCACGGAGCCCCGGGCGGATCGCCCGGGGCTCTTCCTGACGCTGCCGGCCGGTGTCGCTGCCGGCCGGCGTCGCCGCTAGTCGTTGCTGCTGAAGATCGCGACCAGCCGCAGCATCTCCACGTAGATCCACACCAGGGTCATGGTGAGGCCGAACGCGGCCAGCCAGGACTCGTTGCGCGGTGCGCCGTAGGCGATGCCGTCCTCGATCTGCTTGAAGTCCAGGGTGAGGAAGAACGCGCCGAGCAGGATCGCGATGATGCCGACGAGCGCGCCGAGCGGCCCGAAGCTGCGCAGTCCGCCGTCCTCGGCGACACCGAAGGCGACCAGCAGCAGGTTGATCGCCATGACCACCATGAAGGCGATCGCGATGGCGATGCCGATGCGGGCGTAGCGCGCGGTGACGCGGATCCAGCCGGCCTTGTAGACCAGCAGGGTGGCACCGGAGACCGCCATGGTGCCGAGCACCGCCTGGAAGGGCGCGCCGCTCCACCGGCTGTTGAACATCTCGCTGAAGACGCCGAGGAAGACGCCCTCGAAGGCGGCGTACCCAAGGATCAGCGCGGGGGACGGGGTGCGCTTGAAGCTCTGGACCATCGCCAGGACGAACGCGACGAGCGCGGCGCCGACGGCCAGGCCGTAGCTGGTGCCCGAGACCGGCAGGAGCGCCCAGGCGAGGACGGCTCCGACGGCGACCGTGCCGAGCGTGAGGGCCGAGCGGACGACGACGTCGTCCATGGTCATCCGGTCGGTGGTGGCCGGGGCCTGCGGCGGGGCGCCGTGCTGGACGTCACCTTGCGCGTACGGGTTCTGGGCGTAGGGGTTCTGCGCGTAGGGGTTACCCTGGGCGTACCCGGCCTGCGGTGCGGTGTTGAAGCCGGCGTAGCCGTTGTCGCGGCTGAACCCCCGTCGCGAGAAGACCGGGTTGCTGCTCCTCATTTCACTCCTCCATGGCTGCCGAGCGCAGCCTTGGCTCAAGAGTAATGGATTGGCAAAGGATCGACCATGATACTTGAGGAGGATCTTTCTCTGTGGATCTTCCCTCTGTGGCTCTTTCCCCTGCCGTGCTGGGCAACACGCTACGCGGACGGCTGATTCCCGGCTACGGACGGACGGCCGACCGGGCGGAACCGGTGAGCGCGGCCGCCTGCGGGGGGTCCGTGAGGCGAACGTTTGTTCATCGCAGGCGCCCGCGGCCTTGCGCGGTCGGCGTTCAGAGGGGGTGCTCTCAGGCGGCCGACCCCCGATCCGACCGGACCAGCTGGGACGGGACCCGACTGGACCGAGCCGGACAGAGTTGGTGCGCCAGTTGGCGCACGGCCCTGGCGCACTTCCGGACCGCCCTGCGCGGCGGCAGATGACCGGCGACGGCCACCTCCCGGTGTCGGGAGGTGGCCTGCGGGTGATCGGCGGGGACGGCCTTCACGAAGACCGGCCCGGCCTGAGTGGTGAGGACGACCGCCACAGCGAAGTTCCGGTCCGCCCTCCGCAGGCCGATTGGAGCGAACAGGCCCAGTGCGCAGGGGGATGGCCTGGTGGACGGCGGCAGGCAGGGCGGCGCGAGGAGCGGCCGGCGGGCGTCACGCGTCCCTCTGGTTGACGAACCCGAGGGATGCCAGGCCCTCGGCCTGGCATAGCCGGTCGGAGGCGCCACCCACCTCCGTCTGCAGGAGCTGGTAAGCGGCGCTGTGCTGGTGGCCCCAGTACATCGCTGCCCGCCACAGGGCCCGGCCGTAGCCGTGACCGCGGTACTGAGGGAGTACACCGAAGTACTGGGGCAGCAGGCGCGCGGATCCGGTGGCGTCGGCCATGGTCTCCATGGGGCCGATGGCGCCGGCCAAACGGCCGTCGTGGAGGACGGTGAGGACCGGTCCCACGGTCCCGGCCTGCATCTGCTGGTACAGAAAGGAAAACCCGTCCGCGGCCATCTGCTCGGCGAACTCCGCGAACCCGGCCGCCCCGTTGCGTTGTTTGTCCTGGTGGACCGGCACGCCGGGAGCCTCGCCCGGCCCCTGGGTGAAATCCTTGAGCTGGACGCGAGTCCCCACGCCCTGGGCGTACGCCTCGGGCTGCTCGGGGCCCAGGAACCACACCACCCGGGCCTTGCCAGCCCCGTGGACGGCGGCGAGCTTGCGGGCCAGGTCGGCGCCGGCGGTCAGGCTGTCCGGCTCCGCCCCAAACACGTGCACCTTGACGACGCCGGCGCCTCGCTCGGTGAGCGTGGGCACGAGGGTATGGCGTCGGTCATGCTCGACGGCGTCGGCCAGGACGCGCTCCGCCTTGACGGCGGACCAGCGGCGGTCTTTGTCGTACGGGAGGAAACGGCCGGTTCCTGCGACCTCCACGACGGCCTCGAACAGGTCAGGTAGCGGGTCACCCCGGAGGACAGGCCCCAGGGTTGGCACGTACGGCAGGGGCATCACAGGCTCAATCCAGCCCCAGTGGAAGCGCATGACCGCACGCTACCCAGGGACCGCGTACGGCGCAGGCCCCGACCCGAGTTGCCGTCGGGGTCTGCGCGTTCACGACCGGATCAGGAGCAGATCAGGCCGTTAGTGCGGGTTGTCGTCGCCCGCCGCACACGAGCACTTCGCGCTGTCCATCACGGTGTCCATGTCACCGATACCGGTGATCTGGGTCACCGGCTCCACCGGCGCGAGCACCGGCCGCGTGAAGTACGGCGTGCCGTTCGCGTCCGGGCCGTCGCCCGGCAGCGGGCGCCGCGGCGGGATCTCGACTGCTACAGCGGTCATCGTCACCCTGCTTTCTTCTCTCCGTGCTGGCAGTACGCCGCCAGCGGGGCCTTCGCCTCCTGGTAGTGCTTAGCCAGGGGCCTGCACACGCGGCAGGTTCCGGCGAGCGTGCAGCCTGAGCAGCCGCCGGTGCGAAGCATGAGACGGTCCGCGATCTTTCCCAGCCGGGCCAGGCCCTGGATGCCCTCATGGGGCAGGCTGATCTGTTCGTCGCGGCCGATCTTGCAGATGGACACCAAGCCGTGCGGGTCCATGTGGAAGAAGGTGTGTCCGGCGTTGCAGCCGGTGAAGGTCTTGCGCAGCCGCTTGGACTGCGCGGTCAGCACCTCGCCGCCGCCGTAGATCGTCGGCGTCATGTTCGTGAAGACCTCGTACTCCACGCCCCACGACTGGCACATGTCCACCATGGCCTGTTCCTCGTGGCCGTTGTCGTCGGTGACGACGATGCTCATGCGCAACGGCAGGCGGGCGTGGCGGGCGGCGTTCATGCCCTGCACGAACTGGTCCCATGCGCCGTCACGCTGGGTCAGCTCGTCGTAACTGGCCTTTGTCGCACCGTACATGGACACCGTGACGCGGTACGGCGGGCACTCCCGGAACACGCGGAGCAGGTTCTCCCGCCACAGCAGGCTGCCGTTGGTGGAGACCGTGATCATCATGCCGAGTTCCCAGGCGTACCGGTACGCGCGCAGAAAGTCTTTGTCGATGGTCGGCTCGCCGCCGGTGACCTGGAGGAAGAGGACGCCGGCCTCCGCCATGATGTCCAGGCACTGCCGCTTGTCTGCCCAGGGCATTGCAGAGTTGACCTTGAGGCCCAGGTAGCAGTGCTTGCACTTGTAGTTGCAGCCGAGGTTGACCTCCCAGCTCGCTTTGCCGTAGCCCCAGGTGGAGGGCTGGCGGACGAGCAGGAAGTCACCGGTCGGGCGGCCGGTCACGTCCAGGTCTTCCCACTGCTCGTGCACGGCGTCGCAGAGCCAGAGCGGGGCCGGCTCCGCAGCGTCGCGGGCGCACAGTTCCTCATAGCGCTCCTCGGGCAGCAGGGCACCGTCGCGGCTTCCTGGCCGGACCAGCACGTGCTGATCCAGGAACGGACTGACGATCAGGGAATGCATGCACGCTCCAAGAGAGTCGGTCACCCGGGAGGGGGGCGGGAGTCTGTGGGTGCTGGTCCCGGCCGTCGTGTCGGCGGCGGCCGGGACCGGTTCCTGGCTGCCGTCACTCCCCCACGAAGGGCCAGCCGGGACGTGGTGGCCCAACCCGGGCCGGGGACCACGCGGGAGGATGCGGGTCCGGGCATGGGGAGCCGGTCAGCTGCCGCTACCGGCCCGGAGTGGGTGTTCAGGGGTGGTTACAGGAGACGGATGACGGCCGCGGTGGCGATGCCGGCCACCAGAAGGAGGGCGTAGGCGCCGGCCACCAGCACCAGCTGGGGGTACCGCCGGCGGATGATCCGCCACGCCTCCCGTCCGGTCCGTCCGTCAGCGTGTGCCCGGATGCCCAGGGCGGTGAACGCCAGGGACACGAGCTGCACGGGTGCGGCGGTCTCGTGGAGCTGCTGGTTCACGGTGTTCCTCGGAGGGTGGGGACGGCTGGCGATGTGCTTGCGGCCGTGGGCGGGAGGGGAGCCGGGCGGGAGGTTCGGCCCATGACGTGCCGCCAGAACTTGCGCTCCACGGCGCACAGGTTGATGGGGGCGTATCGTCCTTCGGACTGTGCGGGGCCGACCCAGGTCACCGGCACGCCGTCGTCATCGCAGCGCCAGCAGTCGCCGGTGAACCACTCCGCCATCACGGGGTGCGGGAGACGACAGCCACGCCGATCGTCACGCCGAGTACGACGACTATCAGCACGTACAGCAGTTGGGCCCTGTGGCTGGAGTACATCGGGAGAGCGTCGGCCGGCCCCGCTTCGTCGTGCTGGTCAGGCTCCAGGTCCGCCCATACGCGCTTGCCCCACCCCAGGGGTTCCGTTCCCCACTGGCACGCGAGGGCGGCGACCAGGGCCAGGCCACGGCCGCTCTCCGTCTCGGCGTCCATGGGCCGTAGCACCGGCTCGGTGGTGCTCTTGTCCGTGACGGCCACGCGCACGCGGTCGCCGGTACCGCGCCGGAGCGTCACCCGGAACGAGTCGCGCCGCGCGTGCTCGACGGCGTTGGCGCTCAGCTCGGCCACGACCAGCTCAGCCGCGTCGACCAGGTGCGGCAGCCGCCAGTCCGCCAGGGTGTGGCGCACCAGGCGGCGCGCCAGCGGAACCGATGCAGGTTCGCGTGGCAGCACGGTGGTGACGACCGGCGAGCCGTCCTCCGCCTCCAGCCTGGTGCCGCTGCTGGGGTGGCTACTCCGGAGCATGACGTCCCCCACCAAGGAGCCTTTCGCCGCCGGCGAGCCGGTAGCGGCCCGTCTGAACAAGCTGCGAAACGGTGTCCGCCGCGGCCAGGTCTCCGGGGCTGTCCATCTCCACGCACCAGTAGCTGTGGCGGGCCGGGCTGGTGGCGTCCAGTGCTGGAACTCCCAGGAGGTGGCCGCGCCCCATGAACTCCGCGTTGTCCCTGGCCTGCTCCCACTCCGGGCGCAGGCCGGTGGTGTTGCCCACCAGCACGTAATAGCTCGGGGTCGTCAGGTGTGCGAAGACGGGACCGCCGAGCAGGGCACGGCGCAGGTACGCGTCCACCTCCTGCGGGACGTCCGTACCGGCCGCGGCGTGCACCAGGGCGAGGCTGATACGGACAACGCTGAAGACTCCCCCGCAGCGCAGCAGAGCCACCCCTTCCCCCTCCCACTCCAGCCATGCCCGGCCTCGGTCCTCTGTCGCCATGAGGAGCCAGTGCTCGACGGCCAGGCGCCGCTCGGCGCCGCTCACTACGTCTGCTCTGGTACCTGGCGGTGCCACCGACGGGTGGTGAACATGCTGAACGGTGCCCATGTCTCGCGGCCTCCCAAGTAGCCTGATTCAGGGATAGCCACGACCGTATGTAGTCGCGGGCCGCCCCTGAAGTGACCGTGAGTACAGGTGGTGCTGGGCAAACCACCAGGATTGGACTGCTCATGCAGCCAAGGGCTCGACAAACCACGACCGGCAGTACGGGTCAGGCCGCGCGGCCCCGGACGGGCCTGCTCAGCGGGTACGTCCTGCGGGTGATCCGCGAGCAGCAGGGCTACACCCAGGACGAGACGGCCGAGCGGCTGCGGGTGTCCTCAGACACGATCGCCGGGTGGGAAACCGGCCGCCGTCCCCTCACGGCCGTACCGTCGGCCAGATGCTCGCCTTACGGCACCGGCTCATGCAGATGGGCACCTCCCCTGTACTGCTCCAGGCGCTGGAGCGCGCCCTGGAGGCGGACGTGCTGCTGGCCAGCGCCCTGAACGAGGACACCCCTGCCGAGGAGAGTCCACTGGGCGCCATGGTCATGCAGCGGGAGCTCGCGGAGGTCCTGGTCTGGCCGCTCAACGGAGTCGCCCCCGGACCTATCCGCGCCTTGCCCCGGCCGGCCCGCGCCCGCCGAGGCCCCGCCCCGACCGAGCCCCGGCTCACCGCGGCCGAGCGGCGCACCTTCTTCAAGAGCATGCGGGCCACAGCCGAACAGGCGCGCAGACCCGGGCAGTTCCTGCTGCGCAGGCAGGCGCTCTACTTGTCCGGGTACGACCGAGACCCGGACACCGCCGAGTGGCTGGCCCGCCAGCAGCGCACCGAGCGCCCCGACGACTGGCTGACGGCCTGGCTCAACCATCGCTCCGTAGCAGCGATTGCCGCCCGGCACGGTGACCGTGACCTCATGGCTCACTTCATCGACTCTGCCCTGCTGGACGACGACGCCGGCGAGGCCGCCAACCTGGCCTATTGGGCGTACTGGGTGGGCGAGGCGCCCGTGCCGCAACTCTCGGATGACTTCATCGCGGACGGCTCACTGTGCCCCTGGCACGGAGACAAACTGCTGGCCCACCTCGTATCCGGGATCGCCCCCGAACACGGCTACGTGGACCTCAACGTACACAGCGTGTGGGCGCTGCTCCAGGTGCGCCCCAACCTGCTGCGGTCCGGCGAAGCCGCCCGCGCCCTACGCGAGAGGCTGCCGATCATGTTGGATAGCGGAGACTTCTCGCCGCGAGCACGGCGAGAGCTGGAGAGCATCCGGTACGCGATCCGCCTCGCCGAGGCGTGAGAGGAGCCCCACGGTGTCCGAGGACCAGGAGCTGACTGCGGTAGCGCGCTTCCTGTATGAGGCGGGGACGCTCAAGAACACCAGGCGCAGCGGCTGGTGGATGGCCGGCGTCAAGGACCCGGAGTCCGTAGCAGACCACTCCTGGCGCACCGCCCTTATCGCCTCGATCATCGCCCAACTGGAAGGAGCCGACCCAGCTCGGGCCGCCTTCCTCGCGGTGTGGCACGACTCCCAGGAGACCCGCACCGGCGACGTCAATCACCTGGGCAAGAAGTACAGCAAGGGCGAGGCGGACCCGCGCGACATCACCGCCGACCAGGTCGCCGGCATGCCCGAGGACCTGGCCACCGCGATCCGCACGTTGGTCGGCGAGTACGAGGCGAAGGAGAGTCCGGAGGCTGTCTGCGCCCGGGATGCCGACAAGCTGGAGTGCATGATCCAGGGTCTGGAGTACCGGGCCCAGGGCTACACCGACGTACAGCGGTGGATCGACAACAGCCGCGGCCGAATCACTACCAAGAGCGGCCAGGCCCTCGCGGACGCCGTACTGGAAACCGGTTCCCTGGACTGGCTGCGCGCCGCCCTCGGCGAGACACCGCGCTGACGGCCAGCAGGACCATCGCAAGCGGCCCAGTGCGTCGTTTGGGCCCGCGCCTCACGGCACCAGGAACACAACGGGCCGCGCGAGCGTCGGCCGTACCTGTGTGGCACCGCCGGCTGACCCCGGCCATGGGCGTGCCCCACCCTGGTTTTCCGGGGCGGGGCATTTCGCATGCGTCCGAGCGCATCGGCGGCTTGGACACGGCCACCGTACGACCGGGCACTGGCATTGGCCTACGCCATGGAGGCAGGCAGGGGCAGTGTGCGCCAGTTCGAGGTGGGGAGAACGGCGCCGTAAGGCGATCTCCACTGTCACACTGCGTTATTACGAGAGTGCCCGGAGCCGGACTTGAACCGGCACGCCCGCGAAGGGGCAGCGAGGTTTAAGCTCGCCGTGTCTGCATTCCACCATCCGGGCAGGCCATGGGCTCCGCTTCGAGGTTCGACCCTATCGGGACCCCTCCCCCGAACAGCGGGCGGGTGGACCGATGTTGTCTTATTTTATTGAGGTCTGAGGGTGCATCAGCCGCGGGAACTCGCCATCCGCACTTGCCAATAGCGTGGCGTGAGGGCTTTGCGCGCGTACGTGAAATGACGGAATTTCACCGTCCGAACGAGGGCGCTCCACCTGTTCTCCGTCCGGCGGATGTCAGGGTCGCCCGTCCTCCCCAGGTATGACACCGGGCCGCTCCGTCCGACCCGAGTCGCCCCCCGGAACCGGAACAGCGACTGACTCCAGGCGCGCCGCGCGCCGGGACGATGGATCGGTCCCCACGAAAAGACGTCGTACCGACAGGAGCACCCTCCCGTGACCACCACACCCACCGCCGGCCGGTCCACCGCCGTGGCCGCACGCGCCACGGAGCTGTCGAAGATCTACGGGCAGGGTGAGACCCGGGTGGTCGCCCTGGACCGGGTCTCCGTCGACTTCCGGGCGGCCGAGTTCACCGCGATCATGGGGCCGTCCGGCTCCGGCAAGTCCACGCTGATGCACTGCGTGGCCGGGCTGGACACCTTCTCCTCCGGGTCCGTCCGCATCGGGGACACCGAACTGGGGTCCCTGAAGGACAAGCAGCTCACCAAGCTGCGCCGGGACAAGATCGGCTTCATCTTCCAGGCGTTCAACCTGCTGCCCACGCTGACCGCCCTGGAGAACATCACCCTCCCGATGGACATCGCCGGGCGGAAGCCGGACAAGGCGTGGCTGGACCGGGTCATCCAGATGGTCGGGCTGTCCGGGCGGCTCAGCCACCGGCCCGCGCAGCTCTCCGGCGGCCAGCAGCAGCGCGTCGCCGTCGCCCGCGCCCTCGCCTCCCGGCCCGAGATCATCTTCGGTGACGAGCCGACCGGGAACCTGGACTCCCGCTCCGGCGCCGAGGTCCTCGGCTTCCTGCGCAACTCCGTGCGCGAGCTCGGCCAGACCGTCGTCATGGTCACCCACGACCCGGTGGCCGCCGCCTACGCCGACCGCGTGGTCTTCCTGGCCGACGGGCGGATCGTCGACGAGATGTACGGCCCGACCGCCGACTCCGTCCTCGACCTGATGAAGCAGTTCGACGCGAAGGGCCGTACCAGCTGATGTTCCGCACCGCCCTGCGCAACGTCCTCGCGCACAAGGCCCGGCTCCTGATGACCGTGCTCGCCGTCATGCTCGGCGTGGCGTTCGTCTCCGGGACGCTGGTCTTCACCAACACCATCTCCGACGCCTACCAGAAGAGTTCCGCCAAGGGCTTCGACCGCGTCGACGTCGCCGTACAGCCCGAGTACCAGGAGTCCGAGGGCGACAAGGTCGGCACGACGCCCCGGCTGACCCGGGCCCTGCTCGACAAGGCCGCCAAGGTCCCCGGCGCCGCCTCCGCCACCGGTGTCGTCACCGGCTTCACCGCCCTCGCCGACAAGGACGGCAAGCTCGTCGGCGGCGACTGGCAGTCCGCCGGCGGCAACTACTGGGGTGCCAAGGACCCGCGTTACCCGCTGGTCGGCGGCCACGCCCCGCGCAACAGCCACGAGGTGGCGATCGACTCGGCGACCGCGAAGCGGGCCGGCTACCGGGTCGGCGACACCGTGCGCCTCTCCGTCGACGGCCCGGTCCTCACGCCCACCGTCAGCGGCATCTTCACCACCGACGACGGCAACGTCGCCGCGGGCGGCAGCCTCACCCTGTTCGACACCGCGACCGCGCAGTCCCTGTTCGGCAAGAAGGGCACGTACGACGAGATCGACGTGCAGGCCGCGCCCGGCACCAGCCAGGCGGCGCTCAAGACCGAGCTGGACAAGGCCCTGCCCGCGAAGCTGGTGGACACCACCACCGGCGCGCAGCTCGCCGAGGACCAGGCCCAGGCGATCTCCTCCTCCATGAGCAGCCTGAAGCAGGGCCTGCTGGTGTTCGCCGGCATCGCCCTGTTCGTCGGCACGTTCATCATCGCCAACACCTTCACCATGCTGGTCGCCCAGCGCACCCGCGAGCTGGCCCTGCTGCGGGCGGTCGGCGCCTCCCGCCGCCAGGTCACCCGCTCGGTGCTCATCGAGGCGTTCGCGGTCGGCTCGGTCGCCGGTGTGACCGGCCTCGCCGCCGGTGTCGGCATCGGCGCGGGCCTGCGCTCCCTGCTGGGCTCCTTCGGTGCGAGCGTGCCCGACGGACCGCTGGTGATCAGTCCCGGCACGGTGGTCACCGCCCTCGCGGTCGGCGTCCTCATCACCATGCTGGCCGCCTGGCTGCCCGGCCGCCGGGCCGCGAAGATCCCGCCGGTCGCGGCGATGAGCAGCGTCCACGCCAAGGCCACGACCAAGTCGCTGGTGCTGCGCAACACGCTGGGCTCGCTGTTCGCGGCGGCCGGCATCGCGGTGGTCCTCGCCGGCACGCGGATGAACGCCGACACCGGCCAGGGCGCGATGGGCATCGGCGCGGTCCTGCTCATCATCGGCGTGTTCATCCTGACCCCGCTGCTGTCCCGCCCGCTGATCGCCGCCGCCGCGCCGGTGCTGCGCGCCTTCGGGGTGTCGGGCAAGCTGGCCCGGCAGAACTCGGTCCGCAACCCGCGCCGTACCGCGGCCACCGCCTCCGCGCTGATGATCGGCCTGACCCTGATCACCGGAATGACGGTGATGGCGGGCAGCCTGCAGCAGTCCATCGACAAGATGGCCAGCTCGGCGATCCGCGCCGACTACGTCGTCTCGATGGCCAACCGCGGCCCACTCTCCCCCGAGGTGGAGAAGAAGCTCGCCGCCGCCGGTGAGGTCACCACCAGCAGCCCGCTGCGCAACGGCGCGTCCCGCGTCGACGGCGGCACGGAGTACCTGACCGGTGTCGACGGCGCGGCCATCGGCGAGCTGACCGACCTGAAGGTGACCGACGGCTCCTTCACGGTGGGCGGCACGCGGGTCGTCGTGGACGAGGACCGGGCCGAGAAGCACGGCTGGAAGGCCGGCTCCCGGTTCACCGCGCACTTCGAGGACGGCAAGGCGCGGCGGCTGACGGTCGCGGGGGTCTACGAGGGCAACGACATGATCAACGGGATCATCCTCGACAACAAGGTCCTCACCCCGCACCTGAGCGACCCGGCCGACATGCAGGTCATGGTCAAGACCGCGCACGGCGCCTCCGACGCGGTCAAGGACCGGCTGGAGAGGACCCTCGGCACCAACCCGGCGATCAAGGTCCAGGACAAGCAGGACATATCCAACGAGATCGCGCAGATGTTCACGCTGATGCTGAACATGGTCTACGGCCTGCTCGGCATGGCGGTGATCGTCGCGGTGCTCGGTGTGATCAACACGCTGGCCATGTCCGTCTTCGAGCGGGCGCAGGAGATCGGCATGCTGCGCGCGATCGGCCTGGACCGCAGGGCGGTCAAGCGGATGGTCCGCCTGGAGTCCCTCGTGATCTCCCTGTTCGGCGGGGTACTGGGCATCGGTCTGGGCGTGTTCTTCGGCTGGGCGGCCGGCGAACTGCTGGGCACCAAGATGCCGACGTACGAGCTGGTGCTGCCCTGGGGCCGGATGGCGGTCTTCCTGCTGCTGGCGGGCGCGGTCGGCGTCCTGGCCGCCCTGTGGCCGGCCCGCCGCGCGGCCCGGCTGAACATGCTCGCGGCCATCAAGGCCGAGTAGACGGAGCGCGACGAGCGGACGGACGTACGACGATGAAGGGGGCCCCTCGGGAAGGGGCCCCCTCTGCCGTGCCGCCGGTCAGCCGCGCCGCCGGTCAGCCGTGCCAGGTGCGCGGTCGCAGCGGGAGACCGGAGGCGCCGGACTCCGGGGTGCGGATCGCGAGCACCTGGTTGACCCCGATGTTGTTGCGTTCGAAGGCGAGCGCGGAGGCGGCCATGTACAGCCGCCAGACCCGGGCCCGGCCCGGGCCCGTGAGCCGGACCGCGCGGTCCCAGTCGGCCTCCAGGTTGGTGACCCAGCGGCGCAGGGTGCGGGCGTAGTGCTCGCGGATGGACTCCACGTCCCGGACCTCGAAGCCGGCCCGTTCCAACTGGGTGACGGTGGTGCCGATGGGGGCGAGTTCGCCGTCCGGGAAGACGTAGGAGTCGATGAACGCGTCGACCTCGTACGCCGACTCGTCGGACTGGGGGCGGCGGGCGATCTGGTGGTTGAGCAGCCGGCCGCCGGGCTTCAGCAGGTCGTGCAGCCGGCGGGCGTACTCCAGGTACCGTTCGGCGCCGACGTGTTCCGCCATGCCGATGGAGGAGATCGCGTCGAAGGGGCCGTCCGTCACGTCCCGGTAGTCCTGGACCCTGATCTCCACCCGGTCGGTCAGCCCCTCGTCGGCGACGCGCTTGCGGGCGTACGCCGCCTGCTCCTGGGACAGCGTGACGCCGACGACGCTCACGCCGTGCTCACGGGCCGCCTGGATGGCCATGGAGCCCCAGCCGCAGCCGACGTCCAGCAGCCGCCGACCCTCCCTCAGACCGAGCTTGGCGCAGACGAGTTCGAGCTTGTCGCGCTGGGCGGTCTCCAGGGTTCCGGCGTCCTCCCAGTAGGCGCAGGAGTACACCATGGACGGGCCGAGGACGATCTCGTAGAAGTCGTTGCCGACGTCGTAGTGGTGGCTGATGGCCCGCCTGTCCGTGCGGCGCGTGTGCAGATTGCGGCGGGGCCTGCGGATCTCCTCGCGCGGCGGGGCGGGCGGGATCGGCGGGCCGGCCAGTTTCAGCAGCTCGCGGACGGCGGCCCGGACAGCGGGGTCGCGCAGGGCCTGGGCGGGACTGCGGGCGTCCTCGCCGCGCTCCCAGACGAGACCCGCCATCGCGTCGAGGGTGGTGTACAGGTCGCCCTCGATGTCCAGGTCACCGGAGACCCAGGCGCGGGCGAGGCCCAGTTCGCCCGGTTTGAACAGCATGCGGCGCAGGGCGCGGCGGTTGCGCACGACGAGCGCCGGCGCGTCCGGCGGGCCCGCCTGCGAGCCGTCCCAGGCCTTCAGGCGTACCGGGAGCGGGGTCCCCAGCACCTGCTCGGCAAGACTCCTCAGCCGCTGCGCGGCTTCGGCCATGGCGCACACCTCCGTCTTGAGACGTCTGACACCGTCTACCGGCAAACGATCGCCTACGCCGAGCTCATTCCCGTCCGTATGCGGATGGCGACACTCCGCGGCCGTGTCGGCCGGACTTCGCCGCCGGACCACCCGTGCGGCGGGAGCGGACGGGCGGAAGCGAGGGGCGCGGGATTGTGCGCCGAACGCCGGGCCGGGTCAAGTCCCGAATCCGCGTGCCACGGGAAGCCGGGGCATGACCCGCCCCCGGGCCCCGGGTCGTAATGGAGACATCCCCCCTTCCCCTCTCCCAAGGATGTGCATCCCGATGACCCGTCTCTCCCGCCTCCAGCGCCTCACCTTCCTCGCCGCCTCCGCCACGGTGGTCTCCGGTGGTGTCCTGCTGCCCGGCACCGCGTTTGCCGCCCCGGCGTCGCAGCCCGCGGCCGTCACCGACGTCACCGCCCACTGGACGCGGACCACCGACGCCCCGAGCGGCATCTCGGTCCAGCTCCCCGGCAAGGCCGAGGTCGACAAGTCGAAGGAGGACGGTGTGAACACTCACTGCTATACGGTGCGGACCCCGTACGGCGGCATCATCTTCGGCGTGGAGGATGTGCCCGGCACCGATCCGTCCGCTCCGTGGGACCTCAAGGCCACCCTCAAGGCGAACGTCGACGGCTACAACGCCGAAGTCAAGTCCTCCGGCAGTCAGGTGCGCAGCACCGACGTCGAGGAGGGCGTCACCGCGGACGGCCACCGGGAACTGAGTGCGGAGCTGACGGCACCCGACGGCACCGAGGGGCACATCGAATTCGTCGACCACGGCAAGTACCTGGTCACCGTGTTCACCCTTTCCAGGAGCGGCGGTTCGGACCAGATGGACCGCGACCACCAGCGCGCCCTGGACAGCGTCAAGGTGCCGGACGACCACCAGGCGCAGTCCGACGGGGACACCCGGTCCACCGAGGCCCCGCGCTCCCTCTGAGCGGCCGTGGACGACCGCACACAGCCCGAAGGGGCCGCCCGCACCACGGATGGCGGGCGGCCCCTTCGGGCCGGGCTGGTGAACCTGAGGTCAGGAGGCCTTGGCCTTCTCCTCGGACTTGCTCGCGGCGACCGGCGCCGGCTTGGCGGCCTCGTAGAACTCCTCGCGGGGGTTCTCCATGGCGCCCAGCGACACGACCTCGCGCTTGAGGAACATGCCGAGGGTCCAGTCGGCGAAGACGCGGATCTTGCGGTTCCAGGTCGGCATCGCCATGCCGTGGTAGCCACGGTGCATGTACCAGGCGAGGCGGCCCTTGAGCTTGATCTTCATCTTGCCCATGACGATCATCGCCACGCCCTTGTGCAGGCCGAGACCGGCGACCGCACCCTTGTTGGCGTGCTCGTACTCCTTCTGCGGGAAGCCCCGCATACCGGAGACCACGTTGTCGCCGAGCACCCTGGCCTGGCGCAGCGCGTGCTGGGCGTTCGGCGGGCACCAGGCGTTCTCGTTGCCCGCCTTGCGGCCGACGAGGTCCGGGACCTGTGCGTTGTCACCGGCGGCCCAGATGTAGTCCGTGCCCTTGACCTGGAGCGTGGGCTCACAGTCGACGTGGCCGCGGGGGCCGAGGGGCAGACCGAAGCGGGAGAGGGCCGGGTTCGGCTTGACGCCGGCGGTCCACACGATGGTGTTGGAGTCGACCTCAAGGCCGTTCTTCAGCACGACGTGGCCGTCGACGCAGGAGTCCATGGAGGTGGAGAGGTAGATCTCCACACCGCGGCCTTCGAGGTGCTCCTTGCCGTACTGGCCGAGCTTGGGGCCGACCTCGGGAAGGATCTTGTCGGCGGCGTCGACCAGGATGAAGCGCATGTCCTCGCGGGACACGTTCTTGTAGTACTTGGCGGCGTCCCGGGCCATGTCCTCGACCTCGCCGATGGTCTCCGCGCCCGCGAAGCCACCACCGATGAAGACGAAGGTGAGCGCCTTGCGGCGGATCTCCTCGTCGGTCGTGGAGTCGGCCTTGTCCAGCTGCTCCAGCACATGGTTGCGCAGGCCGATGGACTCCTCGATGCCCTTCATGCCGATGCCCTGCTCGGCGAGGCCGGGGATCGGGAAGGTGCGGGAGACCGCGCCCATCGCGATGACCAGGTAGTCGAAGGGCAGCTCGTACGCCTCGCCGACCAGCGGGGCGATCGTGGCTACCTTGCGGTCCTGGTCGATGGTGGTGACCCGGCCGGTGAGGACCTCCGCCTTCGGCAGCACGCGTCGCAGCGGGACGACGACATGGCGAGGGGAGATGTTGCCGGCGGCGGCTTCGGGGAGGAAGGGCTGGTAGGTCATGTACGACCGGGGGTCGACGACCGTGACGGTCGCCTCGCCGTAGCGCATCTTCTTGAGGATGCGCCGAGCTGCGTACAGGCCTACGTACCCACCGCCTACTACGAGGATCCTGGGACGCTCCGTGGTGCTCATGCCATCGAGTATCCACCCGGTTGGAGGGGCTGGCTCGTGCGCCCCTTCACAAGCTTCGACAGTGCCTGTGCTACACTCCGCGGCTCGCGTGACGCAGATCATGGCGGCCGACGGGAACCGGTGCGCGGTACACCCCGTTGTCAATGCCGCGTGAGCTGCCTCTCTGGGCTCGGGAGGGCACGGTGAGCGAGACGAAACACCTCTCGGGACGCGTGGTCCTAAGGGGGCCCGCACTCCTCTCCTGAACATGTTCAAAGGCCAGTTGACCCCTCGGATGGGGGATCTGAAGGCGTTTGGGGCGCCACCGGGACGGAATTCCTTGTGAAGAACTTCACGAACTTTCCCGGCGGGGGAGCGCGGAGTGTGGCCGCAGGGTGTCCGGGACCTGCTCAACCGGGACCACACGCGCTCACCCGAAGGCTGCTGACCAGTGCGGATCGCACGCGGCGGGCACCCGGTCTGGGTGCCCGCCGACACCCGGAACGGCCCCTTGCGGACCGCCCCTACCGGCGCTCCGGCCCCATTCCGCGGCGCTCGCCGCCGGGACGGCCGTCGTCCGCCTCCTCGGCGCTGCTCTCGATGTGCTCCTTGCGGACGCGTCCGCGCACAGTCTCCTGCTCGGCCTGCTCCTCGGCGGTCAGGCGCACCCGCTCCACCGGCACGGCCTCGGTCTCCACGACCGGCCGCTCCTCGTGCAGCACCACCTCGTGCTCGTTCTCGCTGATGTCGGGGCCGGACATCGCGGCATCGCGGTTGGCCTCGGTGATCGGCTCGCGTTCGACGCGCACCTCTTCGTGGCGCAGCGGAACGGTGCGCTCCTCCTCTTCGGTGACCACGTACTTGCGCAGCCGGGCACGGCCCGCCTCACGGCGTTCCACGCCGACGCGCATCTGCTCCTCGGAGCGGGTCATGGCGTCGTCACCCGAGTCCCGGCGCGCCCCGGCGGCCGCACCCGCGGCGCCGGCGGTCCCGGCCGCACCCGTTCCGCCCTGGTGGGCCCAGCCGCCCTCACCGGGCTGGTTGGCGCGCGACCACGATTCGTCCCAGTCGAGGCCGTAGTAGTCGAAGAGCCGGTGTTCCTCGTCCTCCGAGAGATGACCCCCGCCCTCGACGTCGACGTGCGGGGCGTCCTTGACCTGGCTCTTGGAGTACGGGACCTCCGTGTGGTCGTCGACCACACGGGCGTCACGGATGGGCACGAAGGTCTCGTGGCCGCCGAACATCCCGGTCTTGACCGAGATCCACTCCGGGGCGCCCGTCGTGTCGTCGAGGAAGACGTGCTTGGCCTCGCCGATCTTCTTCCCGTCCTCGCCGAGGACCGGATGGTCCAGGACGGTTGGGATCTGCTCTCTGTTGATCATGGTTCGTCTCACCCTTCTGTGAAGCGACTCCCCCGCCGAGTTCACCGTCACCAAAAGGGCGAAACGAACCACCAGCCACAAAAAGCACATAATTCTCGCGGGTGCTCCGCCGCACCTCAGTGCACTGCGGCCACGTCACCGACCGGGCGATGCCGTCGCCGACCCGTTCACCTGACCGCGCCGGCCGAGCTCGCTGACGACCCGTCCCGCGAGGACGCCGACGTCGAGAAACTCACCGGTCCGTCCGGGCTCTGCCGGCTCAACGGATGGCGAGCCGTAGGCGGTCAGGCCAAAGACCACCGATCCCGTCGAGGATCGCCCACGAACGCAACTCGGACAGATACCTGCGTGTACACGAACGCGCGTACACTGGGCTCATGACTGAGAACACCGTGACCGTACGGGAAGCCCGAGCCCACCTCGCCGACCACATCAACCGGGCCGAGGAAGGCGTCCCGACCGTCATCACGCGTAATGGCGCCCCGGTGGCGGCCGTGGTTCCGATTTCGGACTTCGAAGCGCTGGAGGAAGCGGCCGACGTGATGCTGGCGCGCGAGGCCGAAGCGGTGCTGGCCGAGGGCGGCACCACCGTGACCATGGCGGAACTGCTGGCGGACCTGTTCACCGAGCAGGACGGCGAGGCGGCGTGAAGTACGCCTTCCGGTTCACCACGGCGGCGCAGCGGCAGCTCCGGGCCATCAGCCGACCCGACGCCATGCGCATCCTGACCGCGCTGACCGCACTCGGTGACGACCCGTACCGCCAGGACGCCGACGTCAAGAAACTCACCGGCCCGTCCGGGCTCTACCGGCTGCGGGTCGGAAGCTACCGGATCGCTTATCAGATCAACGACGGCGAACTCGTCATCCTGGTCGTCAAGGTGGGCGATCGGCGGGACGTCTACCGCAGCCTGTGACGCCCCGCCCGGCACCCATATCGCCGGGCACCGCCCTTCAACGTGCTCCGCTCGCCGCGTAACGAGCGATGCCGGTCGAGGATCGCTCGCTAACACGCCTCGGAGGCGCAACTCCAAGCGATCCCGTCAAGGATGTCGTGCTCGCTCACCACGACCTCCTCCGCGCCGGTCCGCTCCATGATCGCGAGCAGGACGAGGGCGCCCGCACCGATGACGTCGACCCGGCCCGGGTGCATGGAGGGGACCGCGGCGCGCTCGGCGTGGGTGGAACGCAGCAGCCAGTCGGTGATCTCGCGGACGCGGTCCCGGGAGATCCGGGAGTGGTGGATGCGCGCGGAGTCGTACGCGGGCAGCTCCTGGGCGATCGCGGACACCGTGGTGACGGAGCCCGCCAGGCCCACCAGAGTCCGCGCCTCGCGCAGCGGGACCGTCTGCTCGGCGAGGTCCAGGGCGGCCTCGATGTCGGCCCTTATGGCGGCGATCTGCTCCTCGGTGGGCGGGTCGCTCACCCGGCCCTCGTGCACCAGGTGCCGCTCGGTCATCCGCACGCAGCCGACGTCCACCGACCGGGCGGCGCGCACGTGGTCGTCGCCGACGACGAACTCCGTGGAGCCGCCGCCGATGTCCACGACCAGGTAGGGCCGGGTCAGGTCGGTGCGGCCGGCGAGTTCCTTCGTGGCACCGGTGAAGGAGAACTCCGCCTCCTGGTCACCGGTGATGACCTCCGGCTCGACCCCGAGGATGTCCAGCACGCCCCGCACGAAGTCGTCCCGGTTCTCGGCGTCGCGGGAGGCGGAGGTGGCGACGAAGCGGAGCCGCTCGGCGCCGTACTCCTTGATGACGGCCGCGTACTCGCGGCAGGCCGCGAAGGTGCGCTCCAGCGCCTCGGGGGCGAGCCGGCCGGTGCGGTCGACGCCCTGGCCGAGCCGCACGATGGTCATCCGGCGGTCCAGATCGGTCAGTTCGCCCGTCTCCGGGTCGGCGTCGGCGACCAGCAGGCGGATGGAGTTGGTGCCGCAGTCGACGGCGGCGACACGGGTCACTGCTGCTCCCCCTCGGTCTCGTCGAACGTCACGCACGCGCCCTTGCTCCACCACTGAGGCAGCATCGCCAGGGCCTCGTCGCCGAGCGGGTTCACACCGGGGCCGGCGGCCAGCGAGTGGGCGACGAGCACGTGCAGGCACTTGACCCGGTCCGGCATGCCGCCGGCGCTCGGGAAGCCCTGGAGGACCTCGATCTCGTCCCGGCGCCGGACGTAGTCCTCGTGCGCGGCCCGGTAGGCGGCGGCCAGCTCGGGATCACTCTGCAGCCGCTCGGTCATCTCCTTCATCACGCCGTTCGCCTCCAGCGTGCCGATGGCGGAGGACGCCTTCGGGCACGTCAGGTAGTACAGCGTCGGGAAGGGCGTGCCGTCGGGCAGGCGCGGCGCCGTCTCCACGACGTCCGGCTGACCGCACGGGCAACGGTGCGCGATGGCCCTCAGGCCTCGCGGCGGGCGGCCCAGCTGCTGCTTGAAGGCCTCTACGTCCGCGTCGGTGGGCTCGGTGCGCGGAGTGGGCGGCGGAGGCGTTTCCATGACTGCTTTCAGAGTGGCTTTCTGGTCGTACCGGCCGTGTCGCCGGCTCACTGGTCGGAGGCGTCGGACTTGTCGACGCCGTCCCAGACGTTCGCGTACCAGGGCCGGTGGGCGGCCCCGAGGTCGGCGCGGGACTGCTTGGCCGCGCCCGGGTCGATGACCACGTACCCGGTCTCGCCGGGACGCACGTAGTGCAGCCGGCGGCGGATCTGCTGCTCGGCGTAGGCGTCGTCCTGCCAGCGCGCCTTCAGGTCGCGCAGCTGCCCGACCCGCTCGCGGGCCTGCTCCCGCTGCCGCCGGAGGTCGGCGATCTCCGCGCGCTGGGAGACGTACTGCCGCATCGGATAGGCGAGGGCGACGACCAGGGAGCAGAGCACCAGCGCGAGCAGGGCCGCTCGGCCGGTGAGCCGGGAGCGGCGGGCCTGCCGCTTGGTCTGGGAGCGGTAGACCCGGGCGGCCGTCTGCTCGCCGAGCAGCCGCAGCCTGGTCGCGGTGGAGAACCGGTCACGGTCCTTCACTGCCATCTTCCCCGCCTCCCGTTCACACACACGCGTACGTCCCCGGACACGGTACGGGACCGGGTGCGGGGACGTACGTACGACTGGCTAGGCCTTACGCCAGGTTGGCTCAGCCCTTGGAGATCGCGCCGCGGAAGCGCGGGAACGCGCTGCGGCCGGCGTACACCGCGGCGTCGTCGAGGATCTCCTCGATGCGCAGCAGCTGGTTGTACTTGGCGACGCGCTCGGAGCGGGCCGGGGCGCCGGTCTTGATCTGGCCGCAGTTGGTGGCGACGGCCAGGTCGGCGATGGTGACGTCCTCGGTCTCGCCGGAGCGGTGGGACATCATGCACTTGAAGCCGTTGCGCTGGGCCAGCTCGACGGCGTCCAGCGTCTCGGTCAGCGAGCCGATCTGGTTGACCTTGACCAGCAGGGCGTTGGCGGCGCCCTCCTCGATGCCGCGGGCCAGGCGCTCGGGGTTGGTGACGAACAGGTCGTCGCCGACGAGCTGGACCTTGTCGCCGAGCTTGTCGGTGATGGTCTTCCAGCCGTCCCAGTCGTCCTCGAACAGCGGGTCCTCGATGGAGACCAGCGGGTACGCCTCGACCAGCTCGGCGTAGTACTCGGTCATCTCGGCGGCCGTGCGCTCCTTGCCCTCGAAGAGGTAGGAGCCGTCCTTGTAGAACTCGGACGCGGCGACGTCGAGGGCGAGCGCGATCTGCTCGCCGGGGGCGTAGCCGGCCTCCTTGATCGCCTCCAGGATGAGGTCGAGCGCCTCACGGTTGGAGCCGAGGTTCGGGGCGAAGCCGCCCTCGTCGCCGAGGCCGGTGGACAGGCCCTTGTTCTTCAGGACCTTCTTCAGCGTGTGGTAGACCTCGGTGCCCCAGCGCAGGGCCTCGGAGAAGGACTCCGCGCCGATCGGGGCGATCATGAACTCCTGGATGTCCACGTTGGAGTCGGCGTGCGAGCCGCCGTTCAGGATGTTCATCATCGGCACCGGCAGCAGGTGCGCGTTCGGGCCGCCCAGGTAGCGGAAGAGGGGCAGGTCGCTGGCCTCGGAGGCGGCGTGGGCGACGGCGAGCGAGACGCCGAGGATGGCGTTGGCGCCGAGGGAGCCCTTGTTGTCGGTGGCGTCCAGGTCGAACATGGCCTGGTCGATCAGGCGCTGCTCGGTGGCGTCGTAGCCGACCAGCTCCGGGCCGATCTGCTCGATCACGGCGAGGACGGCCTTCTCGACGCCCTTGCCCTGGTAGCGGTTCGGGTCACCGTCGCGCAGCTCGATGGCCTCGAAGGCGCCGGTCGAGGCGCCGGACGGGACGGCGGCACGACCCGTGCTGCCGTCGTCGAGGCCGACCTCGACCTCGACCGTGGGGTTGCCTCGGGAGTCCAGGATTTCCCGGGCTACGACGACGTCGATGGACGGCACGAGCATCTCCTTCTTGGATGTGACGCTGGAAGTGCGGGGCTGGGTGCCTTACGGCTGTGCCTTGCGACTAGAGCCTAACCGTCCCGGGGGCGTCGGCCACCGACCGACCGTCCCGTGGACATGCCGACGGTACCTTTTGTTTCGCCGCCAAACAAAGGGCTTCGGGAAGCTCGGTGCTCCCGGGGCAGAAAAAAGCCCCGCCCCGGTGCGTACGGGGGAACACGCACCGGGGCGGGGCGCCCGTGGGGACGGGGGGTGGCCCGCACGGGGTCTTGGGGGGCCGGGCGGGCCCTGGGGGACCCGCACGGCGGTGACCGCGGGGTCCGCCGGCCGCTCCTCTTACTTCAGGTGCAGCTGCTGGCCCGGGTAGATGAGGTTGGCGTCCTGGACGATGTCCTTGTTCAGCTCGAACAGCTTGTGCCAGCCGCCCTTGACGCCGTGCTGCTGGGCGATGGCTCCCAGGGTGTCACCCGCGACGACCTTGTACTCGCCGTCACCCTTCTTGACCTTCTTGCCGGTCGGGGTGGTGACGGTCTTCTCCGTCGACGGGGCGGTCCGCGTGGTGGAGCGGGTGGTGGACTGCTGGTCGGTGGAGCGGGCGGCGGTGCCGTCCGAACCGGTGCTGCCGCCCGAGCCGCCGGTGCCGCCCGAGGTCGAGGGGGCGCTCGGGGCGGAGCCGTTGTACGGGGTGCCGGACAGGCCCGTGCCGCAGACCGGCCAGGCGCCCTTGCCCTGCGCGGCCAGGACCTTCTCGGCGACCGAGATCTGCTGGGACTTGGAGGCCTGGTCGGCGCTGGCGGCGTACTGCGTGCCGCCGTAGGCGGCCCAGGTGGAGGCGGAGAACTGCAGACCGCCGTAGTAGCCGTTGCCGGTGTTGATGGACCAGTTGCCGCCGGACTCGCACTGGGCGACCTTGTCCCACTCGGCGGTGGTGGCGGCGGAGGCGTTGCCGGCCGCCATCAGCGGGGCGGCGACGGCCGCGCCGGTGACACCGGCGAGCGCGACGGCTCGGACGGCCTTGGACGGACGGCGGTGCTTGCCCTTGCCGGTAAACAGCATGGATCGATCCCCTCACCGACGCCTGCGAGGTGAGCTGTCGGGTTCGGGCCGGTTGAGTTTGCCCGGCCGCGCTCCCGCTTGCGCGGAAGTCGCGGCTTCACCCCCAGCCGGTTCCAGCTTCAACTGCCGGTCCCGGCGCCTACCTTGGGTCCCCCGCTCCTGCCTACGGCGCTTGACGCGACGACTGTTCCCGGGTGGCCGCTGGCAGGATTCGGCGTTGCGGCCGCCGGGGCTCGTGGTGACGAGCGGCCTCGACCGTAGACACGCGCCGCGCGGAATTTCAAAGACGATCAGGGCTTCTGAGACTCATCCCACACTTTCGCCAAACCGGACATTACGGCGTCAAATGGGGCGTCAACTCCGCCTAGTTCGCGTCTGTTTCACCCGCGACGTCCAGCGCCTGACCGGCGGTGATGTGGTTCGGGTCGGACCCGATGGCCTTCTTGTTGTCCGCGTAGAGCGCGCGCCACCCGCCGTCGACGTCAAGGGAGTCGGCGATGGAGACGAGGGAGTCGCCCTGGCGGACGGTGTACGTGTCCGTTCCGCGGGACGCGTGCCGGCCCGACGCGTCGTCCTGACCGTTTGTCACGCTTTCGTCCGCACTCGCCCCACGGTGACGTCCGCCACCGAGCGCCCCGGTGTCGACCAGGCTCCACGAACCGGCGGCCCGCTGCGGGTCGTTCTCGACGCCCGCCTCCGGGGTGGCGGGGGCGGAGCCGTCACCGGGCCCCCGGGAGTCACCGGCGTCCGGCGAGGCGGACTTGTCGGACTTGGTGGTGTCGGTCCCCGTGGAGTCGGTGTCCGCACCGGCGTCCTTGCCCGTCTTGCCGGTCGGCGTGGCCGTGGGGTCCGCGGAGGAACCGGAGCCGGCGTCGGAGCCGGTACCGGTCGAAGACGGCGAATCCGGCGAACCTGACGCACCGGAGTCGTCGGAGGACCCCGACGGGTCGGACGTACCGGAGGTGTCGGACTTCTCGGTCGATCCGGATGTCCCGCCCGAACCGCCCTTGTCGTCGGAGCCGACGCCCGTGTCGACATCCACGGAGCCCGAGTCGGTGGTCAGGCCGGACAGCAGGGCGCAGGTGGCCCACGGGGTGGTGCCCTTGTCGGCGAGGATCTTCTCGGCGACGGCGATCTGCTGGTTGCGGCTGGCCTGGTCGGGGCTGGCCGCGTACTGCCCGCCGCCGTACGCGTTCCAGTCCTCCTGGGAGATCTGGAGGCCGCCGTAGTACCCGTTGCCGGGGTTCGCGCTCCAGGAGCCGCCGCTCTCGCACTCGGCCACCTTGTCCCAGGTGCCGCCGTCGGCCGCGCTGGCGCTCGCCGCGCCGAGGAGCGGGATGGCGATGGCGGAGCCGGTCACTCCGGCCGCGACGAGGAGAGCCGGGGCCTGACGGGGGCGACGGTGTCGACCGTTCCCGGAGAGCATGCAGAAGCCTTTCGAGCGACAGCAGGGCCGGCGCGGCGGATGGAGCCCGTCGCCGCGCTGATGGGTGAACGTATAGGCAGACGATCACTTGTCACAAGTTCATGCCGCGCAGATCACGTGAAGATCACAGAGTTGAACGTCTGTCATCTTGCCCTGGAGGGCTTGTGGTCAGGCCGTGGGCGTGAACTCGACGGGCAGGGTGCGCAGGCCGCGCATGATGAGTCCGCCGCGCCGGCGCAACTCGGCCGGATCGGCGGCGAGGCGCAGGTCGGGCAGGCGGGTGAGCAGGGTGGCGAGCGCGGTCTGGCCCTCCAGGCGGGCCAGCGGCGCGCCCAGGCAGTAGTGGATGCCGTGGCCGTAACCGAGGTGCTGGTTGTCGCGGCGGCCGAGGTCCAGCACGTCCGGGTCGGCGAACCGCTCCGGGTCCCGGTCGGCGGCGGCGAGGACGACGAGCACCGGGTCGCCCGGCGCGATGTCCTGCCCGCCGACGGTGAGCGGCTCGGTGGCGAACCGCCAGGTCGCCAGCTCCACCGGGCCGTCGTAGCGCAGGAGTTCCTCGACTCCCGTCTCCAGCAGGTCCCGTTCGCCGCGGGCCAGGGAGGTCTGCAGCCGCGCGCGCTGGTCGGGGTGGGTGAGCAGGGCGTAGGTGCCGTTGCCGATGAGGTTGACGGTCGTCTCGAAGCCGGCGAAGAGCAGGATGAAGGCCATGGCGGCGGCCTCGTTCTCGGTGAGGTGCTCACCGTGGTCGGAGGCACGGATGAGGCCGGAGATGAGGTCCTCGCCGGGCGTGGGCGCGGCGGGCAGCGCCTCGCGCTTCCGGTGGATGAGCTCGGCGAGATAGCCGCGCATCTTCTTCACCGACCGGGCGACCCCGCCCCGGGGGCCTCCGCCGTGCCGGATCATCATGCCCGCCCAGTCCCGGAAGTCGTCCTGGTCCTCGCGCGGGACGCCGAGCAGGTCGCAGATGGCGTAGATGGGGAGCGGGAAGGCGAACTCGTGGATGAGGTCGGCGGACCCCGTCTTCGCGAACTGGTCGATGAGGTGGTCGGTCAGCTCCTGCACCCGGGGGGCGAACTCGGCGACCCGGCGGGGGGTGAACGCCTTGCTGACGAGCTTCCTGAGCCGGGTGTGGTCCGGCGGGTCGATGTTCAGCAGATGGGTCATCAGCTCGGCCTTGCGCTCGCCCGGGATGCCCGTCTTGCCCTTGGCGTGCGCGGGCTCGTCGTGGTGCGCCGGGTTCTTGCTCAGCCGCTGGTCGGCCAGGGCCTGCCGGGCATCGGCGTACCGGGTGACCAGCCAGGCCTCGACCCCGCTCGGCAACCGCGTCCGGTGCACGGGGGCGTGCTCGCGCAGCCAGGCGTACGCCGGGTAGGGGTCGGCTGCGAACTCCCACGTGAAGAGGGCGGGCGCGGGCTGGTCGGGGCTGTGCTGCTCGGTCACTCCTCGACGGTATCCGGCCGGCCGGCCTCACCGCGTCCAGGCCTCCGGGGCAGGGGCCGGGCCCGCCCGCGCTCCAGCACCTCCTCGGCCCGCGGCGCCGCGGGCCGTGAGCGGCGGAGCCCGCCCAGCACCGCGCGCCTCGGCTCCCGCGCCTCGGCCGTCACGCCGGCCCCACGCCCCGGGTTCTCAACCTGGCAGCCCCTCAGCGGCCCGTATCGCGTCCCGGTACGCCCGCGCCGCCGCCCGCAGGGCCGCCTCCGGGTCGACGCCGTCCGCCTCGGCGCGGACCGCCAGTGCCAGCAGTTCGTACCCGATGCCCTCGCCCTGGGGCAGGGGGACCGCAAGGCCCGCCGTGCGGGTGCGGGAGGCGAGCTTGGCGGCGAGGGCCAGGCCGGGCTGGCCGAGCGGGACGCCCTCCGTGACCGAGGTGCGCCGCTTCTCCTCGGCCTTGGTGCGCAGCCAGTGCTCCTTGACGTCCTCCGGGGTCTCGGCCTCCTCGTCGCCGAAGACGTGCGGGTGCCGGTGGACGAGCTTGGCGACGATGCCGCCGGCGACGTCGTCGACGGAGAACGGCGCGTCCGGGTCCTCCTCGGCGATCCGGGAGTGGAAGACGACCTGGAGGAGGACGTCGCCCAGCTCCTCGCGCAGTTCCGCGCGGTCGCCGGCCTCGATCGCCTCGACCAGTTCGTAGGCCTCCTCGATGCCGTACTTCGCCAGGCCCTGGTGGGTCTGCCGGGAGGACCAGGGGCACTCGGCGCGGATGCGGTCCATGACCTGCACGAGGTCCAGCAGGCGGGCGCCGGGCAGGTCGTAGGAGGCGGGGAGCAGCTCCAGCTCCGGCATGGCGACCCGGCCGGAGCCGGCCAGCCGGGCGAGGCCGTCGGTGAGCGCCGGCTCGCCCTCGCCCGTCGCCACGACCACCACCGTGCGCCCGCCGGCGCAGGCGTCGACCAGCTCCTGCGCGGTGGGGGACGCCTCCGTCACCGCTGTCCCGGCCTCGCGCAGGTACGGCAGCTGCGGATGGGCGCCGTCCGCACACAGCACGGTGTCGGCGGTGCGCAGGGCCTGCCAGGCGGGCCAGGACAGCAGGCCGGGGGCGACGCGGTGGCTGGTGGTGAGCAGGACGATGCGGCCGGGGGCTCCCTCGCGGGCGTCGGCGCGGGGCTCCGGGCGGCCTTCGGCGCGGGGTTCGGGGCTGGTTTCGTTCACGATTCGAACGTAACCCACGGCGGCGAGGGAGCGGATCTCGTTGTCCACAGGGCCGGGAGATCCTGTGATCACGTGATCGTACGACCGGTCTACGCCGTCACCGGCTGCCCGCCCGCCGTCGTGACCTCCCGCACCCACGGCGTCTCGGCGTCCACCCGGCTGCTCTTCTGCACGTCCCAGGTGCCGTAGCGCGGGTTGAGGTCGACGTGGAGTTCCTCGGACGCCTTGGACAGCGCCTTCCAGAAGGCGGGCCGGCTGGTGTCGGTGCCGAGCTTCTCGGCGAGCTTCTGCGCCTCCAGCTGCAGGCGCAGGTTGTCGTCGAGGCGGGCGGGGGCGATGCCGTACTTCTGGAGCCAGGCCGCCTCCAGGCCCTTGCTGCCGCCGGCCTGCCGCTCCAGGTCCGCGCGCATCTGCTGGATCTCCTTGCGGGTGACCGTGACGGCCCGGTCCTGCGCGGCGCGGTGCAGCACCCGGTCGAGCACCATGTTGTGCAGGGTGTCGCGGGTGAGACCGCTGGTGGAGGAGACGACCTGCTGGTACTGCGTCTCGTCCGGCACCGCGGCCCGCTGGGCCCGCCGCACCTCCTCGACGCGGTTCTCCAGCTGGCCGACGGTGATCCGCTGCCCGCCGACGACGGCCGCGGCGCCCGGATGCGCATCGCTTCCGCAGGCGGTCAGCAGGGGCGCCGCGGCGGCGATCGCGGCGGTGAGGACGAGCGCGGTGCGACGGCGGCGGTGCAAGGAGACCTCCAGGGGAGATTGCAACGACAGGTGCGGCGCGCCAGCGCCTCCGCCAGGGGTGGTGGTCGGGCGACGGGCGGGCGCACAAAGTCTTGCGGTGATCGATGGTAGGCAGTGGGCAGGCCGCGGCCAACCCATTCGACCAACGATTCGCGCGCCCTTCGGGCACCGCCGACCGCCGCGCAGGCGTTATCCGCGCACCTGCCCCAGCCACTGCAGCGTCCGCCGGACCTCGACGGCCAGCGGGTGGCCGGGGCCGTGCAGCCGCTCGACGTCCATGACCAGCCGCGCGAGCGTGTCGTGGGCGGCCGAGCGGTCGCCGAGGGCCAGCAGCAGGTGGCCGATGCGCCGGCGCACGTCATGGGCGAGCTGCGGGTCCCCGGAGACGTACTGGTTCTCGTAGTACGGCAGCAGCGCGCGGTACTCGGCGAGCGCCGCCGCCGGTTCGCCCAGTTGCTCCAGGCACTGCGCGGCCTCGTAGCGGTAGCGCAGCGACTGCGGGTCGGCCTGGCCGGCCTCGGCGGCGCGTTCGTCGGCGAGCCGGCGCAGTTCCGGCAGCGCGCGCCGGTACTGGCCGTCGTCCAGGAGGGTGGCCGCGTACTGCTTGCGCAGCGTACGCACCACCGGGGAGTGCTCGCCGTGCTGCTCGGCGGCAGTCGGCAGGATCGCCCCCAGGATGTCGACGGCCTGCGTGATACGGCCCTCCCCCAGCAGGCGCTTGACCTCGTCCACGGCGGCGGCGACATCGGGCTTCTCGGCCACCGGCGGTGCCGGCGCGACCGGGGCGGGCTGGGGCGCGGGGGTCCGCGCGCGGTCCGGCCAGGGGGCGTGCGGACGCAGGAAGGGGCGTGTGGGATCCAGCGGCGCCCCGGTGGGCGTCCCGCGCGCGGGCAGGAGCAGCGCCAGGTCCTCGTACACCTCCTGCGCGGACGCCGGACGGTGCTGCGGGTCCTTGGCGAGCAGCCGCAGCACCAGGGACTCCAGCGCCTCGGGCACCTCGGGGCGGATCCGGCGCACGGGAAGCGGGGGCTCGTACAGGTGCCGGTGCAGCACACCGAGCGCCGTCGAACCGGCGAACGGCACCTCGCCGCTGAGCAGTTCGTGCAGCAGCACGCCGAGCGCGTACAGGTCGGTGTACGGGCCGACCGCACCGCCCATCGCCTGCTCCGGCGCCATGTAGGCGGGCGAGCCGATCGGGGAGCCGGTGTGGGTCAGGCGCGTGGTGTCGGTGTCCATCACGGAGGCCACGCCCAGGTCGAGGACGGTGACCATGCCGTCCTGCTTCACCATCACGTTGCGCGGCTTCAGGTCGCGGTGCACGATCGGCACGGCGTGCACGGCGCTCAGTACGGCGCACAGCTGCGCGGCCACCGCGACCGCCCACGGCCACGGGTACGGGTCGTGCTCGGCGAGGTGGTCGGAGAGGTCGGCACCGTCGACGTACTGCATGACGAGGAACAGCTCCTCGCCCTCGCTGCCCGCGTCGTGCACCGTCACCAGACCGGGGTGGTCCACCTGCGCGGTCACCCGGCACTCGCGCACGAACCGGCGGCGCAGTTCGTCCGCCTCCTGGCCCGCCACCTTGTCCGGGCGCAGCAGCTTCACCGCCACGCGCCGGTCGAGCCTGCGGTCGTACGCCGTCCAGACCTGGCCCATGCCGCCCTGCCCGATCAGCGTGGACAGCTCGTAACGGCCGGCGACCATGCGCCCCGTCGTCACCGTCACCGTCCGCCCTCGTGGCCGTCCTGCCTGCGCAGGTAGTCGCTCAGCTCGTCCAGCTCGGCCCGCACCTGGTCGATCCGGGCGGGCGCGGGACGCTGGAGCGGCGGGGTGGCCGGCGGGGGCTGGGGCACGGGGGTGTGCGACACCGGGGGCGGCGGGGTGTGCAGTCCGTTGGGGGTGTGCGGTCCGGTCGCCGACGTCGCCGTCGGCAGGGTCGGGACGGTCGTCGCGGCGTACGGGGCCGCGGGCGCCGGGTAGCCGTACGCCGGTGCCTGCGCCCCCTGCGCCGCGTACGCCTGCTGCCGCAGCAGGAAGTACCGGATGTCCGCCGCGAGGTAGTAGGCGATGGCGGCCACGAGCGTGCCGAGCAGGAGCAGGATGCCCACGTAGCCGCCGGTGGTGTGGATCTCGTCACCGGGCTCCATCGCCACCAGCGTGAAGCTCAGGATGTCGGCGGCGAGCACCGCCACGAACACCCCCCAGTCCAGCGACCGGCGGGTGACCGCGGCCAGCCGCAGCGGCATCACCCAGGCCAGGAAGCCGATGGTGAGGATGCCGAGCGCCACGAACAGCACGCGCAGGCAGACCAGCCACGCGGTGTGCGGTGGCTGCTTCACCGGCTGTCCGTAGCCGTGGCCGTGCATGGCTGCTCCCGATCCTGAAGTGGGCGTGCCTGCCCGTCCGGCATGGTCCGCGGGGGCGGACGACGCCGGACGCGCGATGTCGCTTCGAGCATATGGCCCGGCAAGGACAAGCGGTCCGGGTTGTACCGAACCGTTGTCCGGTGACCGGCGACGCAACCGGCGGGGGGCCGGCAGGGCGGGACGAGCAGGGGCAGTGGGATGCCGGTGTGGTGCCAGTGGGACGCCCCTGGGGTGCCCCTGGGGCGCCCTTGAGATGCCCTTGGGATGCTCTCGGGATCAGTCGGGTGCGACCGTGCCGTCCGTCAGGCCGTCGTACATCCCGCGCACGAGGTGCTCCCCCAGCCGGCTCGCGTGCCGCAGCGCCCGCTCGAACTCGTCCAGCGCGCGGAACCGGGCTCCGTAGCGCCGCTGTTCCTCCAGCGGGAGCCGGGGCAGTTGCAGCCGGCGCACGTCCAGGCGGGTCGCCGTGGAGGCGTAGCTGCTGGCCTGCCGGTTGTTGGCCGTCCCGCGCAGGAAGCCGGCGAGGAACCACGGGTCGAGCGCCGTGGCGTCGGGGCGCAGCAGTACGAGGTTGCGCCCCAGGGCGGCGCCCCCCGTCACCTCGTCGATCACGCGCGCCACCGCACCCCCGCCGAGCACGGGTACGACGACATCGCCCGGCTCGGTCAGCACGGCCTCCTCCTCGCTCTCCGGGAGCGTGCCCGAGGGCGCGGTTGCGGCGAGGACGTCGTGGTCGGTGAGGACCGGCACGCGCGCGTGGCCGCCGTTCCCGCCGGTGCGCATCACCAGCGCGCCCCCGCGGGCGAGTTCGCCGACCGTGGTGAGCGGCCAGCGCACGGGCGGTGCCGGGGCGGCGGGGGGCGGGGCGAGGTCGGCGGTCAGGCGCAGGGTCGCGCCGAGCCGTTCGCGCACCTGCGTGAGCTGCTCCGCGCCGTCGGCGACCGCGGCCGGCGGCAGGTGACGGGCGGGAGCGAGGTCCACGTCGTCGTCGAGGAGTTCGATGACCGGCACCGAACGGGCGAGTCCCGGCCGCTCCGCGAGCCGCCCCGCGCGCGTGAAGGCGCGCCAGGCATCCGTCACGGCCTCCCGCACCGCCTCCCAGTCCGGCCCGCCGCGCCCCTCCCCGGCGAACCTCCCGGAGTCCACGAGCAGCACCTCGGGCGTCGTCGGTGTCCGGTCGGGCCGGCGCAGCACCCACAGGTGCAGCGGGATGTTGTACGGCGGTGCCGCGCCGACCGGCAGCGCGACGACGGCCCGCAACGCGCCCCGGCGCAGCAGATCGGCGCGGATCCGGCGCCCGGAACGGCGGGAGGCGGCGGCCGGCGGCATGAGCAGCACCGCGGTGCCGCCGTCGGTCAGCCGGGCCAGCGCGTGCTGCACCCAGGCCAGTTCGGACTCGGTGCGCGCCGGGAAGCCGTACTCCCAGCGAGGGTCGTAGGCGAGCTCGTCGTGGCCCCAGTTGCGCTCGTTGAACGGCGGATGGCACAGGACGGCGTCGGCGTGCAGCCCGGGGTGCGCGTCGGCGCGCAGGGTGTCGCCGGCCGCACCGTGCACGGTGGCCCGGCTGTGCAGCGCGAGCCGCAGCGTGCCGAGCGCGGCGAGTTCGGGGGCGCTGTCCTGGGCGTACAGCTCCTGTCCGGGACGGGGGTCCACGGCGCGCAGCAGGGCGCCGGTGCCGCAGGCGGGGTCCAGGGCGGTACGGGCCGGTCCGGCGAGGTCGGCCATGAGACCGGCGAGTTCGGCGGGTGTGAGCGTGTACTGGCGGGGGTTGGCGTCCAGGTACCGGCCCAGCAGGAACTCGAACGTCTGCCGGGCCCCCATCTCGGCGGCCAGCTCGGCGGCACCGCGCAGGAGCGGGGCGGAGGGGAGGAGTTGGGGGCCGGTGGGGGTGCGGAGGGCGGGGGCCGGGGCTGCGCTGATCGCCGGGGCCGAGGTGAAGGAGGTGGCCGCCGCGGTGGCGCCCGTGCCGGCCATGGCCGAGTCGGCTGCCGTGGCTGCCGCTGTTGCCGGGGCGGCGGGCTCGGGTGCCTTGGACGACGTGCTGTGAACAGCTGGTGCGGGGTTCACAGGCGAGAGGGTGGGTGACGGGTTCACAGGCGGCGCCGTCGGTGGGGCGTTCACAGCCGGAGGCGCGACAAGGGAGTTCGCGTCCCCCGCGCCGCCCCGGAGGTTCACGCCCCCCGCGCCGGCCCCGGAGTTCACACCGCCCGCTCCGACCGCAGCGTTCACGTCGCCGTCGAGGGACGCGTTCACACCGCCGCCGCCGAGCGCGGCGTTCACACCGTCCGCGCGGCTCCCGACGTTCACACCGCCGGCCTCGCCCGCGGAGTTCACACCGCCGCCGCCCCGCACGGCGTTCACACCGCCGGCCTCGCCCGCGGAGTTCACACCGCCGCCGTCAACGGCCCGGTACACACCCCCACCCGGCGCCGCCGAGTTCACCCCCCGCCCGGGCACCCCGGCGAGCCGCGGCGCGAGCACCTCCTCCAGCACCCCCGGCAGCACCGCGGCCAGCCGGGCGTCCGAGCCGGCGCTCGCGTCGAGCCAGACGGTGGGACGCTCCTGGATCAGCAGCAGGACGCACCCGGCGTGCACCAGCGCCGTGAGCGGGCCCTCCGGATGCCCGGCGAGCTGCTGCCAGACGCGTTCGCGCAGCGGGACCTCGGCGAGCTTGCCCTGCTTGCGCAGCCAGGCCTCGACCTCGGCGAGCGCGAAGGACGGGCTGGTCTCGGTGCCGCCGACCGGCTTCGGGAAGTCGGCGTGCCGTCTGCGCCAGTTGCTGACGGCGGCGCGGCCCACTCCGGCGAGCCGCGCGATACCGGCTGCGGTCACCTCTGTCGCGTTGTCCTGCACCGGCCTTGCTCCCCTCGTCCCGTGTGTGCGCCAGCATACCGGCGTACACATGACCCACCGATTCACGATCGTGTACTGATCGCAAGGCGTGAATCGTGTTGACTCGGTTCACAGGCTCTGGTCTTATTGACCCAGCGAACGAGCGGCCACCGAGGGGGAGGCCGCAGCACTCAGGGGAGGGGTTCGCCATGGGTATGAAGGCCAAGGTCGCGTTCGGCGCCGTCGTGGGGATCGTCGTCATCGGCGCCGTGTCCGCCAACGCCGGCGGCGACGGCAAGGACGGCGGTTCGAAGGGCGGCGACAAGGGCTCCTCGGCGTCGGCCGAGCACACGTCGGGCGGCACCACGGGCTCAGGCGGCACGAAGGGCTCGGGTGGCACCAAGGCGGCCGAGGAGAAGAAGGCCGCCATCGGGGGCGACGGCGAGTACCGGGTCGGCTCCGACGTGAAGCCGGGGACGTACCGCACGACCGGCAACACCGACGACATGTGTTACTGGGAGCGCGCCAAGGACGCCTCCGGCGAGCTGGACTCCACGCTCGCCAACGACAACGTCACCGGCACGAGTTACGTGACCGTCAAGCCCACCGACAAGCTGTTCAAGTCCAGCGGCTGCAAGGACTGGGAGGCGGTCGACCCCAAGGCGAAGGGCACGCCCGGCTCCTCGGTGGACGGCGACGGCGGCATGTACAAGGTCGGCACGGACATCGCGCCGGGCACCTACAGGTCGACCGGGAACACCGACGACTCCTGCTACTGGGAGCGCACGAAGGACGCCGGCCAGGGCGTGGACTCGATCATCGCCAACAACAACGTCAGCGGCACGGCCGTCGTCACGATCAGCCCGTCGGACGCCTACTTCAAGACGAACGACTGCGGCGACTGGAAGAAGGTCTGACGATCTGACGGCCGGACGGTCTGACGGCCACCTCCGGTACGGACCCCGCCGTCCCCGCCACCCGCCCTACACACACCCCCGTTCCACACCCCCACACCCCCACACCCCGTTTCACCCCCGCTCATCACCTCTGAAGGACTGTCATGCGTCTCTCGTCCCGTGCCGTAACGCTGCTCGCCGTCGCGGTGCTCCCTCTGGCCCTGTCCGCGTGCACCTCGGACTCGTCCTCCGGCACCGGTGCGAGCGCCGCACCGGCCAAGACGAAGAACCCGAACGCCGGCCTGTTGACCGGTACGCAGCTGAAGAAGGCGTTGGCGCCCGCGTCGGCCTTCCCGGCCGGGTTCACCCTGGAGGCGGACGGCGCCTCGGACAGCGGCGGCAAGTTCCTCGCCCCGTCCGGCCGGAAGACCGCGAAGCCGGACTGCACCCGGCTGGAGGGCACGTCCTGGATCCAGGTGACGGGCTTCGAGGGAGGCGTGGCCTTCGCGCAGGACGACTACGTCAACCAGGACAAGACCCAGGAAGTGGCCCAGGAGCTCGACGCGTTCCAGGGCACCACGGCGAAGACGGTGATGCGGCGGATGCGGTCCGTCGCCGCCGAGTGCGCCACCTTCACGGACACGGACACGCACGCCAAGGTGAAGGTGAAGGGCGCGGCCACGGCCGGGTTCGGCGACGAGGCGTACACGATGACGCTGACGAGCGGCGCCTGGCAGACCGGTACCACGCTCATCGCGGCCCGCTCCGGCAACCACGTGGTCACCGTGCTGTCCACCTCGGGTGAGGACGACGGCGCCGCGGCCGCGAAGAAGGTGACGACCCACCTCCTGGGCTCGCTGAAGGGCAAGTCGGCCGCGTGACCCGCGCGGGCGGCGGGACCGCCCGCCCCGTCCGCCCGACCCGTCCGCCCGTCCCACGTGTGACCTGAACCCCGGGCCCCGCCCCGGGGTTCAGGTGTCACAGCGGGTGCCGCATCCATACGTTGGGCTCGACGTAGACGGCGTACCCGTTCTCCACGTCGCAGCGGACCGGGACCAGTGCGCCGGGCACCTCGACGTCCCCCGCCGTGTCGAAGGGCAGCCCGGTCCAGCGGCGCCACTCCTCCAGCGAGCCGCTCACGGTCATGGAGGCCGGGGCGATGGAGTCGATGGTGGCTCCGGCCCGGGCGTGCACACGCAGCCACGGGTCCTGGGGCAGTCCGTCGGGGCGGACCCGGTGGGCGTACTCGGTGATCGGGGTGCGCGGTTCGCGGTGCTTGGCGTTGGGGCGTACGGGGGCGACGACCTCGCGGAAGCCGTGGGCGCGGGCGTTGTCGCGCATCGCCGCGAGCATGAGGGCCGACAGGCCGTGGCCCTGGGCGTCCGGGGCGATGGTGACCGAGATGGCGCTCACGGTGTCCGGGCGGGTGCCGTGGCGCAGGTCGGCGAAGGCCCACGCGAGGACCTGGTCCCAGCCGCGGGTGGGCAGGGTACGCCGGCCCTCGACGCCGAGGGCGAACGGCACGCTGTAGGCGTGGGCGACGACCCGGCCGTCCGCGTCCTCGGCGAACAGGGCGTACTCGGGGAGTTCGGTGGGGAGGCGGCCGTAGTGGGTGGTGCCCACGAGGTCCTGGGTGACGAACTCGGGCCAGGTGTCGGTCATGCCGAACACCGCCGGCAGCCGGTCGGGCCGCTCGGCGAGGCTGCTCACCTTGATGTCCATGCCGGTCACGGTAGGCGGTGCCCGTCCGGAGGAGACAGTGGATCACCCGGTCGGGACGAAGGTCGCCGGGCGGATCAGCGGGCCTGGAAGCGCTCGGGGGCCTTCGTCGGGTTGCCGCCGGTGGGGAGCTTCTGGCCGGGGCAGGAGGAGAGGACCTTCTTCATGGCGCTCTGTTCGGCGGCGGTGACCCACAGGCCGTACTTCTTCTTGACGGCGACCTGGGCGGCGACATAGGTGCACCGGTAGGCCTTGTTGGGCGGCAGCCAGGTGGCCGCGTCGCCGTCCCCCTTGCCGCGGTTGGTGCTCGCGTCGACGGCGAGGAGGTTGAGGGGGTCGTTGGCCAGCGCTATGCGCTTGCCGGCGTCCCAGTACTTGGCGCCCTTCTGCCAGGCGTCGGACAGGGCGACGACGTGGTCGATGTCGACCTTGCTGCGGCCCCGCCGGTAGGTGATCTCCTTGCCGGAGTAGGGGTCGGGCTCCAGCAGGCCGTAGGAGACCCTGCAGTTGCCGCCGGTGAACCGCACGCCCTTCAGGTCGCGTTTGAGGATGTCGTCGCGGGTGTCACAGGAGTTGGAGTCGGTGTCCGCCCAGGCGGTACCGAACCGGGCCCGCGAGTAACCGGTCTTCGGCGCCCGCCCCTTGACGGTCAGCGAGCGGGCGGCGGCCAGGGCGGCACCTTTGCCGCCGGTCTCCCCGGGTCCGTTCGCTCCGCCGGCCACTCCCCCGGTCTGCTCGGCCGTACAGCCGGTCACGGCGACCAGCACGGCCACGGCGGCGACCGCGGTGGCCGCTCCGCCCCTCGCACGCGTCACGGTACGTCCCCTCGCTCGCGCCGCCCGCCCCCGGTGCGGGACGGATCGTTCCGCACCTTACGGTAACCGCCCGCCGCCGCACAGCAGATGGGGCACAGTGGGACAAGTCGCCTCCGGTGTGGGGTCTTGCCGCTCGCCCGGCTTGACCCTGTCACTGGCGTCAGGGTCCGACGATCCCCGCATGAGCGAGAACAGCAACACCCGGGCCCCCCGTACCGTCCTCGTGACCGGCGCCGGCACCGGTATCGGCCGGGCCACCGCCCGCGCGTTCGCCTCCGAGGGCGCCCGGGTCGTCGTCGTCGGCCGCCGGGCCGCGCCGCTGGCCGAGACGGCCGAGGGTCACCCCGGCATCACGCCGCTGCCCGCCGACCTCACCGCCGAGGACGGGCCCCGGGCCGTCGTGGACGCCGTACTGGAGCGGTACGGCCGCCTCGACGTGCTCGTCAACAACGCGGCCGTCGTCACCACCGACTCCCTGCGCACCTACACCCGCGCGTCGGTACGGCCGCTGCTGGAGACCAACCTCCTCGCGCCCGTGCTGCTCACCCAGGCCGCACTGCCCGCGCTGGAGGAGAGCCGGGGCGTGGTGGTGAACGTGACGACCAGCGGGGCTGGCCCGGCAACTCCCTGTACGCGGCGGGAAAGGCGGCCCTGGAGGTGCTGACCCGCAGCTGGGCGGTGGAACTGGCGCCGCGGGGCGTCCGGGTGGTCGCGGTGGCCCCGGGCGCGATCGAGACGCCGATCGCCGACCACTCCGGCTACACGCCCGAGCAGCGGGCCGCCGTCCGCGAGTGGCAGCTCGACCACACCCCGATCGGCCGGATCGGCCGCCCCGAGGAGGTCGCCTGGGCCATCACCCGCCTCGCGTCGCCCCAGGCCTCGTTCGTGACGGGGGCGGTGCTGCCCGTGGACGGCGGCGCGGTCGTCGCCTGACCCCCACCCCGTCCGGCCACCCCTGACCCGGCGCCCTGAGTCGGTCCGGTCGGTCCACTCGGTTCGTTCGGTTCGTTCGGTTCGGCTCGTTCGGTTCAGCCGGTCTCATCGCCCGCCGCCCGCAGCGCCGACACCAGGCGGTCGCGCAGCGCCGTCTGGGCCGCGATGCGGGCGTCGAGCACGGCCAGCCGCTCCCGGGCGACCTGGAGCGCCTTGGAGGAGACGGGTACCGCGGTGACATCGGCGCCGTCCAGGCAGGGCAGGAAGACCCGTACGTCGTCCAGGGTGAGGCCCGCCTCCAGCAGCCGGCGGATGTTGCGGACGCGCACCGCCGTACCGGAGTCGTACACGCGGTAGCCGTTGGCCGCGCGCACGGACGTGATCAGGCCCTGCTGCTCGTAGTGGCGCAGGGCACGCGGTGTCGTGCCGGTCGCCCCGGCCAGCTCACCGATCCGCACGCGCGCCCCCGCCCCCGTACAGCGCCCCTCACCCCAGGACGGAGGTGAGGAACTCGCCGACCCATGCCAGCAGTTCCCGGCCGACCAGCGGCTTGCCGCCGACCTTCGCGGTCTTCGGGCGCGGGACCAGCACCTGGTGGACGGAGGGCTTGATGACCGTGCCCGGGTAGAGCCGCTTGAGCCGCAGCTCCTGCGACTCGCGCAGCTCCACCGGCGCGAAGCGGATGTTGGTGCCCTGCAGGACGATCTCGCCGACACCGCATGCGCGCGCGAGCATCCGCAGTCCGGCCACCAGCAGCAGGTTCTCCACCGGTTCGGGCAGCTTGCCGTAGCGGTCGGTGAGTTCCTCGCGGACGGCCTTGACGTCCTCCTCGGAGTTGGCCGAGGCGATCGCGCGGTACGCCTGGAGGCGCAGCCGCTCGCCGGGGGCGTAGTCGTGCGGGACGTGCGCGTCGACCGGCAGCTCGATCTTGACCTCGAGCGGAGCCTCTTCCTCGACCTCGCCGGTCTCCAGCTGCCGCCGGTAGTCCGCGACGGCCTCGCCGACCATGCGGACGTACAGGTCGAAGCCGACGCCGGCGATGTGCCCGGACTGCTCGCCGCCGAGCAGGTTGCCGGCGCCGCGGATCTCCAGGTCCTTCATCGCGACGTACATGCCGGCGCCCATCTCGGTGTGCTGGGCGATGGTGGCCAGGCGTTCGTGCGCGGTCTCCGTCAGCGGCTTCTCCGGCGGGTACAGGAAGTACGCGTACCCGCGCTCGCGGCCCCGGCCGACGCGGCCGCGCAGCTGGTGCAGCTGGGACAGGCCGAAGGTGTCGCCACGCTCCACGATCAGCGTGTTGGCGTTGGAGATGTCGATGCCGGACTCCACGATCGTGGTCGACACCAGCACGTCGAACCTCTTCTCCCAGAAGTCGACCACGACCTGTTCCAGCGCCGATTCCGACATCTGGCCGTGGGCCGTCGCGATGCGCGCCTCCGGGACGATGTCGCGGAGCCTGGCCGCCGCGCGGTCGATGGACTCGACGCGGTTGTGGATGTAGAAGACCTGGCCCTCGCGGAGGAGTTCGCGGCGGATGGCGGCGCCGATCTGCTTCTCCTCATAGGGCCCGACGAAGGTGAGGACCGGGTGGCGCTCCTCCGGGGGCGTGGTGATCGTGGACATCTCGCGGATGCCGGTGACCGCCATCTCCAGAGTGCGCGGGATGGGCGTGGCCGACATGGTCAGTACGTCGACGTTGGCGCGGAGCTTCTTCAGCTGCTCCTTGTGCTCGACGCCGAAGCGCTGCTCCTCGTCGACGATGACCAGGCCCAGGTTCTTGAACTTGGTCTCGGAGGAGAACAGGCGGTGGGTGCCGATGACGACGTCCACCGAGCCCTCCTTCAGGCCCTCCAGGACGGCCTTGGCCTCGGTGTCGGTCTGGAAGCGGGAGAGCGCCCGCACGTTCACCGGGAACTGTCCGTACCGCTCGGAGAACGTGCCGAAGTGCTGCTGCACCAGCAGGGTGGTGGGGACGAGGACGGCCACCTGCTTGCCGTCCTGTACGGCCTTGAAGGCGGCCCGCACGGCGATCTCGGTCTTGCCGTAGCCGACGTCGCCGCAGATCAGGCGGTCCATGGGGACCGACTTCTCCATGTCCTCCTTGACCTCGGCGATGGTGGTGAGCTGGTCGGGGGTCTCCGCGTAGGGGAAGGCGTCCTCCAGCTCGCGCTGCCAGGGGGTGTCGGCGCCGAAGGCGTGGCCGGGGGCGGCCATGCGCGCGCTGTACAGCTTGATCAGGTCGGCGGCGATCTCCTTGACGGCCTTCTTCGCGCGGGCCTTGGTCTTCGTCCAGTCGGCGCCGCCGAGGCGGTGCAGGGTGGGTGCCTCGCCGCCGACGTACTTGGTGATCTGCTCCAGCTGGTCGGTCGGGATGTACAGCCGGTCGCCGGGCTGGCCGCGCTTGGCGGGGGCGTACTCCACGACCAGGTACTCGCGGGTGGCGCCCTGGACGGTGCGCTGGACCATCTCGATGTAGCGGCCGACGCCGTGCTGTTCGTGGACGATGTAGTCGCCGGGTTCCAGGGTGAGCGGGTCGATGGTCTTGCGGCGGCGGGCCGGCATGCGGGTTCCGTCGCGGCCGGTGGCGCGCTGGCCGGACAGGTCGGTCTCGGTGAGCACGGCGAGTCCGAGCGCCGGGTCCACGAAGCCGTACTCGATCGAGCCGCAGGAGACGTGCACGAGGGAGGGGCTCAGTTCGCCGAGGTCGGAGTCGAGGCGGGCCGCGATGCCCTCGCCGCCGAGGACCTCCACCGTGCGGGCGGCCGGGCCGTGGCCCTCGGTGACGAACACAGTGCGCCAGCCGTCGGCGAGCCAGCCCTTGGTGTCGGCGAGGGCCCGCGCGGTGTCGCCCCGGTAGCTCTCGGGAGCGTGCATGCCGAGCTTGAGGGTGTCGGCGTCGAGGTCGGCGTCGGCCGCGAACGGGGACACCGACCACCACATCATGTCCAGCTCGCGCGCGCGGTCGCGGACGTCGGCGATGGACCACAGGGAGGCCGCGTCGACGTCGATGGGGGCCTCGCCGCCGCCGGCGGTGGCCGCCCAGGACGCCTGGAGGAACTCCTGGCTGGTGGCGACGAGGTCGGCGGCGCGGGTACGGACCCGCTCCGGGTCGCAGACGACGGCCATCGCGCCCTTGGGCAGGACGTCGAGCAGCAGCTCCATGTCGTCCACCAGGACCGGGGCGAGGGACTCCATGCCCTCGACCGCGATGCCCTCGGCGATCTTGTTCAGCAGCTCGCCCAGCTCCGGGTGGTCCTCGGCGAGGGCACGCGCGCGGGCGCGGACGTCGTCGGTGAGCAGCAGCTCGCGGCACGGGGGTGCCCACAGGCCGTGCTCGGCGACTTCGAGGGAGCGCTGGTCGGCGACCTTGAAGTAGCGGATCTCCTCGACGTCGTCGCCCCAGAACTCGACGCGCAGGGGGTGTTCCTCGGTGGGCGGGAAGACGTCCAGGATGCCGCCGCGCACGGCGAACTCGCCGCGCTTCTCGACCAGCTCCACGCGCGCGTAGGCGGCGGCCGCGAGGGCTTCCACGACGGCGTTCAGATCGGCGCTCTGCCCGGTCCTGAGGGATACCGGCACCAGGTCGCCGAGGCCCTTGACCTGCGGCTGGAGCACGGAGCGCACGGGCGCCACGACGACGGAGACCGGGCCGGTCCCGGGGTCGTCGGCGCTGGGGTGGGCGAGGCGGCGCAGGACGGCGAGGCGGCGGCCGACGGTGTCGCTGCGGGGGCTGAGCCGCTCGTGCGGGAGGGTCTCCCAGGAGGGGTACTCCGCCACGCCCTGCGGGGGCAGCAGGGAGCGCAGGGCGGCGGCCAGGTCCTCGGCCTCGCGGCCGGTCGCGGTGACGGCCAGCACGGGGCGGCCGGCCTCGCGGGCGAGTGCGGCGATCGCGAAGGGGCGGGCGGCCGGGGGACCGACGAGGTCGATGTGCGGGCGGTTGCCGTCCGCCGCCGCCTGAATCGCTTCCGCGAGGGCGGGGTCCTTGACTACGGCGTCGAGCAGACCGTGCAGGCTCATGGAGGGGGCTTTCCGTCCAGGGGGTCGGCAACACGAAGGGCCCGACTCGACTGACGGGCCGGGGCTGTCCAGCGTACGACGGTGCGGGCCGCGGTGCGGGAGGCTGTGGACAACCCCGGGCGGCCGCATGGGGACAACCCGGGCGAGGGCACGCGCGGGAACCCGGTGCCGGCAAGCCCCCCAAGGCTTCCCGGCACCGGGCCTTCCCCCGCAACCCCCGTGTGCGGTGGCCGTGGGTCCGGCCCGCGCGGCCGGTCCGTCTTCCCCCGCAACCCCCGTGTGCGGTGGCCGCCGGTCCGGCCCGCGCGGCCGGTCCGCCAGTCGGTCAGTCCGTCGCGATCGCGTTCAGGACGTTCATCCGGCCCGCCCGGAACGCCGGGACCAGCGCGGCGAACAGGCCCACGAACGCGGAGCCCGCGAAGACGGCGATGATCGTCGGCCAGGGGATCTCCAGCACGGTCAGACCCTCCAGGGCGAGGAGCTTCTGGGCGGTGGCGCCCCAGCCCATGCCGAGACCGAGGCCGAGCAGCGCGCCGAAGACGGCGATCACCACGGACTCCAGGCGGATCATGCGGCGCAGCTGGCGGCGGGAGAGGCCGATGGCCCGCATCAGGCCGATCTCCCGGGTCCGCTCGACCACCGACAGGGCGAGGGTGTTCACGACACCCAGGACCGCGACGATGATCGCGAGGGCGAGCAGGCCGTAGATCATGTTCAGCAGCTGGCCGATCTGGTCCTTCAGCGCCTGCTTGTAGTCGGTCTGGTCGCGCACGGTGTACTGCGGGAACTCGTGCAGGGCCGACTTCAGCGCCGTGTAGGCGGTCTTCTCCTGGCCGTCCTTCGCCGTGGCGAAGAGCAGGTCGTCCAGCGGCATGTCGGCGGCGGGGACGTACTTCGCGGCGGTGGCGATGGACGCGTACATCGCGCCCTTGTCGACGACGGCCTCGTCGCTGGTGATCGCGCGGACGGTCAGCCTGGCCGTGCGGCCGTCCTTGAAGTGGACGGCGACCCTGGAGCCCAGCTTGATGCCGTGGTCCTTGGCGAAGCCCTCGAAGACGGACATCGAGTCGGGCCGGTAGGCGTCGGCGAGGGTGCCGGCGACGGTCTCGGTGCGCACGTCCCGCGCGTACGTCGGGTCGGCCGCGTTGATCGTCTCGTTCTCGGTGGTGCGGCCGTCCGGCGTGGTCAGGGAGGCGTCCAGGACCTTGTACTCGGTGACCCGGGCGAGGCCCGGGGTGTCCTTGACGGCGTCGACCGCCTGCCGGGTGATGACCTGGCCGTTGTCCTCCTGGACGATGAAGTCCGCGCCGACGGTCTGGTCCAGCTGGTCGGTGGCGGAGGCCACCATGGACGAGCCGACCACCGACAGGCAGGCCACCAGGGCGAGGCCGATCATCAGGGCGGCGCCGGTGGCGCCGGTGCGGCGCGGGTTGCGCAGCGCGTTGCGCTCGGCCATGCGTCCCACGGGTCCGAAGATCCGCAGGATGACCGCGCCGAGGACGCGGACCAGTCCGGCGGCGAGCAGCGGGCCGATGACGACGAAGCCGACGAGCGTGGCCACCACGCCCAGGCCCAGCCAGCCCGAGCCGGCCTTGGCCTCGTCGGTGGTGGCGGCGACGTACAGGCTCCAGCCGCCTGCGGCGGTCAGGAGCAGGCCGATCACGGCACGGACGGCACCGGCCCTGGCGTCGGCGGGGGTGCCCGCGTCGCGCAGGGCGGCCATCGGGGAGACCTTGCCGGCGCGCCGGGCGGGCAGGTAGGCGGCGAGGACGGTGACGACGACGCCGAGGAGCAGGCCGATGGCGGGGGTGGTCCAGGCGACCGTGAGGTCGTCGGTGGACAGCTTCATGCCGATCCGGCCCATGAGCTTCATCAGGCCGATCGCGATGCCGACGCCCGCGCCGACGCCGAGCACCGAGCCGAGCACGCCGAGCAGCAGTGCCTCGACCAGCACGGACCGGTTGACCTGTTTGCGGGAGGAGCCGATGGCGCGCAGCAGGCCGATCTCGCGGGTGCGCTGGGCGACCAGCATGGAGAAGGTGTTGATGATCAGGAAGATGCCGACGAGGAAGGCGATCCCGGCAAAGCCGAGCATCGCGTACTTCATGACGTTCAGGGAGTCCTGGACCTCCTTCTGGTTGGCGTCGGCGACCTCCTTGGCGGTCTGCACCCGGTAGTCGTGCCCGAGGGCGGCGGTGACGTTCTTCTTCAGCCGGTCGTCGCTCACGCCCTTGGCGGCCATGACGTTGACGTCGGTGTAGACGCCGGTGCGGCCGACGAGGGTCTGCTGGGCGGTCCTGGTGTCCAGGTAGAAGACGGCCGCGCCGGGGTTGGTGACCCGGAAGGCGGCGATGCCGGACACGCGCGCGTGGTGCGTGCCGACGACCGTGATGAGACCGATCTCGTCGCCGATCCTCAGGCCGTGCCTGTCGGCGGTGTCGGCGTCGACCATCACCTGGTCCGGCCCCTTGGGCGCCGCGCCGGAGGTGATCTCCATGGTGCGGGCGTCGTTGCCGTTCCAGTTGCCGACGATGGTGGGCGCGCCGCTGCTGGGCGACAGCTTGTCCTTGTCGGCGTCGACGACGGTCACCGAGGTGGAGAACACCGTGCCCTCGGCCGATCGGACGCCCTCGGCCCTGCGGATCTCACCGACCACGGAGGCGGGCAGCACGGGCGGTCTGCCGGTGCGGGAGGTGGTCTCGCCGGTGTCGGAGGAGCTGCCCGGGCTGACCTGGACGTCCGAGGAGGTGGCCTGGAAGAGCTGGTCGAAGGTGGTGTTCATGGTGTCGGTGAACACGAGCGTGCCGCACACGAACGCCACCGACAGCAGGACGGCGACCGCCGACAGCGCCATGCGGCCCTTGTGCGCGACGAAGTTGCGCAGGGAGGTCTTCAGGACGGTCATGCCGTACGCCCCCGGGCGTCGAAGTCCTTCATGCGGTCCAGGACCTGGTCGGCCGTCGGGTGGTGCATCTCGTCGACGATCCGGCCGTCGGCGAGGTAGAGCACGCGGTCGGCGTAGGAGGCGGCCACCGGGTCGTGGGTGACCATGACGATGGTCTGGCCGAGTTCGTCCACCGAGCGGCGCAGAAAGCCGAGTACTTCGGCGCCCGCGCGCGAGTCGAGGTTTCCGGTCGGCTCGTCCCCGAAGATGATCTCCGGGCGGGCGGCGAGGGCGCGGGCCACGGCGACGCGCTGCTGCTGGCCGCCGGAGAGCTGGGCGGGGCGGTGCTTGAGGCGCCCGGCGAGGCCGACGGTCTCCACGACCCGGTTTAGCCAGGCCCGGTCGGGCTTGCGGCCGGCGATGTCCATGGGGAGCGTGATGTTCTCGATCGCGTTCAGGGTAGGCAGCAGGTTGAACGCCTGGAAGATGAAGCCGATCCGGTCCCGGCGCAGCTGGGTGAGTTTCTTGTCCTTCAGGCCGGTGATCTCGGTGTCGTCCAGGTGGATGTGTCCGCTGGTCACCGTGTCCAGGCCGGCGAGGCAGTGCATCAGGGTGGACTTGCCGGACCCGGAGGGGCCCATGATCGCGGTGAACTGCCCTCGGGCGATGTCCACGTCGACGTGGTCCAGGGCGACGACCCGGGTCTCGCCGGACCCGTACGCCTTCACGACCTGCCGCGCCCGCGCGGCAACGGCCGTAGGCCCTCCAGTGCCCCCGTGCCTGGGAATGGTCACAGCCGATGTCACGGTATGTCTCCTCTGTCGTTATGCAGGTCGATGAGGGTGCCCCGGTCCGCCGGGGCGTCGTCTCGGGTACGCCGATGAGTCTCGCGGTCGGCGAGGGCGTCGCGCGCTGGTGCGGAGCCCCGTCTTTCCGGGGGGAAAACCCCACCCCCGCCGGTGCGGTCCGCCGCCCCCCAGCGGCGTGAAGCCAGGTTAAGGACGGACCCGGCCCGGTCTCGTCCTCCGCCGGGACGAACCCTCCCCCAGCCGTTGTACGGAGGAACCCCTAGGGGTGCTCCACCGCCGGGTGGAGCCGCATCCGGGGCCGTCTCCACCCTTCGGCGCGGAAAGCCTCCACCCTCCCGCCGCGTCAGGGTCAAGCCCGCCGCCCGTGGGAAGCTGTCGTCCCGGACATGAATGCAGGGGGCATCCGGGCGGCTTCCGGCGGGAAGCACGGGAGGGGTTGCGGTGGGGAGCACGACAGGGGCGATACGCGGCGGAACCGAACGGCGGCCGGACACCCGGCGGCGCGGTGCGGTGGTCGCCGCGCTCATGCTGGCCATGGCACTGGCTGCCCTCGACGCCACCGTGGTCTCCACGGCCGTACCGCAGATCGTCGGCGACCTCGGCGGGTTCTCCGTCTTCTCGTGGCTGTTCTCCGGCTACCTGCTCGCCGTCACCGTCACCCTCCCCGTCTACGGCAAGGTGTCCGACACCTTCGGCCGCAAGCCGGTGCTGGTGGTGGGCGCGGCCGTGTTCCTGCTCGGCTCGCTGCTGTGCGCCGTGGCCTGGAACATGGGGGCGCTGATCGCGTTCCGGATCGTGCAGGGCCTGGGCGGCGGGGCGTTGCAGGGCACGGTGCAGACACTGGCCGCCGACCTGTACCCGCTCGCCGAACGCCCGAAGATCCAGTCCAGGCTCTCCACGGTGTGGGCGGTGTCGGCGGTGGCCGGTCCCGGGCTCGGCGGCGTGCTCGCCGCGTACGCGGACTGGCGCTGGATCTTCCTGGTCAACCTGCCGATCGGCATCGCCGCCCTGTGGCTGGTCGTCCGTCACCTGCACGAGCCCGAACGGCAGGCGGACCGGCACGCGCGCGTGGACTGGGCCGGCGCGCTCGCGGTGTTCGCGTGCGGCGGGGTGCTGCTGACCGCGCTGGTGCAGGGCGGGGTCGCCTGGCCCTGGCTGTCGGCGCCCTCACTGGCCCTCTTCGGCACGGGGCTGGCCCTGGCCGCCGTGGTGGTGTGGGTGGAGCGACGGGCCCCGGAGCCGATCATCCCGGGCTGGGTGTGGCGGCGCCGGACGATCGCGGCCGTCAATCTGGCGCTGGGCGCGCTGGGCCTGCTGATGGTGGCGCCGAGCGTGTTCCTGCCGACGTACGCGCAGTCCGTGCTCGGACTGGCGCCGGTGAGCGCCGGGTTCGTGCTGTCGGTGTGGACGCTCAGCTGGCCGGTGTCGGCCGCGTTCAGCCAGCACGTCTACCGGCGGATCGGCTTCCGGGACACCGCGCTGCTCGGCATCGGCCTGGCGGCGCTGATCCTGTGCGCGTTCCCGTTCCTGCCGTACCCCGGATCGTGGTGGCAGCCGATGCTGCTGATGCTGCTGCTGGGCGGCGCGCTGGGCCTGTTCCAGCTGCCGCTGATCATCGGCGTGCAGTCGACCGTGGGCTGGTCGGAACGGGGGACCACCACCGCCTCGGTGCTGTTCTGCCGGCAGACCGGCCAGACCCTCGGCGCCTCCCTGTTCGGCGCCGTCGCCAACGGGGTGCTGGCCGCCCGGCTCGGCGGAGCGGGCGACCTGGACTCCGTCACGCGCGCGCTGGACGCCGGTACGGCCCCGGAGGCGACCCGGCGGGCCATCGCGGAGGCCGTGCACGCGGTCTACCTCGGAGCGGCGGCCGCGGCGGCCCTGGCGTTCGTCGTGCTGCTGCTGGTGGCGCCCCGGCGGTTCCCGGTGCTCCAGGACTGAACCCGGCCGGGCCACCCGGAGCACACTCTCGGGGTTAACGCGGGTAACACCCCAGGTCGGAGCCGTTCCGGCGGGGAAAGCGCATACCGACCGGCCAGTTCGGTGAAAACGCCGCGCGGGCCGTACCTCGCGAGTAGCGTGCGTGGCCCAGCTCCCCCACCTCCCTGCGGTCCGCCGCCACGGACCCGAGCCACGCAAGGAGCCCCGGGATGTCCTACGACACGCCGCACCCGTCGTACCCGCCGCACGCCACGCCGCCACCGTCCCCCTCGAACCCGCCGCACCCGTCGCACCGGCCGCACTCCCCACAGCCGGCATCCGCGTCGTCGACGCCCTCCGCGTCATCGGCATCGTGGGCATCGTCGGCGTCATCCGCGTCCTACCCGACCTACCCCTGGCAGCCTGCCGAACCCGTCCCTCCGGTCCGCCGGCCGCCCCGCGATGCCCTCGGCCACCACAGCGACCTGCGGCTGCTGCGCGGCGCCTACCGCCGGCAGCGGCGCACCGCCACGCTCACCGCGCTCGGCTACTTCACGCTGTTCCTGGTCCTGTCCGCCGGCGCCCCCGGCGTGATGACGAGCACCGTCGCCGACGGCATCCCCGCCGGCCTGCTCCTCGCCCTCCTCCAACTCCCCGTCACCTGGCTCGCGATCGCCCTGTACGAACACACCGCGCGCCGGCGCGTCGACCCGCTCGCCGACCGGATCCGCCGCCAGGCCGAACTGGACGCACGGCGGGGAGCGGTGCGATGACCGGCGCCGCCGCCCCCGGGTTCACCGGCTTCAGCGACTCCGCGCAGGCCATGGCCCTGGTCGCCTTCTCCACCGCCGCCACCGTCACCCTGCTGCTGTGCGTGATGACCGGCCCCGACCGGGACGACCTGGACGAGTTCTACACCGGCTACGGCTCCCTGTCCCCGTTGCGCAACGGCCTCGCCATCGCCGGCGACTACATCTCCGCCGCCACCGTCCTCGGCACCGGCGGGGTGATCGCCCTGTGCGGCTACGACGGTGTGGTCCTCGCCCTCAGTACGGCGCTGTCGCTGATGCTGATGATGTTCCTGCTGGCCGAACCGCTGCGCAACGCCGGCCGGTTCACCATGGGCGACGCACTCGCCCGCCGGCTGCCGGGCCGCAGCGTCCGCGTCACGGCGTGCGCGGTGACCATCGCCGCGCTGCTGCCGCTGATGCTGGTCCAGCTCGCCGCAACCGGTCAGCTGATGGCCTTCATCCTCGGCTTCACCGGCGAGTCCCTGAAGACCGGGTGCGTCGTGGGACTCGGCATCCTCATGATCGCCTACGCCGCGATCGGCGGAATGAAGGGCACCGCGCTCATCCAGATCGTGAAGATCGTGATGCTGATCGGCTCGGGCACCGTGGTCGCCCTCCTGATCCTGCGCCGCTTCGACTGGGACCCGGGCGCCCTGTTCACCGCCGCCGCCCGGCAGAGCGGCGCCGGACCCGCCTTCCTGCACTCCGGACTCCAGTTCGGCACCACGCCCGCCGCCCGCGTCGACATGATCGCCTCGGAGCTGACCGTCGTCCTCGGCGGCGCCTGTCTGCCGCACGTCACCATGCGCATGTACACCGCCTCCAGCGCCCGCCAGGTGCGCCGCTCGATGTCCTGGGCGGTGTCGCTGGTCGCCCTGTTCGTCCTCGTCATCACCGTGATCGGGTTCGGCGCGACGGCGCTGCTCGGGCGTACGGCGGTCGCGGCGGCCGACCCGCAGGGCAACACGGCCTACCTGCTGGGCTCGCGCGCCGTGTTCGGCACCGAGGTGACGACGGCGGAGACCTTCCTGTTCACCCTGGTCACCACCGCGCTCTTCCTGACCCTGCTGGCCTCGGTGGCCGGGATGATCCTCGCCTGCGCCAACTCCCTCGCGCACGACGTGTTCGCGGCCCGGGTGCAGGAGATGCCGGCCCGCCGCGAGATGACCCTGGCCCGCGTCTCGGCGCTCGCCACCGGGGCGCCGACGATCCTGCTGGCCACCCTGGTCCAGCACCACAGCCTGCAGCCCCTGGTCACGCTCTCCTTCTGCCTGGGCGCCTCCGCCCTCGCCCCCGCCCTGGTCTACGGCCTCTTCTGGCGCCGCTACACCCGCACCGGACTCCTGGCCACACTGATCGGCGGCTCGCTGACCGTGCTGCTGCTCATGCCGGGCACCAAGCTCGTCTCCGGCTCGCCCGTGTCGGCGTTCCCGCACGCCGACTTCGCCTGGTTCCCGTTCACCACCACCGGCATCGTCTCCATCCCGGCCGGCTTCCTCTTCGGCTGGCTGGGCACGGTGCTCTCGGGCCGCGCGACGGCGCAAGCGCAGCGGCACCAGTACGAGGCGGTGGAGGGGTGGATCCTCGCCGGGGCGGTACGGAAGGGGAGGTGACGGGGGTCCGGTCCGCGCTACTCCAGGGCCGCCCGGCCGGTCAGGGTGATGAGGCTGTCGCGTACCGAGTCCATGTGCGCCTGCATGTCGTCCCAGACCTCGCCGTGCTCGCGCAGCACCCGTTCCGTCTCCCGGGCGATGCGCTCCTCACGCAGACGCGCCTCGGCGATGATCTCGGCGGCACGCGCGCGTGCCTCCTCCTGGGAACGGCGCGCGGACTCCTCGGCCTCCGCGAGGGCCTGTTCCGCCTCGGCCAGGTCGGCCTCGGCCCGTCTGATCCGTTCGCCGTAGCGGGCGTCCAGCGCGGCCGTCCGCTCGGCGTCCGCGCGTTCGGCCACGGCCCACTGCTCGGCGTGCTCCCGGGCCTGTTCGGTGAGCACACCGGTGGCGCGTTCCCGCGCCTCGCGCAGCACCGCGAGGGTCTCGGCGCGCCCGGCCTTCACCTCGCGCCGGGCACCGACACGGATCGCGTCGGCCTCGGCCTGCGCGGCCAGGAGGATCCTGCGGGCGAGTTCGTCGGCCTCCGCCCGGAACGCGTCCGCCGCCTGCTGCGTCTCCCGGCGCAGCCGCCCGGCCCGCAGCTCGGCCCGCTCCACCTCCTCCTGACCCTCGCGCCGGGTACGTTCCGGCAGGTCCGCCGCCTCCTCCACCGCCAGCCGGTACAGGCGCCGCGCGCGGTCGCCGAGCGTCTCGTACGTCTGCGGCGCGAGCTCGTCGACGGCCTCGCGCACCTCCTCGAGCTCGGCCTCCATGTCCTTGGCGAGCACGGTCAGCCGGGCGGCGCGCTCCCAGGCGGCGTCCCGGTCGTCGGACAGCGCCTCCAGAAACGCGTCGACCTGGTCGGGGCGGTAGCCGCGCCCCCGGACGGTCTCGAAGCCGTGCGTCGGCATCGATGCACTGCTCACCCTGGGGACCCCTCTCCATCGGGCCAAACGACGGACATACACGACATAATGATTTCGCGCATATCTTGATGGATCGGACGCGGACGGTCATAACGCGACACTCCGCAGGAACGTCACGGCCTCCGCGGAAACACGTCGGGCCCTTCACGCACACGCGTGAAGGGCCCGACCGCGCTCCGGGGAGCACGCCACGGCGGACAGGACTACAGCAACCCGTCCCACATCTGCTCCAGCAGCACCGACCACCAGCTCTCCGGCGAACCGAGCGCCGCCGGATCGAGGGCGGCCAGCTGCGCCTGGAAGTCGACGGTCCAGCGGCCCGCCTGCTCCTGGTTCAACCCGTACCGCAGACGCCACATCCGGCCCAGCAGCGCCAGGCACCGCGCGAACTCCGGCAGCCCGGTGTTCACGAACTGCGGCGGCACCGGCGCACCACCCGGCCCCGCCTCCACCGGCACGGCCACGATGTTCGCCGTCCCGTACTGCACACAGATCGCCTTGCCGAAGTCGGTTCCCATCACGAGGTACGACCCCGCGTCCGCCGCCGGCTGCACCCCCCGCTCCGCCGCCAGCTCCGCCAGCGTCGGCACCGGACGGCCCGGCTGCGCCTGCGCCCAGAAGAACGGCCCCATGTCCAACGGCAGCCCCGCCACGACCAGGGTGTGCGCCACGATCGGCGGCACCCCCTGCCGGGACACCGCCTGCTGGTCGAACCGGAAGATCCCCGGCCCGAACACCGCGGCCAGCTCCTGCGCGACGCCCTCCGGCGGGACGGGCGGCACCGCCTGCACCGGCGGCAGCGGCGCCCGCACCGGCGCCGGCCGCGCGGGACCGTCCGCCACCTGGTGCAGCTCACCCTGGTGCGCCAGCAACTGCTGCATGCCCTGCTGCCGGCTCGCGTGGTCAGTGCCGTACGGCGCGATGCTCGCGATCCGCGCCTGCGGCCACTGCTCGCGGATCATCCGCGCGCAGTAGGCACCCGGCAACGCGCACGACTCCAGCTCCGTGTGCAGCTCCAGCACCTGGTCCGGCGGCACGTTCATGGCCCGCAGCTCGTGGAAGATCTGCCACTCCGGGTGCGGCGTGCCCGGCGCCGAACGCCGGATCAGCTGCTGCTCGGAGCCGTCCTGCGCGCGGTAGCGCAACACGGCCTGGTACCCGGGACCGACCGTCGGCTGACCCTGCTGCGGATACCCGTACGCCGGCCCCGGCCCGGGCACCGGCCCACCCGCCGGCGGCGGCATCGCGCCGGGCGGCGTCGGAGCCGGGGCACCGGGAGCACCCGGGGGCATACCGGGGGCGCCCGGCATACCGAGCGCGCCGGGGGCGGGCGGCGGCGGGGGCGGCGGAACACCGGGGCCGCCCACCGGGGGAGCGGCCAGCACGGTCTCGGCGTGGTGAACGGCACCACGACCACCACCGGGAGCGGCGGGACGCTGCGGCGCACCAGGGGCACCGGGAGCCCCCGGAGACTGCGGGGCACCGGGCGGGACCGGGGGCTGCGGGGCACCCGGCACAGGGGGCGTACCCGGAGCGCCCGGAGCAGCGGGGGCACCGGGAGGCTGAGACGCACCCGGCGCCGGAGGCATTCCAGGCGCACCCGGAACCTGCGGCCCGCCCAACTGGCCCGGGTCGGCCAGCACCGTGGCCGCGTGATGGACGTTGCCCGCAGGCGCGGCAGGCGGCTGAGGGGCACCCGGAGCGTTCGGCGCACCCGGCGCCCGCGCTCCCTCCGCGCTCCCCGGACCGGCCGGCGCACCCGCACCGCCCGGCCCCTCAGGCCCCTCCGGCCCCTGCGCCGGCATGAGCTGCGTCGGCACGTACCCGCCCGCGGGCGCGGGCGGCGGCGTCGCACTCCCCGGACGCACACCCGGCATACCAGGCGCTCCCGGCGGCGGAGGCGGCGCACCCACCCCACCGCGCGCCTTCTTCGGCGGCGGCGCGGCCTTGCTCGTCGCGGCGTCCGCGATGTCCCCGGCGTTCGGCGCGAGCCGACGCCCCGGCGCACCCGAATCCACGGGAGGCGGCGGCGCGCCCGGCACACCACCCGGCCCCTGCGGGGAGCCGTACGACGGGGCACCCGACGGCGGAGGCGGCGTACTGCCCTGCGGAGCACCGTGCGCCGGAGGATACGGCGGCACACCCTGCGCGGGAGTGCCCGGCCCCTGCGGAGAGCCGTACGGAGGCGTACCCGGCACCGGCGGCGGCGTACCGCCCTGACCGGCACCCGGCCCGCCCGGCAGGTCGAGCGCCGGCACGACCGCCGTCGGCGGCAGCCGGCTGCCACCCGACATCAACGCCGTCGGCGCGTCCGCCGACACCGCCGGCGGGCGCGGCGCCGCGTCGTCCACATCACTCAGCGGCGGCGCGAACACCGTCGCGGGCAGCGGGACGGAACGGTCCTCGTCGCCGCCGTCCGCGTTCGTGTCCGTACCCGCCCAGGGCGTCGCCCCCGCGGGCACATCCGCCGGAGCGGCCGCCGCCCCCGACGGACCGGCCTGCGTCGGCGCGAGCCCGCCCCCACCGGAAGAAGCCACCCCACCGGAAGCGGAAGAAACCGCGCCCGATGCCGGCCCCCCATCAGAAACCGAAGCCGCAGCCGCAGCACCCGGAACCGGAGCCGAAACCCCCGAACCCGAAGCCCCCGCCCCCGCGTCCGCGTCCGCGTCCGGCCCCGCGCTCCCCGGCCGCCGCTCCCCGACCCCCAGCTTGTCCGCCGCCTCCTGCAACCACTCCGGCGGAGTCAACAGGAACGACGTCTGGTTCAGATCCAGCCGAGCCGCCGCCGGCGCCGGAACCGCGTCCTGCGCCCCCTCCGCACGGCCGTACTCCTCCTCGTACCGACGGATCACCTCACCCACCGGCAGCGCGGGCCACAGCGTCGCCTCCCCGCTGTCCCGGGCGATGACCAGCCGCTGACCACCCGCGTCCGAACGCGGCCCCTCGGCCCGGTCCTCCCCCCACACCACGAACCCCAGCTCGAACTCCCGCACCCGCACCTCACGATGCTGGTACACGGGCACATCGCCGTTGATCCACTCCTCGGCGCGCTCCTGCGCCTGCGCGTACGTCACCATCGCCAGCTCACTCCCCCACCGCGCCGGAAGACACCGGAACGACCCGCGCGAAACCGCCGTCCACCATCAGATGCGCCACCGTGTCCAACTCCGGCGGACTACCGGCCAATCGCGACAGGAACACATCGAAGTCCTCACCACACGGCAGCAACAGACGCTCCACCCGCTCCGCCGGCGACCACGACGGATCCACGTCCCGCACATCGTCGTACGCGCAGAACCACACCGAACCCAGCCGCTCGCCCTTCACCTTCACCGCGAGCAACCCACCCTGCACGAAGGCGACCCCCAGATAATCCTTCGTCAGATGATCACGCAGACACTTGTTCACATACACCAGGTCGTTGACCGCGGCCTCGTCCCGCACCGTGAAGAACGGCTGGTCCACCAGCAGACCCAACCCGGCGTCCAACGCCGTACCCACCGGCGCACAACCCCCCGCCGCCTTCAAAAACGAACGGTACGCACCCGGCAACCGGTACCCGAGGTCCTCCTCGACCCCCTGCACCTGCGCCTCCGGCACCGCCACACCCGACTTCGGCAACCCGAAATGCGCCGGCCGCGACTCCTGCAACGGCCGCGTCCCCCGCTTGCCATGGTCCACCGGCGCCGTCGCCACCCCACCGTGATGCCGCAACAACGCCTTCACCTCGACCGGAACCAACTCCAGCCGCCGCGTACCCGCCACGTGATGCCACGTCCACCCGTGCGGCGTCGCCACATCCGGCACCGTGTCCCACAACTCGTGCCCCGCCGCCGCCAACGCCGCGTTCGCCGACACGTAATCCGTCAGCCGCAACTCGTCGACACCGAAACCCTCCGGCGGCTCGGCGATCTCCACCGCCACACGCGCGTACGGCGAGAAATCCGGAAAACCCCGCTCATCGACCCGTACCCCTCTCGGGTGACGCGCCGCCCGGACCGGATCCGGAAAGTGCACGACCTGCCCGGCATAGGCCGCGTTCGGCGGCGCGGCCTCTCCCCCAGCGTGGCCGCTGGGCGATGCCCCCAGCCCGAGCCGACCTGTCGTCATGGCGGTTGCCCCCTGCGGCGTTGTCTTGGGCCTGAACGGCGGTGTCGATCGCGGACGGCGACAGCCTATGCGCTCCACGCATCCCGGTCACCGGCCCACCACACCCCCCACCACCACCCCCGTGACCAGCCGTCACCCCACCGTCACAGCACGCCCTGAACGGGCGTGTCGCACCGCCCCAGCTACCACACCAGCCACGGCATTTGGCACCCTGTGTCCTTCAGGGGGACGCCCGGGGAGGGAACAACGATCATGAACGCCTTGCAGACCGGAGGTACCGACGTGCGGGCCGGCGACCCTCGCATCAACTGGAGCGGCACCGACACACCCCCCGCCCCCACCCTCCGCCACCGCCGCGACGGCATCCTGCCCACCATCGCCGCCGCCCTCTCCGTCCGCGGCACCACCCTCACCGGCACCGCCGCCCGCAGCGACCAGCCCCCCGCCCTCCACCCCCTCGTCCAGGACTTCCTCGACACCCTCACCAGCGCCCAACGCGACCGCTTCACCGGACGCTGCGCCGAAACCATCCTCATCTCCCGGCACCTCGCCACCACCGACGCCGCCCGCAGCAAACGCGCCGCCCGCAGACCCATGACCAACGGCGAAGCCCGCAAAGCCCTCAAACACGCCAAACTCACCGCCCGCCGCATACGCGAGGACGGCGACCCCCTCCACGGCAGCTTCGCCACCCCCTGCCGCGCCTGCACCGCCCTCAGCGCCCACTTCGGCGTCCGCATCGTCGACCCCACCGCACCCGACGCCTGAACCATCCCCGTACCACCCCGCCGACACGACGATCGAAGGGCAGATGCACCCCGACCGCACCCCCACCCCCCAGCTCCCCACCCCACCCGAGCAGGGGACACCCCCGCCCCGCTTCCCCGTACCCGTCGACGCCGCCCTCCGCGCCGCCGGCTGGCAACCCGGACGCTGGGACATAAAACAAGCAGAGATCTGGGCCGACACCCTCCGCGACCACACCTCACCCGCAGGACACCGGCACACCGTCTTCCCCGCCGCCGTCGAAGCCTGGGCCGAATTCGGCGGCCTCACCCTCACCCCCGGCGGACCCGGCCGCCAGATCGCCCCCGCCACCCTCCACCTCGACCCCCTCCACGGCCTCCACCTCGCCCGCACCCTCGGCGACCTCGGCCGCGCCCTCGGCACCGAACTCTGCCCCCTCGGCGAAGAGACCCACACCGCCGCCCTCCTCGCCATCGACGCCGAAGGCCGCGTCTACACCATCGACCACACCGGCGACTGGTACCTCGGCCCCGACATCGACCACGCCCTCGCCACCCTGATCACCGGCATCCCCCCGGTACGCCTCACCGCGGGCTGACCCCCGCCCCACCACACCTACACCGCCGGAATCACCGCCGACACCCGGAAACCCCCCGCATCCGTCGGCCCCGACACGAACACACCACCCAGCGCCACCACCCGCTCACGCATCCCCACCAGACCGTTCCCACCCGACGGCAACCCCGCCGCCGACGCCGACGCAGGCTCCGGCGGCGGCCCGTTCTCCACCTGCATCGCGATCTCCGACACCCGATGCGCCAACCGCACACGCGTCTTCGCCCCCGCCGCATGCTTGTGCACGTTCGTCAACGCCTCCTGCACCACCCGGTACGCCGTCTGCTCCACCTCCGCCGCATACGACCGCACCTCCCCCTCCACCGACAGATCCACCACCATCCCCGCGGCAGCCGACTGCCCGATCAACTCCTCCAGCTCCGACAGCCAGGGACCCTCCGCCGCCCCCTCCGCCTCCGCCACCCGCGAAGCCGCCGCGACAGCCGCCTCCCCCACCACCGCCAACGGCGCCGAAGCCGCCCGCCGGCCCGCACCCTCCCCCGCCCGCAACACCCCGAGCATCTCCCGCAACTCGGTCAACGCCTGCCGCCCCATGTCCCCCACCAGGGCCGCGTTCCGCACCGCCTTCTCCGGATCCTTCCGCGCCACCGCCTGCAACGCGGCCGCATGCACCACCATCAGACTCACCCGATGCGCGACCACGTCATGCATCTCCCGGGCGATCCGCGTCCGCTCCTCGTTACGCGCCCACTCCGCCCGCTCCTCCGCCCGCTCAGCGAGCAACTGAAGCTCCCGCTCCAGACTGTCCGCCCGCTCCCGCAAGCTCTCCATCAACCGCCGCCGCGCCCCCACGTACAACCCCAGCAACACCGGCGGAGCCGTCAGCCCCAACGCCGTCGTCACCGCCGCGAACGGCACGAACCAGTCACCCAGCGTCAGATCCCCACGCGCCATGTCCTGCCGGACCCGCACGAACGTCACCACCGCCGTCCCCAGCAACGACATCCCCGACAACGCACCGATGACCCGCCGCGGCAGCTCACAAGCGGCCAGCGTGTACAGGCCGACGATGCCCATCAGGAAGCCCATCTCGGCCGGCGTGATCGCGATCGCCACCAGCACCACGGCGACCGGCCACTTCCGCCGCACCAACAGCACCGAACCGGCGACCAGACCGAACACGATCCCGACCGACACCGGGATCCCCGCCTCCCGGGCGAACGGAACCCCCTCCGCCGCACACTCCACGGCCGACACCAGAGCAAGCGCCCCGTCCAACACCGCACTACGCCGTCTAGGCCACCACCAAGGGCCGGTCAGCGCCCTGGCGTGGTCTTCCCCCGTCGTGGTCATGCCTCCAGCCTACGGGCGTCAGGTACGGCATTTCCGGTGACTTTCGCCTACCTCCACCGACCACGCCCCGTAACCGAACCCCCTCGAAACCACCCCGAATCCCTCGAACAGGTGAACCTCTCCCGTACGACTCCGGAACCCAGCATTCCGGCCGGACGGTATGCATATGGCACATTCACCAGGCAGGTACGCCGACTTCGAGGGGCTCAGGGAACAGGCGATCACCCTCCGCCGGGCCGGATACAGCCTCCGGCAGATCCGCGACGAGCTGAAGATCTACAACAACGACATCCTCAACCAGCTGGTGAAGGGGGAGCCACCGCCGGAGTGGACGAAGCGCCCCAACGCGAAGGACGACCTCCGGGAGCGGGCGCGGGAGCTGCGGCTGCAGGGCTGGACCTACGACCGGATCGAGGCGGAGCTGGGGTGCTCGCGCAGTTCGGTGTCGCTGTGGGTACGGGATCTGCCGAGCCCCGAACACCGACGCACCCCGGAAGAAGCGGCAGCGATCGCCCGCAAGGGCTGGGAGGAGAAGCTGCGCATCCGGGACGAGGCGCGCAGGAGCGCGAAGGAAGAGGCCAAGCAGGCGATCGGCATCCTGTCGGCCCGGGAACTGTTCCTGCTGGGCGTCGGGCTGTACTGGGCGGAGGGCGGCAAGGACAAGCCCTATGACCGTCGGGAGAACGTCACCTTCGTCAACAGCGACCCCGGCATGATCGAGGTCTTCCTCGCCTGGCTGGAACTGCTCGGAGTCGAGCGCGAACGGCTGCGCTTCACGCTGATGATCCACGAGACGGCGGACATCGGTGCCGCTGAGCGGTACTGGGCAGACCTCGTCGGGGCCACCTCGGACGCTTTCTACAAGACCACCGTCAAGAAGCACAACCCCAAGACCATCCGCAAGAACACCGGTGACAACTACCGAGGCTGCCTCGTGGTCAAAGTCCTGAAAGGCGCCGACTTGTACCGTCGCATCGAAGGCTCTTGGTACGGCATAGTGGAGGCCGTACGCGAAGCCGATCAACCGAATCGGACATAGCGTACAAATTATCCCGGATCGTCTAAAGGTAGGACAAACGGTTTTGGTCCGTTGAATGAGGGTTCGAATCCTTCTCCGGGAGCCACAGCACACAAAACCCAGGTTCGGGTCCTGACCGGTAACACCACCGTCAGGGCCCGCTCTCATGTCCCCCGCCAAACACCCCGGTATCCTGCGGCTGTCACCCCCACCCTCCACAGCCGAAGGGCAACCCCGTGAGCGCCATCCGCCCGGCCGCCGTCGTCGTTCTCGCAGCGGGTGAGGGCACCCGTATGAAGTCGGCCACACCCAAGGTCCTGCACGAGATCTGCGGCCGCTCCCTCGTCGGCCATGTGCTGGCCGCCGCCCGAGAACTGGACCCGCGGAACCTTGTCGTCGTCGTCGGCCACGCCCGTGAGCAGGTCACCGCGCACCTGAACCAGATCGACCCGGAGACCAGGACGGCCGTCCAGGCGGAGCAGAACGGCACCGGGCACGCCGTGCGGATGGGTCTGGAGGAGCTGGGCGGGGCCGTGGACGGGACGGTCGTGGTCGTGTGCGGGGACACGCCGCTGCTGACCGGCGACACGCTGAAGCGGCTCGCCGAGACGCATGGTGCCGACGGCAACGCGGTGACAGTGCTGACCGCGGAGGTGCCGGACGCGACCGGTTACGGCCGGATCGTGCGGGACGAGGCGACGGGTGCCGTCACGGCGATCGTGGAGCACAAGGACGCGACGGAGGTCCAGCGGGAGATCCGGGAGATCAATTCCGGGGTGTTCGCGTTCGACGGGCAGTTGCTGGCGGACGCGCTGAAGAGGGTGCGGACGGACAACAGCCAGGGTGAGGAGTACCTCACGGACGTGCTGGGGATCCTGCGGGAGGCCGGGCACCGGGTGGGGGCCTGTGTGGCCGGCGACCACCGTGAGATCGCGGGGATCAACAACCGGGTGCAGCTGGCCGAGGCGCGGCGGATCCTGAACGACCGGCTGTTGGAGCGGGCGATGCTCGACGGGGTGACGGTCGTGGATCCGGCGACGACGTGGGTCGATGTGACGGTGACCTTCGAGCGGGACGCGGTCGTGTTTCCGGGGACGCAGCTGACGGGGTCGACGCATCTGGGTGAGGGTGCGGAGGTCGGGCCGAACAGCCGGCTGAAGGACACGTCGGTGGGTGCGGGGGCCCGGGTGGACAACACGGTGTCGGACGGGGCGGTGGTGGGTGCGCAGGCGTCCGTGGGGCCGTACGCGTATCTGCGGCCGGGGACGCGGCTGGGGACCAAGGGGAAGATCGGGACGTACGTCGAGACGAAGAACGCGTCGATCGGTGAGGGTACGAAGGTGCCGCATCTGTCGTACGTGGGGGACGCGACGATCGGTGATTTCTCGAACATCGGTGCGGCGAGTGTGTTCGTGAACTATGACGGGGAGCACAAGCACCACACCACCGTCGGGTCGCACTGCAAGACGGGTTCGGACAACATGTTTGTGGCTCCTGTCACGGTCGGGGACGGGGCGTACACCGCTGCCGGGTCCGTGATCACGAAGGATGTGCCGCCCGGTTCGCTGGCCGTGGCCCGTGGTCAGCAGCGGAATATCGAGGGTTGGGTGGCTCGGAAGCGTCCGGGGAGTGCGGCGGCGAAGGCGGCCGAGGCGGCGTCCCGGCGGGGTGGGAGCGAGGACTGACGGGAAACGGGTGCGCCAAACACGGCGTACCGTGATAAGTGCACATCCGCACGTGTGCACCCGCACCTTTACCAGCTGATACGGCCTCTCATGCCCAGTCGGGAGGTCGCCGAGCAGCCGGCTGGCTGAGACAACCTCTGAGGAGACAGTGCTGTGACCGGGATCAAGACGACCGGCGAGAAGAAGATGATGTTCTTCTCCGGCCGCGCCCACCCCGAGCTTGCCGAGGAGGTCGCCCAGCAGCTGGGTGTCGGGGTCGTCCCGACGAAGGCCTTCGACTTCGCGAACGGTGAGATCTACGTCCGTTACCAGGAGTCGGCGCGTGGTGCGGACTGCTTCCTGATCCAGAGCCACACGGCTCCGATCAACAAGTGGATCATGGAGCAGCTGATCATGATCGACGCGCTGAAGCGTGCGTCGGCTCGTTCCATCACGGTGATCGTGCCGTTCTACGGTTACGCGCGGCAGGACAAGAAGCACCGGGGTCGTGAACCGATCTCGGCGCGTCTGATCGCGGATCTGATGAAGACGGCGGGTGCGGACCGCATCCTGACGGTGGATCTGCACACGGACCAGATCCAGGGTTTCTTCGACGGTCCGGTGGATCACCTGTTCGCGTTGCCGTTGCTGGCGGACTACGTGGGCAAGAAGGTGTACCGGGAGAAGCTGACGGTGGTGTCGCCGGACGCGGGTCGGGTGCGGGTGGCGGACCGGTGGTGTGACCGTCTGGGTGCGCCGCTGGCGATCGTGCACAAGCGGCGTGACAAGGACGTGGCGAACCAGGTGACGGTCCACGAGGTCGTGGGCGAGGTCAAGGGCCGGGTCTGTGTGCTGGTGGACGACATGATCGACACGGGTGGCACGATCTGTGCGGCGGCGGACGCGTTGTTCGCGCATGGTGCGGAGGACGTCATCGTGACGGCGACGCATGGTGTGCTGTCGGGTCCGGCCGCCGATCGGCTGAAGAACTCGCGGGTGAGTGAGTTCGTGTTCACGAACACGCTGCCGACGCCGTCGGAGCTGGGCCGGGATCTGGACAAGATCACGGTGTTGTCGATTGCTCCGACGATCGCGAGTGCGGTGCGTGAGGTGTTCGAGGATGGTTCGGTGACCAGCCTCTTCGACGAGCAGTGAGGTTTCTGCACCCGCTGCTGAGCCCCTGCCGGGCGATCTGATGTGATCGTTTTGGGTACGGCCTCCCTCTCCGAGTAGACTGCTGCAGTTGCTCGGCGAGGGAGGCCGTACTCGTGTACGGCGGTCCGTTATCGACGCGCTCTTCGTAGCAGGCCGTTCGTGGCCGGGTGACCACGTCCGTTCCCAGTTCTACGAGGAGTGATCCACATGTCCGAGGTGAAGCTCAGCGCCGAGACGCGCACCGAGTTCGGCAAGGGTGCCGCGCGCCGTGTCCGCCGTGACAACAAGGTTCCGGTCGTTCTGTACGGCCACGGCACCGACCCGGTGCACCTGACCCTGCCGGGCCACGACCTGCTGCTGGCGCTGCGTACGCCGAACGTCCTGATCGCCCTGGACATCGACGGCAAGTCCACCGAGCTGGCGATCCCGAAGGCCGTGCAGCGTGACCCGCTGAAGGGCTTCCTGGAGCACGTCGACCTGCTGCTGGTCAAGCGCGGCGAGAAGGTCAACGTCGACATCCCGGTGCACACCGAGGGCGAGCTGGCCCCGGGCGGCAACCTGCTGGAGCACGTCCTGGACGCGCTGCCGGTGGAGACCGAGGCCACGCACATCCCCGAGTCGGTCACCGTCTCCGTCGAGGGCCTGGAGGCCGGCGCCTCCGTCCTCGCCAAGGACATCGCCCTCCCGTCCGGCACCACGCTGGCCGTCGAGGAGGACACGGTCGTCCTGCAGGTCCTGGCCGCGCAGGCCGAGGAGACCGAGGGTGAGTCCGCCGAGGGCGAAGAGGCCGCCGAGGCCTGATCCTCGCCGTCGTCGTCAGCTGATCAGCCGCTGCTTCCCTCGCGGGGAGCGGCGGCTGGCGCGTATCAAGGAGACATGGACGTGACCACCTCCGCCAGTGATCCCTGGCTGATCGTCGGGCTCGGCAATCCCGGGCCGGAGTACGCCATGAACCGGCACAACGTCGGTTTCATGGTGGCCGACCTGCTCGCGGAGCGGATCGGGGGGAAGTTCAAGCGGGCGGGCAAGGCGCAGGCGCAGGTGCTGGAGGGGCGGATCGGTCCGGCGGGGCCGGGGAGCCGTCGGGTGGTGCTGGCGAAGCCGATGTCGTACATGAATCTGTCCGGTGGTCCGGTGAACGCGCTCCGGGACTTCTACAAGGTGCCGGTGGGCAACATCGTGGCGGTCCATGACGAGCTGGACATCGATTACGGCACGCTGCGGGTGAAGTTGGGCGGCGGTGACAACGGGCACAACGGTCTGAAGTCGGTGACGAAGGCGATGGGGCCGGACTACCACCGGGTGCGGTGCGGGATCGGGCGGCCGCCGGGGCGGATGCAGGTGGCGGACTTCGTGCTGAAGGACTTCTCGTCGGCGGAGCGCAAGGAGCTGGACTGGTTCGTGGACCGTGCGGCGGACGCGGTGGAGTCCCTGGTGACGGAGGGGCTGGAGCGGGCGCAGAGCGCGTACAACTCCTGACTTGTCCGGGCTTGGCGCCTGTGGAGTTGACCGGTCGTAGGGGTATGGCCAATGATCCCGGCCATGCCTGCCACAGCCAGTACCGCTCGTCAGGCGTCCGTGTCCGCGTTGCGGTTCGGGCGGGTCGCGGCGATGGGCGCGCTCGCCGCGCTGATCGTCTTCGCCGGGGTGTGGGGGTCCTGGGGGACCGCCCAGCACGTGATGCTGACCAAGGGACGTGAACGGGGCACGGTGCGGGTGACGGGGTGCGCGCAGGGCGTGTGCGGCGGTCCGTTCACGCCCGGGTCCGCGGGGGCGCGGCCGCGGGCTCGGGTGGAGCTCGCGCAGTCGGTGGCGGTGCGGGTGGGGACGACGTACGACGTGGTGCTGAAGCCGGGTTCCGGGGGCGCGGTGCGGTCGGGTCCGGCGGGGGTCCTGTACGCGTGGGTGCCGCTCGGCGGGGCGTTGTTGCTGGCGGCGGTGGTGGTCGCGGGCGGGATGCGGCTGGTCCGGCCGGCGTGGGTGCTGGGGTTGTCGGGGGCGGGGCTGCTGACGGCTGCGTTCGTGGCGTTGCAGTGATGCGGCGGTGATGTGGGGGCCGGTGGTCCGGGAGACGGGGGCGCCCCCGGGGTCGTACGACCTCGGGGGCGCTTTTTTGGTGTGGTGGCGGGTCAGCCGGTGTTGCGCAGGCCGGCTGCCACGCCGTTGACGGTGAGGAGCAGGGCGCGGGAGAGCAGCGGGTCGGGGCTCACGCCGGCGGCGGCGGCGTCGCGCTGCCGCTTGAGCAGGGCGACCTGGAGGTAGGAGATCGGGTCCAGGTAGGCGTCGCGGATGGTGAAGGTCTGCTTGAGGACGGGCTGGGCGTCGAGCAGTTCCTGTTCGCCGGTGACCCGGAGGACCTCGCGGACGGTCAGCTCGTGTTCGGCCTTGATGGTGTCGAAGACGTGCTTGAGGTTGTCGGGGACGAGGGTGTCGACGTAGTGCTGGGCGATCCGCAGGTCGGTCTTGGCGAGGGTCATCTCGACGTTGGAGATGAAGTTGCGGAAGAAGTGCCACTGCTGGTGCATCTCGTCGAGGACGGTGTCCAGGCCGGCTTCGCGCAGGGCCTTGAGGCCGGAGCCGACGCCGAACCAGCCGGGGACGATCTGCCGGGACTGGGTCCAGCCGAAGACCCAGGGGATGGCGCGCAGGCCGTCGAGCGAGACGCCGGAGCCGGGGCGGCGGGAGGGCCGGGAGCCCAGGTGCAGGTCGGCGAGCTGGTCCACCGGTGTCGACGCGAGGAAGTACGTCGGCAGGTCGGGGTCCTCGACCAGGCGGCGGTAGGCGGCGTGGGCTGCGTCGGAGACGACGTCCATGGCCGCGTCCCAGCGGGCGAGGGCCTCGTCGGACTGGCGGGGCGCGGTGTGCAGGGCGGAGGCCTGGAGGGTGGCGGCGACGGTCAGTTCCAGGTTCTCCCGGGCGAGGGAGGGGATGAGGTACTTGTCGGAGATGACCTCGCCCTGCTCGGTGACCTTGATCTCGCCTTCGAGGGTGCCCCAGGGCTGGGCGAGGATGGCGTCGTGGGAGGGGCCGCCGCCGCGGCCGACGGTGCCGCCGCGGCCGTGGAAGAGGCGCAGGCGGACGCCGTAGCGGTGGGCGACGTCGCGCAGCCGGCGCTGGGCGCGGTGGATCTCCCACTGGCTGGTGGTGATGCCGCCGAACTTGGAGGAGTCGGAGTAGCCGAGCATGACCTCCTGGACGTCGCCGCGCAGCGCGACCAGGCGCCGGTAGGACGGGTCGGAGAGCATGTCCTCCAGGATGGTGTCGGCGGCCTTCAGTTCGTCGGTGGTCTCCAGGAGGGGGACGATGCCGATCTTGGCCCAGCCGGCGTGGAGGTCGATGAGTCCGGCCTCGCGGGCGAGGACGGCGGCGGCGAAGACGTCGTCGGCGCCCTGGCACATCGAGATGATGTAGGACTCGATGACTTCGGGGCCGAAGACCTCCAGGGCCTTCTTGACGGTCTCGAAGACGCCGAGGGTCTTTTGTCCGGGGGCGTCGACGGGTGCCGGGGTGGGGGCGAGGGGGCGCCGGGAGCGGAGTTCCTTGGCGAGGAGCCTGGCCCGGTAGTCGCGGGGCATGTCGGCGTAGCGCCAGGACTCCTCGCCGAGCCGGTCGAAGAGCTGGCCGAGGGCGTGGTGGTGGGCGTCGGCGTGTTCGCGGACGTCCATGGTGGCGAGCTGGAGGCCGAAGGCGGCCAGGGTGCGGATGGTGCGGGCGAGGCGGCCGTCGGCGAAGAGGCCGCCGCGGTGTTCGCACAGGGAGGTCTGGATGATCCGCAGGTCGTGGAGGAGTTCGCTGGTGCCGAGGTAGTCGTGGCCGTCCTCGTGCGGGGTGCCCTTGGCGAGGCGCTGCTTGGTGTTCTCCAGCTTCTGCCGGATGCAGGTGGCCTTGAGCCGGTAGGGCTCCTCGGCGTTGAGGCGCTTGTAGCGGGGGCTGATCTCGGGGAGCCGGTCCAGGTCGGCCTGGAGGGAGTCGAGCAGTTCCTGGGTGGCGCCGGCGTAGCGGATGGAGTTGGAGAGCAGGCCGCGCAGCTCGTCGATCGTGTCCAGGGCGTCGTTGATGCCGTGCTCGTGCTGGAGGATGAGGACGTCCCAGGTCACCTGGGGGGTGACGTTGGGGTTGCCGTCGCGGTCGCCGCCGATCCAGGTGCCGAAGGTGAGGGGGCGGGTGTCGTCGGGCAGCTTGACGCCGACGCGCTCCAGTTCCGCGGTGAGGTCCTCCAGGACGTCGCCGACGGCGTCGGCGTGCAGTTCGTCCAGGTAGTAGATGGCGTTGCGGGCCTCGTCGGCGGGTTCGGGGCGTACGACGCGCAGTTCGTCGGTCTGCCAGACGAGGTCGATGTTCTCGGCGAGGCGGACGTCGTGGCGGCGGCGGTCGCTGTCGAGGACGGGGGTGTCCAGGAGCGCGGCGATGCGCCGGAGCTTGTTGAGGACGGACCGGCGGGCGGCCTCGGTGGGGTGTGCGGTGAAGACCGGGCGGACGTTGAGGTTGCGGACGGTCTGCCTCAGGTGCTCGGGGTCGGCGTCCTTGAGCCGGTCGGCGGTGCGGGAGAGCAGGCCGCCCTCGGCGGCGCGACGGGCGCGCAGTTCCCGGCCTCGGTGCACCTGTTCGGTGATGTTGGCGAGGTGGAAGTAGGTGGAGAAGGCGCGGACCAGCTTGGCCGCGGTCTCCAGTTCGGTGCCGCGCAGCAGCTCGGCGGCGGCCTCGCCGTCCTCGCGGGTGAGGCGGCGGACCTTTTCGACCAGTTCGAGGAGCTCGGGGCCTTCCTGCCGGACGAGGGTCTCTCCGAGGAGATCACCCAGCCGGCGGATGTCGGCGCGCAGCTCGCTGCTGGTCGTGGTGGTCTGGTCGTCGGCACTGCTCACAGGTGCGGCTCCTTGCAGTGTTGAAGCTCGTCTGGGAGGGAACCCGGCCGGCTGCCAGGCGGCGTGGCGCCGCATACGGGCCGGTGCGTCCGGGAAGGAAACTTCAGCGGACCGCGCTGTCCGACCGACTCCAAGGATAGGTGGCCATGTGGACGCGCAGGGTCTGGGGCTCTTGCCGCGGCACGTGGCGCTGCCATACTTACGAAGCCGTAGGTTACGGAACCGTAGGGAAGGACCGTCGAGTCCCGCTCGGTCCCGGAGACCCGGCATCTGCCTCGACCATCGACCCCACAGGGGACGCGCATGACCTCAAGTTCCGATGTGATCGAAGAAGCCCGTAAGGCCACCGACACACCCCCTCCCTCCGCCACGCTGGGCGGTGAGCAGAAGCGTTCGATCGAGCAGATCACGTTGCTCCTGTTCATCGTCGTGCCCTTCGTGGCACTCGTGGCGGCCGTGCCGCTGGCCTGGGGCTGGGGGGTGAGCTGGCTCGATCTGGGCCTGCTGGTCTTCTTCTACTTCCTCGGGTGCCACGGCATCACCATCGGTTTCCACCGGTATTTCACCCACGGCTCGTTCAAGGCCAAGCGGCCGCTCAGGATCGCGTTGGCGATCATGGGTTCCATGGCGGTCGAGGGTCCGCTGGTGCGCTGGGTGGCCGACCACCGCAGGCACCACAAGTTCTCCGACGCCGAGGGCGACCCGCATTCCCCCTGGCGGTTCGGGGAGACGCTCCCCGCGCTGGTGAAGGGCCTGTGGTGGGCGCACATCGGCTGGATGTTCGACGAGGAGCAGACTCCGCAGGACAAGTACGCGCCGGACCTGATCAAGGACAAGGCGATCCGGACGATCTCCCGCCAGTTCGTGCTGTGGACCGCGCTGTCCCTGGCCCTGCCCCCGCTGATCGGGGGGCTGGTGACGATGTCCTGGTGGGGCGCGGTCACCGCGTTCTTCTGGGGGTCACTCGTGCGGGTGGCGCTGCTGCACCACGTGACCTGGTCGATCAACTCGATCTGCCACGCGGTCGGCAAGCGGCCGTTCAAGTCGCGGGACCGCTCGGGCAACGTGTGGTGGCTGGCGGTCCTGTCCTGCGGGGAGTCCTGGCACAACCTGCACCACGCCGACCCGACCTCCGCGCGGCACGGTGTGATGCGCGGCCAGATCGACTCCTCGGCGCGGTTCATCCGTATCTTCGAGGCGTTCGGCTGGGCGTACGACGTGCGCTGGCCGTCACGCTCGCGTATCGATTCGCGCCGCAGCGCCGATGAGGGCGGCTCCCGGCGCCGGAAGGAGACCGCGAAGGCGGCATGATTGACGCCGTGGCGACCGACTCCAGCAGCACTTCAGGCAACGACAAGCAGCGGCGGACCCGCCGGACCCGTATGACCGGTGCCGAGCGCCGCCAGCAGTTGCTGGAGATCGGTCGCACCCTCTTCGCGGCGAAGGGCTTCGAGGGCACGTCGGTGGAGGAGATCGCGGCGAAGGCCGGGGTGTCCAAGCCGGTGGTGTACGAGCACTTCGGCGGCAAGGAGGGGCTGTACGCGGTGGTGGTGGACCGTGAGATGCGGCGCCTGCTGGACATGGTGACGAGTTCCCTGACCGCCGGCCACCCCCGCGAGCTGTGCGAGCAGGCGGCGTTCGCGCTGCTGGACTACATCGAGGAGTACACGGACGGCTTCCGCATCCTGGTCCGTGACTCCCCCATCCCCCAGTCCACGGGGTCCTTCGCCTCGCTGATCTCCGACATCGCCACGCAGGTGGAGGACATCCTGGGCCGCGAGTTCAAGTCCCGCGGCTTCGATCCCAAGCTGGCCCCGCTGTACGCCCAGGCCCTGGTCGGCATGGTCGCTCTGACCGGCCAGTGGTGGCTGGACGTGCGCCGTCCGAAGAAGGCGGAGGTGGCGGCCCATCTGGTGAACCTGGCCTGGCACGGCCTGGACGGGCTGGAGCCGAAGCCGCGGCTGATAGGGCACCGGAAGGCGTAGGGCGGGTCAGCGGGGCTGGAGGAACTCCAGGCGGTTGCCGACGGGGTCCTCGGTGTGGAAGCGCCGGTGGCCGGGGAGGCGGTCGTCCCAGGTGACCGGGGCTCCGTGGGCGGCCAGCCGGGCCGCGTAGGCCTCGATGCCGGTGACCCGCAGCCCCGGGTGGGCCTTCTTCGCGGGACGGAAGTCCGTCTCGACGCCCAGGTGGAGCCGGACGAACCCCGCCTCGAACCAGCAGCCGCCGCGTGCGGCGAGCGCGGGGGGCTTGGGCACCTCGGTCATGCCGAGGACATCGACGTAGTACGACCGCAGCGCGGGCTCCGAGCCGGGCGGTGCGGCCAGTTGCACGTGGTCGACGGCGACCAGCACTCCCCTCACTCCCCCTTCACCGCGACGGCGAACAGCCGCCGGAAGGGCAGGACGGTCCCGTACGGTGCGCTCGGGTACGCCTTCCGCAGCAGGTCCCGGTACTCGGTGAGGAACGCGTCGCGGGCCTCGGTGTCGTCGGCGAGGGCGGTCAGGGCGGGGCGCAGGCCGGTGCCCTTGACCCAGTCGAGGACGGGGTCCTCACCGGGCAGGACGTGGAAGTACGTCGTCTGCCACACGTCGGTGGCGCAGCCCAGGCGGGTGAGGCGGTCCAGGTAGGCGCCGGGGGCGGGGACGGAGTCGGTGCGGCGCAGCACTCCTGCGAGGCGGCCGCGCCAGCGGGGGGTGTCGGCGAGGTCCCGCATGAGGGCGTGCAGCGGGGCGTCGATGTTGTCGGGGACCTGGAAGGCGAGGGTGCCGCCGGGGGCGAGGGCGGCGGTCCAGTCGGGGAAGCGGTCGGTGTGGCCCGGCACCCACTGGAGGGTGGCGTTGGAGACGATCAGGTCGTAGGTCTCGGTGGGCGTCCAGGTGCGCAGGTCGGCGGGGGCGAAGTCCAGGCGGCCGCCGGGCGTGGGGCCCTCGTGGTCGACGTGGGCCCTGTCGAGCATCTCGGGTGAGTTGTCGTAGCCGGTGATGTGGGCGGTGGGCCAGCGGTCGGCGAGCAGGGCGGTGACGTTGCCGGGGCCGCAGCCGAGGTCGGCGATGCGGGGGCGGTCGCCGGGGAGTTCCGGGATCCGGGCGAGGAGGTCGGTGAAGGGCCGGGCCCGGTGCCCGGCGTGGCGGAGGTACTGGGCGGGGTCCCAGCGGGGCGTCGTCATGCCTCCCACTCTCCCCGCCCATTTATCTCGCCGTCAAGACACTCGACATCAAGAGACTTCACGTCGACACAACCACTACACTGATCTCCATGGAGGACGAGGTCGATCGGCTGGTCGCAGCGTGGCGCCGGGAGCGCCCGGACCTCGACGTGGAGCCGCTGGAAGTACTGAGCCGGGTCAGCCGACTCGCCCGGCACCTGGACCGCGCCCGCCGGCTCGCCTTCTCCGAGCACCAGCTGGAGCCCTGGGAGTTCGATGTGCTGACCGCGCTCCGGCGCGCGGGAACGCCGTACCAGCTCTCCCCCGGCCAGCTGCTCACCCAGACCCTGGTCACCTCCGGCACCATGACCAACCGCATCGACCGGCTGGCGAAGAAGGGCCTGGTGGAGCGGCTGCCCGACCCGAGCGACCGCAGGGGCGTCCTCGTCCGGCTGACCGACGAGGGCCGCGACCGCGCCGACCAGGCACTGGCGGGCCTGCTGGAGCAGGAGCGGGCCATCCTCGGCGAGCTCTCCCGCGCCCAGCGCGCCGAACTGGCCGGCCTGCTGCGCCAGCTGACCGCCCCGTTCGACAACATCCCCGGCTGAGGGCGCGGAGCGCACCCGGCCGCACCGGGGCCCGCTCTGTGCCCCTCCGCTCACGTGAGCGGGTCAGGCACTGTTCGTCTCCTCCGGCACGACCCGCCCGGCGGACCCCAGCTCCGCCGGGCCGACGCCCGCCCGTCTGGCCAGGGCGACGGCGGCCAGGGTGGAGTGGACGCCCAGTTTGCCGAGGACGTTCTGCATATGGGTGCGGACGGTGTGCGGGGAGAGGAACAGCCGCTCGGCGACGGCCTTGCGGCCGAGCCCGGCGACCATGCAGCGCAGCACCTCCCGTTCCCTCGGGGTGAGGGACTCCACCAGCCGCTCGCTCTCGGTGCGGTGCCTGCGGGCCGCCGTCAGCTCCTTCAGCACCCCGGTGAGCAGCGCGGGCGGCAGATGGGTCTCGTCGCGCAGCACCCCCCGGATCACCGTCAGCAGCCGCGACAGCGAGCAGTCCTTGGCGACCCAGCCGGAGGCCCCGGCCTGCAGCGCGAGGGCCGCGCGGCGCGGGTCGTCCTTCTCGGCGAGGACGACGATCCGTACGGCGGGCTGGGCCGCGCGGACCCCGGTGACCAGCGAGATGCCGTCGACCAGGCCCTCCTCGTCGCCCTCCTGCACGGGTACGGCCGGACGGACACCGGGGAGCCGGCCGCCGAGGTCGGCGTCGACCAGCAGCACGTCGTAACGTCTGCCGTCTCCGGCCGCGCGCTCCAGACAGCGCAGCGCGGCAGGACCGCTGCCGGCCGCGGCGACGTCGACGTCGGGCTCGGCGGCCAGCGCGGCGGCGAGCGACTCGGCGAAGATGCGGTGGTCGTCCACGACCAGGACTCGGGTGCGAATCACGTAACCCCCTTCCCCGGGCTCCGCGCGGAGCAGGGGATACCAAGTCCGGAAGGCTCCGGAAACAGGCCGGCCCGGACGAATCCGGAGGATCCGGAGGACGACGACCAATACGGGTACGACACCCACGGACAAGGACGCGCGCCGCACGGCCGCCGCCGTTGCGGAGACTGCCACCCCTCCGCGGGTGCCGTACCCGCCTGTCTCGCCCCCTGATGCGGCACCGGCCCCCACCGGTGCTGTTCCACAGAGTACGGATGGGAGCACGCAGCGGAAGCAGATTTACAGAACTGGCCGTCCGGCACGTTTATCGTGTGCCGCATGTTTCGTATTGAGGCGGAAGTCGACAAAGCCCGACGTGATCTGCTCCGTTCCCGGCTGCGGGACACCAACACGTCGGCGTCCCCGGTGCTCGCGGCCCTGCGCGGCACGCCCGGCGAACGCGAGGCCCCCCTCCACGTCTGGGCGCTGGACCCCGCCGGCGACCTGGCGGGCGGCCTGGTCGGCCACACCTGGACGACCTGGCTGCACATCACCTACCTGTGGGTCGACACCGCCCACCGCGGCACCGGCCTGGGCACCCGTCTGCTCACCGAGGCCGAACGCCTCGCCACCACCGACCGCGGCTGCACCGCCTCCCGCCTGGAGACCTGGGACTTCCAGGCGCCGGAGTTCTACCGGAAACAGGGCTACGAGGTGGTGTGCGTGATCCCCGACTACCCGCCGGGGATCACGGAGTACACACTGACGAAACGCCTGGCCTGAACGGGTCTCAGACCACCCGGCGGCCCCGGGGCCGTCCGGGCGGGTGCGGAAGTCGTCCTCCGTCAGCGGTCGTAGCGCGGCAGCTGCGCGGGGAAGCCCCCCGGCCCCTTGCACTCGGCCAGGTCAAAGGCGTGGCGGGTGAGCTGATAGGCGAAGTCGGTCAGGGCCTGACGCAGGGCCGCGCCTGAGACCCTGCTTTTCCCGGTGACACTGGCCTCCGCCACCAGGGCACGGGGCCCGGACGTGCCGTCCGCCCCTTCCTTGGGGCCCTTCGGCTCACAGGGCACGTACACGGAAGCGACGCCGTGGTCGGCGTCGACCTGCGCCAGTCCTGCCACCCGGCCCGCCGAGGTCCGCACGACAGCGGTGCCCGCGGAACCGCTGTAGCCGTCCACCCAGTCGGCCTCGGACGACTCCCGTAGGTTCACCCCTCCCGACAGAATCGAGTGATCGCTGGTCGAGACACGACAATCGAACATGAACTCGCGACCGCCGCCACCTTGGTGATCCGCCCATTCGTCCGCTGCGCGCGCCCGCGGCAGAGTGCGGATGACGAGATCTCGCTGGACGGAAGCCTCGCAGACCTTGTCCGGGAGCAGATACAGCCCTTTCACGAAGAACAGGAAGAGACCGCCGCACACCAGCGCGAGGACCGTCACCGCGATAAAGAACGCTCGTACGGAGTAGACCCGCTTCACAGGGCGGCCCTTCCCCGGACGGGCAGATCCTGTCTCAGCCATACTTCACCTTCGAGCGGTTCAGGTAGTAGTCGGCATCCTTCCAGCCGTCATTGACGGCCTGCCCCACGGAGTCGTCGATCTCGTCCTTCGGCAGGTGCACGTGGTTACGCGCCAAGGCGTCGTCCACCGACCAGATCGTCTGCTGGCTGACCGAGTCCCGCATCGCGAACAGATCCTTGCTGGAGTAGTACAGCCCCTGATCCTCGGCACCCTTCATCTGCTGCTCGTCGAGCAGACGGTCGACGGCAGCACCGGCAACGGCCCCGGCTCCACCCCCGATCACGGACCCCATGACATCGCCGCCGTACTGCGCCGGGACCTTGAGGCCGGTCAAGCCGATCGAGACCCAGGTCTTAGCGAAGTCCCCCTTGGCCTTGAGCTCTTCGTTGAACTCCTTCTCGCCGTCGATGGCCTTGCCGACTTCCGAGTTCGCCGCGGAATGCCCGACGATCCCCTCGATGATGCCGGCGTTCCTGCCGATGTCATTGAGAACCTGTTTCTGATCGCCGTCGAACAGATCGGGGTTCGACAGGTGCTCCTGCAAGAGACTTCCGGTGTAGATGCTCTCGCCATAAATGATCCCTGCCCGCCCGGCGGGGTCAGCGGCGGTGGCCGACAGGAAACGCGTGACGTCCGTGAGATTGAGACCTCTTGGGGTCTCACTGTTGGTGAGGAAGACGGCCTCACTCTCCGGTCCCTTGATGGCGCAGCTGATTTCCGGCATGTACGCGGCGGCCATGTCCCCGAAACTCCCACCGAGCCCCTTGGACACCAGGTCCCCGCCACCGTTGGGATCGGCCACCGCCTGCATGATGTTCGCCATGATCTTGACCTGGGCCGCGCTGTGCGGTGGGGCCCCGGAGTAGGTGTCGCCGTCGGCGACCCCGGTGACCGCGCTCTCCAGGGCGCGCCCGAGGGACTCTCCCCGGTCGGTGTACTTGGTCGTGGCGAGCATGTGGTCAAGGTCTGGCTTGGACTCGAAGGCGTGCTCGGCAGCCTCGGGGTTGTGGGAAAGGCCGTCGAACAGTCCCTCCAGCGGGTCCCGGCCGTTGCCGTCACCGAAGATCAGATCCAGGCCGTCGTACCCCTTGACCCACCGGTCGTCCGTGTTCGAGCCCCCCGCTCCCCTGTCCGCCTTGAAGAGGTCCTTGCGGTAGTCGTCGAGGAACTCCGTGTCGTACTGGCCGTCGCGCATGAGGCTGCTGATGACCTGGTAGCCGAGCGCGCCGATCGGGCTGGGTGACTTGGGATCGCGGAAGTTGGTGGTGGTCTCGGCGAGAAGGTCCTTCTTCCACCCCCGCATCGCGTCCGTGTCCGAGAAGGTCGCCGTGGCCAGGGTCAAGCTGAGGTTGGTCTGCAGATCCTTCATCGCCTGGAGTTCCGAGCCCTTGGCACCGGCGTGGGAATGGGCCATGTCGACCCAGAACTGAAGCGTCCCCTTGGCCCCCAGGCGGGTCGCGAACTGTTCCGCGAAAAGGGGGTCGTCGTGGTATTTCGCCATCTCGCGGTTGAAGGCGGCGGTGTCGTCGAGGGACATGTCGTCGGGGTGTTTGGCCATCTTCGCGAGCTTCTCCGCCGCGGCGACGGCCTGGACCGCGTCGTCCCGGTTCTCGTACGAGGCGTCGGAAAAACCGTACTTGGCTTGGTCGACAAGGAGTTTGAGCACCTTCGCCGCGCTGTTGTCGCTCTCCGTCGCCTTGCTCAGAATGCCCTGAATCTCGTTACGGAAGGCGTCGACCACCTTCTGGTCCGTCGCGCCGGTGTTCCCGCTGGGGTCGGACGTCCAGTCCGGGCGGGTGTTGCCCATGACGGAGAACGTGCCGTCATGGTTGTCGATCACAGTCAGGTTCTTGTCATTGGCCCGCTTGATCGCGTCGTTGAGTTGGGTGCGGAAGCTGATGAGTTCGCCATGCGTGTCATTGAGAATCTTGGTGATGGAGTCGGCCTGTGTGTGCGCGTCGGCGAACTCTGCGGCGGTCTTGGCGATGAACTCCCGGCTGACGGACGCGTTGACTCCCGCCCACTTGGCTTTGTCAGCTTTCCCCTTGAGGTTGTCCTCGGCGTCCTTCTTCAGGTCGGCGAGTTTCTTCGTCATCTGTTCCCAGTCGGTGACGGCTTCGCCGAGCTTGGAGAAGTTGCCGTGGCGCAGTGCGTCGAGGTCCATCGGCGTCAGTGGCCCTTCCGGTCGTCGAAGCCCTCGTCGAGCGCCGAGATGCTGCTAACCGAGCCGGCGATGTAGGAGTCGTCGGCATCGTGCCGGTTCTTGGTGTAGCGCAGGTGGTTGGAGATGTGCGCGCAGGCGTCCAGCAGGGTCTTCGTCTGCTCGCTCCATCGCTGCGTCACATGCTCCAGCGCGTCTCCCAGGGCGAAACCCTCGCCCTTGAGTCCGCCCGCCGCCGCCTCGGAGGTGACGCGCGCGTGCCCGCTGTAGGTCGTGAAGTGGTCGAACAGCTCATGGGCCGCCTTACCGACCGCTTCGAGGTCTTTGTGCCCTACGACAAGGTCTCCCTTGCTGCTGCCCCCGCCCTGGTCGGCCGGGTACTGATTGAGCTGCATGCGTGTGGAATGCCGATCGGCCGCCTGGGCCTTCAGCTGGTCCCACTCCTCCCACGCCATTTGTGGCCTCCCCGCCTCTCCTGGTGCACAGCCGGGCACGGCGGTGACGGGCGTGTACATTACCGCCGGGCCGCGGCAAGTCACGCGGCGGGCAGGGACCTTCGCCTTTCGAGCGCGGTGCCGGTGACGACATCGGCCCCGTACACGGTGACCGCGTACGGGGCCGGTAGGGACGACGAGCGTCAGACCACCCGGCAGGCCCCCGCCGACGGCACTGCCTCGAAGACGCGGGGCGGGGTGAAGGCCGCTGCCGCGAAGGCCTCCTCGATCGTCTTGGTGAGGGTGTCGACGTCGGCCGCCTCCGCCAGGACGATCGCCGAGCCGCCGAAGCCGCCGCCCGTCATGCGGGCGCCGAGGGCGCCGTGGGTGAGGGCGGTGTCCACGACCAGGTCCAGCTCCGGGCAGGAGATGCGGAAGTCGTCGCGGAGGGAGGCGTGGCCCTCGGTGAGGACCGGGCCGATGGAGCGGGGGTCGCCGGCGCGGAGCAGGGCCACCGTGCGTTCGACCCGCTGGTCCTCGGTCACCACGTGCCGCACGAGGCGGATCACCTCCTCCTCGTCGCCGAGGCGGGCGAGGGCCGTGTCCAGGCCGTCGTAGGGGATGTCCCGCAGGGCGTCGATGCCGAGCAGGGCCGCGCCCTTCTCGCAGCCGGCCCGGCGCCTGCCGTACTCGCCGCCGCTGTGGGCGTGCTTGACCTGGGTGTCCACGACCAGCAGACGCAGGCCCTCGGCCGCGAGGTCGAACGGGATCTGCTGCTGGGACAGGTCGCGGGTGTCCAGGAACAGGGCGTGGCCCCGCGCGCAGCAGGCCGACGCCGTCTGGTCCATGATCCCGGTCGGCGCGCCGACGTAGACGTTCTCGGCGCGCTGGCACAGGCGGGCCAGTCTCCAGCGCTGGAGGCCCAGGTCGTACAGGTCGTTCAGGGCGAGGGCGGTCACGACCTCCAGGGCGGCCGAGGAGGAGAGGCCGGCGCCCGTCGGGACCGTCGAGGACAGGTGGACGTCCGCGCCGGTGATCTCGTGGCCCGCCTCGCGCAGGGCCCAGACCACGCCCGCCGGGTACGCCGTCCAGTCGTGGTCGGTGCCGGGGGCGAGGGCGTCCAGGCGCAGTTCCGCGATGCCGCCCTCGATGTCCGCCGAGTGCAGGCGCAGGACGCCGTCGGTGCGGCGGGAGACCGCCGCGAGTGCCTGGTGCGGCAGCGCGAACGGCATGACGAAGCCGTCGTTGTAGTCGGTGTGCTCGCCGATCAGGTTGACCCGGCCCGGCGCCGCCCACACCCCCTCCGGCTCCGTCCCGTACAGCTCGGCGAAGCGCTCGGCGACCTGCTGTGCCCCCACTACTGCTCCCTTGCGATGCTCTGCGCGAACTCCCACGCGTCCGCGACGATGCCCGCGAGGTCCGCGCGGGTCGGGTTCCAGCCCAGTTTCTCGCGGGCGGTGTCCGCGGAGGCGACCAGGACGGCGGGGTCGCCGCCCCGGCGCGGGGCGGTCGCTTCCGGGATCGGGTGGCCGGTGACCTCGCGGGCGGTCTCGATGACCTCGCGGACGGAGAAGCCGTTGCCGTTGCCGAGGTTGCAGATCAGGTGTTCGCCCGGCCGGGCGGCCGTCAGCGCCAGCAGGTGGGCCTCGGCCAGGTCGGCGACGTGGATGTAGTCGCGGACGCAGGTGCCGTCGGGGGTCGGGTAGTCGTCGCCGTAGACCGAGATGGCGTCGCGGCGGCCCTGGGCGACCTGGAGGACCAGCGGGATGAGGTGCGACTCGGGGTCGTGGCGCTCGCCGTGCGCGCCGTACGCCCCGGCGACGTTGAAGTAGCGCAGCGACACCGCGGCCAGGCCGTGGGCGACCGCCTCGCTGGTGATCATGTGGTCGACGGCGAGCTTGGAGGCGCCGTAGGGGCTGGTGGGACGGGTCGGGGCGGTCTCCGGGATCGGGGTCTGCTCCGGCTCGCCGTAGGTGGCCGCGGTGGAGGAGAACACCAGCGTGCGGACGCGGGCCTCGCGCATCGCGGCGAGCAGCGCCATGCTGCCGCCGACGTTGTTCTCCCAGTACTTCTCCGGCTTCACCACCGACTCTCCGACCTGCGAGAACGCGGCGAAGTGCAGCACGCCGTCGAAGGAGGGGTCGAGCCACTTGGCGGCGTCGCGGATGTCGCCCTCGACGAACGCGGCACCCGCGGGCACGCCCGCGCGGAAGCCCGTGGAGAGGTTGTCGAGGACGGTGACCTCGTGGCCGGCCTCCAGCAGGTGCTGGGCCACGACACTGCCGACGTATCCTGCCCCACCCGTCACCAGGTACTTCATGAACTCGCTACCTCTCGCAGTCGCTCGGCCGCGCGCTCCGGCGGCACGTCGTTGATGAACACGTTCATGCCGGACTCGGAACCCGCGAGAAACTTCAGCTTGCCGGAAGTGCGGCGGATGGTGAAAAGCTCGAGGTGCAGCGCGAAGTCGTCACGCGTCACGCCGTCGAACTCCTCCAGCGCGCCGAACGGGGCCTGGTGCCAGGCCGCGATGTACGGCGTCGGAGCCTCACCCGTGCCGAAGATCCGGTCGAAGCGCCTCAAGAGTTCCAGATACACCTGGGGGAACTCTGTGCGTGCCGCCTCGTCCAGCGCGAGCAGATCGGGCACGCGGCGCTTCGGGTACAGGTGGACCTCGTAGGGCCAGTGCGCCGCGTACGGCACGAAGGCCGCCCAGTGTTCACCCTCAAGGACGACCCGCTCACCGGCGAGTTCCCGCGCGAGGACCGCGTCGAACAGGTTCTCGCCGCCGGTGGCCTCCTTGTGGGCGGCGAGCGAGCGGAGCATCAGCGCGGTGCGGGGGGTGGTGAAGGGGTAGGCGTAGATCTGTCCGTGCGGGTGGCCGAGGGTCACTCCGATCTCGGCACCGCGGTTCTCGAAACAGAACACCTGCTCGACGGAGGGCAGATGCGACAGCTCCGACGTGCGGTCCGTCCACGCGTCCAGCACCAGCCGCGCCTGGTCCTCGGTGAGGCCGGCGAAGGAGGCGTCGTGGTCGGAGGTGAAGCAGACGACCTCGCAGCGGCCGGAGTCGCCGGCGAGGGAGGGGAACCGGTTCTCGAAGACGACGACGTCGTACGAGGAGTCGGGGATCTCGCTGAGCCGGTCGCCCCGCGTGGGGCACAGGGGGCACTCGTCGGCCGGCGGGTGGTAGGTGCGGCCCTGGCGGTGGGAGGCGACGGCGACGGAGTCGCCGAGCAGCGGGTCGCGGCGGATCTCGGACGTGGTGACCGTACGGTCCAGCGGGCGCCGGTCGACCGCGTCGCGCACGGTGTCGTCCCGCAGGTCGTAGTAGATCAGCTCACGACCGTCGGCCAGCCGGGTCGAGGTCTTCTTCACGCCGGACTCCTTGTTCGGGCCCCACGGGTGCGGCCGCACTGCCCTCACCCCATCACTCAACACAATCAAACATAACAGATCACACTCCGACACCCCCCTGGTCGATCACAATCAAACAAAGAACACCAGCAGGAGTGTTCAAATACTGAACACGACGGCGTAGGTTCCGCTCTGGATCAGTTCGCGCAACGAAGCGAGTTCTCATGCAAACCCCCACAGACGCCCCCGCCTACCTGGCGGCGGAGCTACGGCTCCCCACCAACTGGCTGGACTACACGATCCTGGCGATCTACTTCGTCGTCGTCCTCGGCATCGGCTTCGCCGCCCGGCGCTCGGTGAAGACCAGCCTCGACTTCTTCCTGTCCGGACGCTCGCTGCCCGCGTGGATCACCGGTCTGGCCTTCATCTCGGCGAACCTGGCCGCCACCGAGATCCTCGGCATGGCCGCCAACAGCGCCCAGTACGGCGCCTACACCGTCCACTGGTACTGGGTCGGCGCCATCCCCGCCATGGTCTTCCTCGGCCTGGTGATGATGCCCTTCTACTACGGCAGCAAGGTCCGCTCGGTCCCCGAGTTCCTGCTGCTGCGCTTCGACCGGGCCGCCCACCTGCTCAGTTCGGTCCTGTTCGCGTTCGCCGCCATCCTCATCGCGGGCGTCAACCTCTACGCCCTCGCGATCGTCGTCGAGGCCCTGCTCGGCTGGCCGCAGTGGGTCGCCATCGTGGTCGCCGGCGCCTTCGTCCTCGCGTACATCACCCTGGGCGGCCTGTCCTCGGCGATCTACAACGAGGTCCTCCAGTTCTTCGTGATCCTCGCCGCGCTCATCCCGATCACGATCCTCGGCCTGAAGAAGGTCGGCGGCTGGGGCGGGCTGACCGACAAGCTCACCGCGACCCACGGTGCCGACTTCACCACGGCCTGGGGAGGCACCGGCATCGGCCAGGCCAACCCGCTCGGCGCCAACTGGCTCACCATCGTCCTCGGCCTCGGCTTCGTGCTCTCCTTCGGCTACTGGACCACCAACTTCGCCGAGGTGCAGCGCGCCCTGTCCGCGAAGAACCTCTCGGCGGGTCAGCGCACGCCGCTCATCGCGGCCTACCCCAAGATCTTCATCGTCTTCCTGGTCATGATCCCGGGCCTGGTCGCCGCCGCGCTGATCCCGAAGTTCGGAACCGCCGGCTCCGGCTACCAGTACAACGACGCCATCCCCTACCTGATGCAGGAACTGCTGCCCAACGGTGTGCTCGGCATCGCCGTCACCGGTCTGCTGGCGGCCTTCATGGCCGGTATGGCGGCGAACGTGTCGTCGTTCAACACGGTGTTCACCAACGACATCTGGGCCAAGTACGTGGTGCGCGGCCGGGAGGACGCCTACTACGTGCGGTTCGGCCGGCTGATCACCGCGATCGGCGTCGCCGCCTCGGTCGGCACGGCGTTCCTGGCGTCCTCGTTCTCCAACATCATGAGCTACCTGCAGACGCTGTTCTCCTTCTTCAACGTGCCGATGTTCGTCGTGTTCATCGTCGGCATGTTCTGGAAGCGGGCGTCCGCGAAGTCCGGGTTCTGGGGCCTGCTCGCCGGCACCGTCACCGCGATGGTCAACTACTTCGTGCTGTACAAGAAGGGCATCATCTCGATCCCCACCGACCAGGGCGCCAACTTCGTCTCCGCGATCGCGGGCTTCGTCGCCGGCGCGGTGGTGATGGTCGCGGTGTCCCTGTTCACCAAGCCGAAGCCGGCGGAGGAACTGCAGGGCCTCGTCTACGGCACCCGCTCCCCCGGCATGTCCGAGCCGCCCGCCGAGGGCGACGACGCGTGGTACCGCAAGCCGGCCCTGCTGGGCTGGGGCGCGGTCGTTCTCGCCGCCGCCTGCTACATCCCGTTCTCGTTCTGACGCGGGAGGATCGAGGAAACCATGACCGAGCACCCTGAGCGCCCCGACCGTCACCGCTACACCGAGGAGGAGGTGGCGCGGCAGGTCTCCGAGCTGGAGACCAAGTCCGCGACGGCGGCACGGATCTTCGACCTGCGCCGCATCATCGGCGGACTGTTCGTCGTCTACGGCGTCATCGTCACGATCACCGGGATCACCGACTCCCAGGCCGCGATCGACAAGGCCGAGGGCGTCAACATCAACCTGTGGACCGGGATCGGCATGCTGCTCCTGGGCATCTTCTTCCTGGCCTGGCTGAAGCTCCGGCCCACGCCTCCGCCGCTGCCTCCGGAGGGGCTGCCGGAGGAGCGGGCGGAGTAACACGCCGGCTGCGGGGGGCGCGGGGCTGGACGTCCGCGCCTCCTGCGGGACGCCTAGGGCGAGCCGGAGTCCAACGGACCCGCGCGGTCCAGCAGGCCCGTCCTGGCGGCCAGCGCCGCCGCCTCCAGCCTGGACCCCACCCCCAGCTTCATCAGGACCCGCTGGACATGCGTACGGGCCGTGCTCGGGGCGATGCCCATGCCCGCCGCGATCCGCCGTGTGTCCTCGCCGTCGGCCACCCGGACCAGCACCTCCACCTCCCGCGGCGTGAGCATCTCCAGCAGCCGTTGCGCCTCGTCGTCGGGCTGCGCGGCCGGGTTCAGCAGTTCACCGAAGGCGCCCTGCAGCAGCAGCGGGGCCACCGCCGCCTCCCCGGCCCGGGCCTTCATGATGGCCCGCTCGACCCCCTCGATCCGCTCGTCGTGCCGCACGTACCCCGACGCCCCCGCGGCGAAGGCCGCCGCGATCCCGCGCGGCGACGGCACCGGGCCCAGCACCAGCACCGCCACCTGCGGACGCTCCCGCTTGATCTTCACGACCGGGTCGAAGGCCCCGGGCTCGGCCGGTGCCGCCGTACCCAGCAGGCACACCTCGGGCGCCCGCGCGATCACCAGGTCCGCCGCCCCCGCCGCCGGCGCCGCCGAGGCGACCACCCGGTGCCCGCGCAGCTTGAGCGCCGACGCCAGCGCCTCCGCCAGCAGCCGATGGTCGTCCACGACCATGAGCCGCACTCCCATACACCAACCCCCCAGTCCCCCCGGCACCCCCGCCCTTCATGCCCCCGGAAGCTACACGCTTGTTCGACGTGGCGCTGCCCCTCTTCATGAGAAGTGCCCCGGATCGATGAAATCCGGGGCACTCCTCGGCAAGTCACCCATTCGGGCGAGTCCGGCGAACGGTGGGGCGCGGGCGTCAGCCGCCGGTGCCGAACGCCATCACCAGGTACTCCTTGCTGGAGGACGACATGTCCCGCTCCTTGGCCCACACGGCGGACATGTACAGCCGCCCCTTGCCGAAGAGCAGCTCGGAGTACTCCGGCAGCAGGTTGGCCTCCGAGTCCCGCACGCTCTTCACCGACGGGTTCTCCAGCAGCTTGGTCGCCTTGAACGAACCGCCGTCGAGGCTGACGACCTGGCCGCCCTTGTTGTAGGGCGGCGCCTTGTAGGCGAGCAGGTTGCGGCCGTCCAGGCGCAGCGGGGAGAGGGTGTAGCCGTCACCGGCCTCGGCGCGCTGGCCGGTGGGCTTGCCGGTCTTCAGGTCGAAGGAGACGATCTCGTTGGTCCGGGTGTAGTCGCCCGAGCCGTCGTGCGGCTCGGTCATCAGGTACAGCCTGCCGTTGCCCGCCACGACCTGCTTGCAGTCCTCGATCCGGGTGATGCCGTCGCAGCGGCCGCCGTAGGTGTCGCCGGGTGCGGGGATGCGGGCGAGCAGCTTGCCGGTCTTGTCGTCGATGGAGAAGTAGTCCGAGACACCGCTGCCGTCGCCCGCGCTCTGTCCGACGTCCGCCGCGACCACCAGCGGGTCGGTGGAGACGATGGAGGGGTAGTCGACGCCGGCCGGCATCCGGTACTCGGAGATCACCTCGCCGCCGGCCGGGTCGATGGTCTGGATGTTCAGCTGCGGGTTGTCGTACTCGCCGCACTTGCGCACCGCGACCAGCCGGGTGCCGCCGGCGTACCCCACGTCACGGCAGGTGTCGTCCGGCTTCGGCTGCCACAGCGCCTTGCCGGAACCGATGTCGAACGCGGCGCCGCCGTCGGAGCTGCCGACCGCGACGGTGTGCTGGGCGACCGTCACGTTCTGGAAGGTGATCGGGAAGTCACCGGACTCGACGGTCTTCGTCCACAGCTTCTTGCCCGCGGCGAGGTCGATCGCCGCGATCTGGCTGCAGCCCGCGGTGGAGCCCTTCGCGGGCATCTTCGGCTGGAAGGTGATCGCGGTCAGGCCGTCGGAGGTGACGTGGTGGCTGCCCGCGCAGATCGGGCCGGGCAGCTTGATCGTCCACCGCTCGGTGCCCTTGGCCGGGTCGTAGCCGACGATCTCGGCGATGCCGCTCTTGGCGTAGACGGTGTCCGTCAGCCAGGAGCCCACGGTGCTGGTCGTGTCGTCCGCCTTGGGCAGCGGCACCTTGAAGAGCACCTTGGCGGCCGGGTCGGCCGGCGCCTTCTCCTTGCCGCCACCGCCGCCGGTGCCACCGGAGCCGTCCTTGCCGCCAGAGCCGCCGCTGGAGGAGGCGGTGTCGTGCTGCTTGCCGTCGTCACCGGAGGACTTGGCGTACCAGATGCCGCCGCCGACGATCAGCGCGATGGCGACGACCGCCGCGACGACGATGAGCAGTACGGCGTTGTTCCGGCCGCCGCCGCCCGGCACCGGCTGCGGCTGCATCGGCACGCTCGGCGGCAGGCCCTGGCCCGGATGGCCGTACCCCGGCTGCCCGCCCGGCATGGGCTGCGTGGGCTGCGCGTAGGGGTTGTGCGGCTGGGCGCCGTAGCCCGGGGGCGGCGCCGCGGGCTGGGTCGGGGGCTGCTGGGCGTACGGGTTCGGCTGCGCGCCCGGGTAGCCGTAGCCGGGCTGCGGCTGGGTGGGCGGCTGCGGGGGCGGGGCCTGCGGGTAGCCGTACCCCGGCTGCGGCGGCGGGCCGGCCGGCGGGTTCGGCGGCTGGCTCGGGGGCTGGTGGGGCGGCTGACTCGGGGGTTGCTGGGGCGGCGGGGGCGGCTGGGTCATGGTCCGGGTACCTCGGGGACGCTCGGGAGGCCGTACGGCGACGGCGGGCTCGGGAGGAACGGGCTGGGGCCGGGCGGGCGGGCCGGGCTCAGTCGCCGAAGGCCATCATGAGCTTCTCCTTGGAGTCGTCGTCGCCGGACAGCCGGCCGGAGGAGATGAACAGCCGCCCGCCGCTCCAGTCGACGACGCCGTCGTAGAAGGCGTTCTCCGCGCCGGCGGCGCCCTGCGGGTTCTGCAGCAGCCGGGTCGTCTTGTGGGAGGAGCCGGCGACCGGCACCGACACCACCTGGCCGCCCGTGTCGTACGACGGCTGCACATACGCGACGAGCTTGCCGTCCTCGACCTTCACCGGCGCCATCGGCCGGTCCGTCGGGGAGCCGACGCGCCACTTCGCCTTGCCGTCGGCGAGGCTGATCGCGACGATCTCGTTGGCGCTGACGGTGGAGTCGGTGGGCAGGTACAAGGTGTCCTTGTCGACCGCGACACCCTGGCAGCCCTGCAACTCCCGCTCCAGGACGGCCCAGCCGCAGCGGGGCGCGAACTTCTCGTTCACCTTGACCTCGGAACGGAACTTGCCGTTCTTGTCGAAGGTGGAGATGTTCCAGGCCTTCTTGTCCCGGTTGGTCAGGTAGACCACGAGCGGGTCGACCGAGTACGTCCGGGTCACCTCCCAGCCCTTCTTGACGGTCTGGGTCCAGCGCACCTTGCCGGTGGCCGGGTCGAGCTCCTGGATCTCCTCGTGCTCCTTGCCGGTGCCGGCGCCGCAGGAGGCCACCTGGATCAGCCGGCCGGTGCTGCCGGCGAAGGCGGCCGGGAAGCAGGCCGCGCCGTACTTCTTCTTGTCGTACAGCTTCTTGCCGGTGCCGATGTCGTACGCCGTGCCCGACTGCGAACGGCCCACCATCAGCGTCTTCCCGCTGACCGTGAGTTCGACGGACATCGCGCTGTCGAACAGCCCGCCGTCGGCGACCTCGGCGGTCCAGCCCTTCTCGCCGGTGCGCAGGTCCAGCTGCTGGAGCTGGTTGCACTTGGCGCGGTCGCCGCCGCCGTTCATGTACGCCACGACGACCTTGTCGTCGGCCGACTTCTGCGGGGTGGCCGCGCAGATCTTCTGCGGGAAGGACAGCGGGCCCCAGGCGGTGCCGCCGTCTGCGGTGCGGAAGGCGAAGACCTGCTTGTACGCCGCCTTCACCGCCGTGTCGCCGGTGATCCACGTGCCGGGTGCGTCGGCACCGGAGGCCGGGGCGTCCGGTGCCGGCTTGTACCAGAGCACCTTCGCCTCGCCGGCCTGGCGGTCCTTGTTGAGGTTCTCCGGGTCCTCGCCGCCGGACGCCGTCGGCGAGGAGGTGGCGGAGTGCTTGGAGTCGTCGCTGTGCCGGGCGACGGGCTTCTTCTCGCCGCCGCCGTCGTCGCCGCCTCCGGACACCGCGAACACCGTGCCGCCGATGACGAGCAGCGCGGCCACCGCGGCACCGATGATCAGCGCCGTCTTCTTCCGGGAGCCCTGCGGGCCGGGGACGGGACCGCCGGGCGCACCGCCGGGCATGCCCGGGTACGGCGGCTGCTGCGGGTGGCCGTAACCGGGCTGCGGGGCGCCGTACGGGCCCGGCTGCTGCGGATGGCCGTAGGGACCGGGGGCGGCGCCGTACGGACCCGGCTGCTGCGGGTAGCCGTAACCCGGCTGCGGCGGCTGCGGGGGCGTGGCGGGCGGCTGGGGAGCGCCGAAACCGCCCTGCGCGGGCGGGGTCTGCGGGGCCGGGCCGAAACCGCTCTGCGCGGGTGGCGTCTGCGGGGGCGGACCGAAACCACCGCCCTGCGGCGGCTGGTCCTGCGGCGCTCCGAACCCGCCCTGCGGCGGCTGGTTGGGCGGCTGAGTCATCAGCGCTCTTCCCCCTCGTTCACTGATTTTTAGCCACGCCCTGAGGTTCGTGACGGACCCAAGGTCGCTTTACAGACAGTTCTCAGACGGCTCTTTCTATCACCCGGCACAGACAGCACACGGGGCCGCGTCCTCCCCTGTTCCCAAGGGAGGACCGGCCCGTGATGCCGTTGTTATGCGCCTTCACGCCCCCTTCACGCGACGGGCGTCAGGCGTCCTCCGCCAGTTCCAGCCAGCGCAGTTCCAGTTCCTCGCGCTCCCCGGCCAGGTCCCGCAGCCGGGCGTCGAGTTCGGCCACCTTCGCGAAGTCGGTCGCGTTGTCGGCGATCTGGGCGTGCAGCGCGGACTCCTTCTCGGAGATCTTGTCCAACTGCCGCTCGATCTTCTGGAGTTCCTTCTTCGCGGCCCGCTGGTCGGCGGCGCTCTTCTCCGCGGTGGCCGGCTTCGGTGCCACGGCGGCGGTCTGCGCGGAGACCGCCTCCTCCATGCGCCGGCGCCGCTCCAGGTACTCGTCGATGCCGCGCGGCAGCATCCGCAGGGTGCCGTCGCCGAGGAGGGCGAACACCCGGTCCGTGGTGCGCTCCACGAAGAACCGGTCGTGGGAGATGACGATCATCGAGCCGGGCCAGCCGTCGAGGACGTCCTCCAGCTGGGTGAGGGTCTCGATGTCGAGGTCGTTGGTGGGCTCGTCCAGGAAGAGGACGTTGGGCTCGTCCATGAGCAGCCGCAGCAGCTGCAGCCGGCGCCGCTCACCACCGGACAGGTCGCCGACCGGCGTCCACTGCTTCTCCTTGGTGAAGCCGAACGTCTCGCACAGCTGCCCGGCCGTCATCTCACGCCCCTTGCCGAGGTCGACGCGCTCGCGGACCTGCTGTACGGCCTCCAGCACCCGCAGGGCCGGGTCGAGTTCGGCGACCTCCTGGGACAGGTAGGCCAGCTTGACGGTCTTGCCCACGGCGATACGGCCACCGGCGGGCTGCTCCTCGCCCTCGCTGCGGGCCGCGGCGGCCATGGCCCGCAGCAGCGAGGTCTTCCCGGCGCCGTTGACCCCGACGAGACCGATCCGGTCGCCCGGTCCGAGCTGCCAGGTGACGTGCTTCAGCAGCACCTTCGGACCGGCCTGGACGGTCACGTCCTCCAGGTCGAAGACGGTCCTGCCGAGCCGCGAGGAGGCGAACTTCATCAGCTCGCTGCTGTCCCGGGGCGGCGGCACGTCGGCGATCAGCTCGTTGGCGGCCTCGACCCGGAAGCGCGGCTTCGACGTCCGCGCGGGGGCGCCGCGCCGCAGCCAGGCCAGCTCCTTGCGGATCAGGTTCTGCCGCTTGGCCTCCTCGGTCGCGGCGATCCGCTCGCGCTCCGCGCGCGCGAAGACGTAGTCGGAGTAGCCGCCCTCGTACTCGTACACGTCACCGCGTTGCACGTCCCACATGCGCGTGCACACCTGGTCCAGGAACCACCGGTCGTGGGTCACGCACACCAGCGCCGAGCGCCGGTTGCGCAGGTGCTCGGCGAGCCAGGAGATGCCCTCGACGTCGAGGTGGTTGGTGGGCTCGTCCAGGACGATCAGGTCCTGCTCCTCGATGAGCAGCTTGGCCAGCGCGATACGGCGCCGCTCGCCGCCGGAGAGCGGCCCGATGACGGTGTCGAGGCCCTTCGGGAAGCCCGGCAGGTCCAGCCCGCCGAACAGCCCGGTCAGCACGTCCCGCACCTTGGCGTTCCCGGCCCACTCGTGGTCGGCCATGTCGCCGATGACCTCGTGACGCACGGTGGCGGCCGGGTCGAGGGAGTCGTGCTGCGTCAGCACGCCGAGGCGCAGCCCGCCGGAGTGCGTGATCCGCCCGGTGTCGGCCTCCTCCAGCTTGGCGAGCATCCGGACGAGGGTGGTCTTGCCGTCGCCGTTGCGTCCGACGACCCCGATCCGGTCCCCTTCCGACACGCCGAGCGAGACGCCGTCCAGCAGGGCACGGGTGCCGTACACCTTGCTGACGTTCTCGACATTGACCAGGTTGACGGCCATTTCACTCCTGTGCGCGGGGCTGGACTCGATATGCGGCTCCGCCGCGGGGGTCAGCCTTCTAGCGTAGGGCTTCGGGGCAGGGGGTCGGGGGGTGAGGGGGTGGTCACTCTTTGTGGTGACTCGATCGGGACACGGCCGCTACCGTGGAGGGCAGGCAGCAGGATCCCGTCCACGGGAGGAACCATGACCGCCGCCGAGTCCCTAGAGCACCGCGTCCAGTGGCCGGTGCCGCCGCAGGACGGCTACACCGTGGACGACCTGTTCACGCTGCCGGATCTCCCGCCGCACACCGAGCTGATCGACGGGAGCCTGGTTTTCGTTAGTCCGCAGCGCCGCTTTCATTTCCTTGTGATCGACCTGCTGGTCAACGGGCTGCACGGCTCTCTCGCCGCGGGGTTCAGTGTCGAACGGGAGATGACCGTCGTCCTGGATGACCGCAACGGCCCCGAACCCGATGTCAGCGTCGTCCGAGCAGACGCGGTCACCGGGCTGGAGCAGACCAGGTTCCAGGCCGAAGATGTCCTGCTCGCCGTGGAGGTCGTCTCGCCTGACTCCGAATCCCGCGACCGTACGACCAAACCGCAGAAATACGCGGCCGCGGGGATTCCCGGTTTCTGGCGCGTCGAGCAGGACCGAAGCACCGGCGGGCCCGTCATTCACGTCTACGAGCTCGACCCGCTCACCAGGTCCTACGTGCACATGGGCGTGCACCGTGACCGGATCAAGGTCGACCATCCCTACCCCATCGACATCGATCTGACCACCATCGGCAAGCGCTGAGCCCCTCAGAGCACCGTCGCCCCCGCCACCGGCCCCGCCGCCACGCGCACAGCCCCACACGTCCCCGACGCCCGCAGCGCCCCGGCCACCTGCTCCGCCGCCTCCGCGTCCCGCGTGAGGAAGGCCGTCGTCGGCCCGGATCCCGAGACCAGCGCGGCGAGCGCACCCGCCCCGCGCCCCGCCGCCAGTGTGTCCGCCAGCTCGGGGAAGAGGGACAGCGCGGCCGGCTGGAGGTCATTGGAGACGGTCGCGGCCAGCGCCTCGGCGTCCCCCTTCGCCAGCGCCTGGAGCAGTTCCCGCGAAGCCACCGGCTCCGGGATCCGGCGTCCCTCCGCCAGCCGGTCGAACTCCCGGAACACCGCCGGGGTCGACAGCCCCCGCCCGGCCATCGCGAACACCCAGTGGAAGGTGCCGCCGACCTCCAACGCGGTCAGCCGCTCACCGCGCCCGACGCCGAGGGCCGCCCCGCCGACCAGGCTGAACGGCACGTCGCTGCCCAGCTCGGCGCAGATCGCGAGCAGCTCGGCCCGCGAGGCCCCCGTGCCCCACAGCCGGTCGCAGGCGAGCAGCGCGCCCGCGCCGTCCGCGCTGCCGCCCGCCATGCCGCCGGCGACCGGGATGTCCTTGGCGATGTGGAGGTGGACGTTCGGCTCGATGCCCCGGCGCCCGGCGAGGGCGATCGCGGCGCGCGCGGCGAGGTTGGCGCGGTCCAGGGGGACCTGGTCGGCGTCCGGTCCCTCGCAGGTGATCCGGAGGCCGTCGGCCGGGGTCGCGGTGACCTCGTCGTACAGGCCGACCGCGAGGAAGACGTTGGCGAGGTCGTGGAAACCGTCGGGGCGGGCGGCCCCGACCGCGAGCTGGACGTTGACCTTGGCCGGCACCCGTACCGTGACGCTCACTCGCCGCTCTCCTTGTGCTCCGCGATCCGCGCGAACTCCTCCACCGTCAGCGCCTCCCCGCGGGCCTGCGGGGAGACACCGGCCGCGACCAGCGCGGCCTCGGCCGCCGCCGCGGACCCGGCCCAGCCGGCGAGCGCGGCCCGCAGGGTCTTGCGGCGCTGGGCGAAGGCCGCGTCGACCACGGCGAAGACCTCGGCCTTGGAAGCGGTGGTCTTGATCGGCTCGGCCCGGCGGACCAGGGACACCAGGCCGCTGTCGACGTTCGGGGCGGGCCAGAAGACGTTGCGCCCGATGGCCCCGGCCCGCTTCACGTCGGCGTACCAGTTGGCCTTCACGGACGGGACGCCGTACACCTTGTTGCCCGGTGCGGCGGCGAGCCGGTCGGCGACCTCGGACTGCACCATGACCAGCGTCCGCTCGATGCTCGGGAAGGTGTCGAGCATGTGCAGCAGGACGGGGACGGCGACGTTGTAGGGGAGGTTCGCGACCAGGGCCGTCGGGGCCGGGCCGGGCAGTTCGGTGACGTGCATCGCGTCGCGGTGGACCAGTGCGAAGCGGTCGGCGCGGTCGGGCATGCGCGCGGTGACGGTGCCGGGGAGGGCCGCGGCGAGCACGTCGTCGATCTCGACGGCGGTGACCCGGTCGGCGACCTCCAGCAGCGCGAGGGTGAGCGAGCCGAGGCCGGGGCCCACCTCCACGACGACGTCGTCCGGGCGGACCTCGGCGGTGCGGACGATACGGCGGACCGTGTTCGCGTCGATCACGAAGTTCTGGCCGCGCTGCTTGGTGGGGCGGACACCGAGCGCTGCCGCGAGCTCACGGATGTCGGCGGGACCGAGGAGGGCGTCGGGGGTGGGGCTGCTCACGGGGACAAGGGTACGGGGGCGGAAGGGGCCGGATCGCCAGGCGTCCGGTGCCGGGGCCGCGGGCGGCGGGCACGCCGGGCGGGTGCCGCACCGCGCGGCCCGCCGCACCGGGGCTCCTCCCTAGCCGCGCAGCCGCGCTCCGCAGTGCGGCCAGGGGCTCGCCCCCTGCCGTACGTACAGCTTCTTCGCGCGGTACGTCTGTTCCTCCGCCGACGCGTCCTGGGGGCGGCCCGTGCCGCCGAGGCTGTGCCAGGTGCGGGTGTCGAACTGGTAGAGCCCGCCGTACGTGCCGGAGGGGTCCACGGCGTGCGGCCGGCCGCCGGACTCGCACGCGGCGAGCGCCTGCCAGTTCAGGTGGTCCGCGCCGGACACGGAGTCGGGCCGCGGCCTGGTGCCCACCCGCACCACCTGCTTGCGCGGCAGGCGCACCATCTCGGACCGCTCCAGGCGCGGCTTCTGCCGGACGCCGTTGACGGTGCGCAGCAGGTACGTGATGCGCCGCAGCCCGGGCTGTCCGGGCTGCGCGACGACCTCGGTGCCCTTGAAGAGCGAGGGATCGTCGGTGCGTTCGACCCGGAACGGGATCTGCTCCTCGCGGACCTCGCGGCTGCCGGTCACGCGCAGCACGGTCACCGTCTGCCCGTCGCGCGGGAAGCTGTCCTGCGGGACCGATGTGGTGTCCTGGCCGTGCAGGGTGATCCCGGCCTCCTCGACCGCTTCCCGGACGGTGGCCGCGTTGGTGCGGATGGTGCGGGTCCGGCCGTCCGCCATGACCGTGACCGCGCGCTCGGTGCGCACGTCGAGGGCGAGCCCGGCGCGTCCGATGCGCTGGGAGCGCGAGGTCGACAGGTACGCGCCCTCGGCGCGCACCCCCAGCTCGTCCAGCGCCCCTTCCACCGTGTGCGCCGTCGTCCACACCTCGTGCCGCCGGCCGTCCAGCGTGAGCCGCACGGGGCGGCCGTACCGCACCGCGACCTCGTCGCCGCTGGCGAGCGCCGTGCCGGGGGCGGGCGCGATCATGTCGTGGGCCCCGACGCGCACGCCCTCCTCGGCGAGCAGTTCGCTCACGTCGTCGGCGAAGGTGTGCAGGCTGCGCTGCCTGCCGTCGACGCTCAGCTCGATCGCCTTGTCCTCGGCGACGAAGGCGGTGGTGCCGCCGGCCAGGAAGGCCACGACCAGCGCCTGCGGCAGCAGCCGGCGCATGGCGGACTCCGGCCGGTCGGAGTCGCGCGCCCGGCGCCGGCGCGCGGCCCGCCCGCGGGTCTCCTCGGCCGGCTCGGTCTCCGGGCTCACCGGCTCCCGGACCACGGCCTCGGGGAGCACGGCGTCCGGGACCAGCGTCTCCCGGATCAGCGTCTGCGCGGCGCCGGCCGTCTGCCGGGGCAGCGGCGGCGCCGGTTCCGTGACGAAGTACGCCTCGGCCTCGTAGGCGGGCCGGTAGGTGTCCCTGCCGAGGCCGTAGGGGAGGGTCTCCGCCGTGTACACGGAGGCCTCATGGCCGTAGGGGTCGTACGTCCCGTAACTCGACTTGCTCACGCCGACACGCTCCAGGGGGCCACAGGGGTCCGGTTCGGGCCCCCAGAACCTAGCGGAGGGTCGGTCACTCTCCAAAGCGACTCGGCTACGTACTGTTGCGCTCCGAACGGGTGGTCAGTAGTCGAAGGCCCGGGCGGTGTTCGCCGCCAGGGCCGTGGCCAGCGTGTCCTCGTCGATGCCGCGCACGCCGGCCATCGCACGCACCGTGACGGGGATCAGGTACGGCGCGTTGGGGCGCCCGCGGTACGGCGCCGGGGTCAGGAACGGCGCGTCGGTCTCCACGAGGACCAGCTCCAGCGGGGCGACGGCGAGGGCGTCGCGCAGGTTCTGGGCGTTCTTGAAGGTGACGTTGCCGGCGAAGGACATGAAGTAGCCCTCGCGGGCGCAGATCCCGGCCATCTCGGCGTCGCCGGAGTAGCAGTGGAAGACGGTGCGCTCGGGGGCGCCCTCCTCCTTCAGGATCCTCAGGACGTCGGCGTGGGCGTCCCGGTCGTGGATGACGAGCGCCTTGCCGTGCCGCTTGGCGATCTCGATGTGGGCGCGGAAGGACCGCTCCTGGGCGGCCTTGCCCTCCGGGCCGGTGCGGAAGTGGTCGAGGCCGGTCTCGCCGACGCCCTTGACCTGCGGAAGTGCGGCGAGCCGGTCGATCTCGGCGAGGGCCTCGTCCAGCGCCGCGTCGCCGCCCGCCGGCCGGGCGCCCTGCCGGGACCAGCCGTCGGGATCGCCGTGGACGATGCGCGGGGCCTCGTTGGGGTGAAGGGCGACGGCGGCGTGGACGCTCGCGTGGGCGGCGGCGACCTCGGCGGCCCACTGCGAGCCCTTGATGTCGCAGCCGACCTGCACGACGGTCGTCACGCCCACCGAGGCGGCCTTCGCCAGGCCCTCCTCCACCGTGCCGGACTGCATGTCGAGGTGGGTGTGGGAGTCGGCGACGGGCACCTGGAGGGGCGCCGGAAGGGGCGGGGCCGCCTTCTTGTCGTCGTCTGCGGAGCTGTGGCCGGCGTTCGAGGGCATGCCCCGATCCTACGAAAGGGGCATGCCCGCGCGGTCCGGTGACCGGTTCAGCTCGCCCCGCGCTGGAAGGGGTGCAGGAGGTCGGAGAGGTGCCAGTGGTGCGGTTTTCCGGCGGCCTGCCCCGGCACCGGGGGCACCTCGACCGGGCCCGCCGCCGGCACCCGGTGGTGCTGCCGGGGGGCCGCGCCGCGCACCGAGGAGACCTGGCCCGCGCGCATGATCCGCACGACGTGACCGTCACAGTTCTGGCAGGCCGGCCGGCTGAGGGGCGACGGCACCACCCGGCCGTCGGCCACGTACAGCACGAACTGCTCCCCCTCGGCGTTCGTGTGGTGCTCTATCTCGTACGACTGCTCCCAGCCGTGCCCGCAGCGCATGCAGGCGAACGAATACGACTCGTGAACGACGGCCGAGGCCGTACCGCGGAGACCGGTCTGCCCTGCTATGTCACTCATGCCAGCTCCCTCTTGCACGGGTGCGTCCCTGTTGGACGGGTGCGTCCCTTCGACCAGTGGACGCCTCCGCGGGCCCGAATGCAGCAGGCCTGTCGAGTATTGGAGCCGTTTTGGACATCGCTTGCCGAACCGACTCGAATGAGACGGCTGGGCTTTGCCATCGACGCCGGCCTTTTGCCCTCCCATGGGGCGTGCGCTCAGCCGAGATGAGCCCTGCTCAGGAGGGTGCCGCGCGTCAGCTCGGATCCGTCTTCTTGGCCTGGACCACGGCGTCGAACACGACCCGCTTGGGCAGCCCCGCCTCCACCGCCACGGCCGCGATCGCCTCCTTGCGGCGCTCTCCGGCCTCCTCCCTCACCCGCACCCGGCGGACCAGCTCCGCGGCGTCGAGTTCCTCCGGCCCGGCCTCGGGCGCGCCCTCGACCACGACGGTGATCTCCCCGCGCACGCCCTCGGCGGCCCACCGCGCCAGCTCGGCCAGCGGACCTCGCCGTACCTCCTCGTAGGTCTTGGTCAGCTCGCGGCAGACGGCGGCGCGCCGGTCCGCGCCGAAGACCTCGGCCATCGCGGCGAGGGTGTCGTCGAGCCGGTGCGGGGCCTCGAAGTAGACGAGGGTGCGCCGCTCGCCCGCGACCTCGCGCAGCCGGGACAGCCGCTCGCCGGCCTTGCGGGGCAGGAACCCCTCGAAGCAGAACCGGTCGACGGGCAGCCCGGACAGGGCGAGCGCGGTGAGCACGGCGGACGGCCCCGGCACGGCGGTGACCTTGACGTCCCGTTCCACGGCGGCGGCGACCAGCCGGTAGCCGGGGTCGGAGACGGAGGGCATGCCGGCGTCGGTCACCAGCAGCACGCGCGCACCGCCGAGCAGCTCCTCGACCAGTTCCGGCGTCCGGGCGGACTCGTTGCCCTCGAAGTACGACACCACGCGGCCCTTGGGGGTGACGCCCAGCGCCTGGGTGAGCCGGCGCAGCCGCCGGGTGTCCTCGGCGGCGACGACGTCGGCGCCGGCCAGTTCCTCGGCGAGCCGGGGCGGCGCGTCCGCGATGTCACCGATGGGGGTACCTGCCAGGACAAGGGTTCCAGTCACCCCCCCATCCTCCCAGGAGTCCCGGCCCCGGTTCCGGCCGCCCGCGAACCAGGACCCCGGCCGGCCCGCACGAGCGGGGGGAATCCGACCGTCTCCCGACCGGTACCGCACATGCGCGGGACTCGCACAGGCCGGTTCCCTACCATGGCGCGGTGACCAGTACCGCGTCCTCCATGGACCTCCGGCAGGACCAGGCACCGCACGACCGGCGGCCGTCGTGGCAGCAGCGGCTGCGCCGATTCGGGTACGCGCCGGCCTCGGACGCGCCCGAGGGTGACGTACGCGACCGGCTGGTGCCGCCGTACGCCGAGCCGAGCCCCCGGCTGTGGCGGGTGCTCGGCGTGCCGCCGGTCCTCGCCGAGCGGCTCACCCGCTGGTCGGGCTGGGGCGGGCCGCTGCTGGTGACGCTGCTGGCGGGTGTGCTGCGGTTCTGGAACCTGGGCAGCCCGCGCGCGGTGATATTCGACGAGACGTACTACGCCAAGGACGCGTGGGCGCTGGTCCACCGCGGTTTCGAGGTGAGCTGGGACCAGTACGGCAAGAACGCCAACGACATGGTGCTCCAGCAGGGCGGGCACCTGGGGATCCCGACGGACCCGGCGTACGTGGTGCACCCGCCGGTCGGCAAGTACGTGATCGGGCTCGGCGAGCTGGTCTTCGGGTTCGACCCGTTCGGCTGGCGGTTCATGACGGCGCTGCTCGGCACGCTGAGCGTGCTGCTGGTGTGCCGGATCGGCCGGCGGATGTTCCGCTCGACGTTCCTGGGCTGCCTCGCGGGCGCGCTGATGGCGGTGGACGGCCTGCACTTCGTGATGAGCCGGACCTCGCTGCTCGACGGCGTGCTGATGTTCTTCGTGGTGGCCGCGTTCGGCTGCCTGGTGGTGGACCGGGACCGGGCGCGGGAGCGGCTCGCCGCCGCGCTGCCGGTGGGGCCGGACGGGCGGGTACGGCCGGACGGGCAGGCCGCGGACACCTTCCGCTTCGGGTGGCGGCCCTGGCGCTGGACGGCCGGGGTGATGCTGGGACTGGCCGTGGGCACGAAGTGGAACGGCCTGTACGTCCTGGCCGCGTTCTGTGTGATGACGGTCCTGTGGGACGTCGGCACCCGCCGGGTGGCCGGCGCGTACCGCCCGTACCTCGCGGTCCTGAAGTACGACACGGGTGCCGCGTTCGTGGCGACGATCCCGGTGGCGCTGGTGGTCTACGTGGTCTCGTGGACCGGCTGGATCCTCTCCCCGACCGACGGCACGGGCGGCTACTACCGCACCTGGGCGGCCACCGACGGCAAGGGCGGCACCTGGGCGTTCCTGCCGGACTGGCTGCGCAGCCTGTGGCACTACGAGCACGAGGTGTACAAGTTCCACGTCCACCTCGACCAGCCGCACACGTACCAGTCCAACCCGTGGAGCTGGATCGTGCTGGGGCGTCCCGTCTCGTACTTCTACGAGTCCCCCTCCCCCGGCGCCGACGGCTGCCCGGCGGACGCGGGCCAGAAGTGCGCCCGGGAGGTGCTGGCGATCGGCACGCCGCTGCTGTGGTGGGCGGCCTGCTTCGCGATCGGCTACGTGCTGTGGCGCTGGGCGTTCCGCCGCGACTGGCGGGCCGGCGCCATCGCCTGCGGCATCGCGGCGGGGTACCTGCCCTGGTTCCACTACCAGGAGCGCACGATCTTCCTCTTCTACGCGGTCGTCTTCCTGCCGTTCCTGTGCCTGGCGGTGGCGATGATGGTCGGCGCGATCGTGGGCCCACCGAGATCCACCGACACCCGCCGCGTGGTCGGCGCGACGGCGGCGGGCGTACTGGTCCTGCTGATCGCCTGGAACTTCATCTACTTCTGGCCCATCTACACGGGCCAGGCCATCCCGATCGACTCGTGGCGGTCGCGGATGTGGCTGGACACCTGGGTGTAGCGGGCGGTCGATCGTCCGGTCGGGGCCCGTCACGGCACATCTCCGTTCGGACAACAATCGGCAACTCCGGTCACAAGCGCTCCACAACCGCTTACAGTGCTCCCGGTACCTGTTTTGAACATGTTCAACAGGTCGAACGGGAGGGGAATCCGCGTCATGCGCAACGGGGTCAAGGCGGCCGTCGTCGGAGGCGTGTGCGTCACGGTGCTGGGCGGGGCCGGTTACGGCGTCTACAACATCGCGTCCGCGCTGAACGGTGACGGCGGCACGGGGGGCGCGGCGGCCGTGAAGACCGGTCCGCCCAGCGGTTCCGAGGTGAGGGAGGCGACCGGCGCGTTCTTCGCCGCCTGGGAGAAGGGCGACGCGATCTCCGCCGCCTCGTGGACGAACTACCCCCAGGCCGCACAGGAGCTGCTGACGGCCTTCGCCGACGACGCGCACATCGGCAAGGTGCGGATCACCCCCGGCCGGGCGAGCGGCGACACGGTGCCGTTCAGGGTGCGGGCGACGGTGTCGTACCACGGGGTGTCGCGACCGCTGTCGTACCGCAGCACGCTGACCGTCGTCCGCGGCGAGACCTCCCACCGCCCGCTGGTCGACTGGCAGCCCTCGGTCGTGCACCCCCGCCTGCGCAAGGGGGACACGCTCAGCACGGGTGAGTCGAGCGCGCCGGAGATCGAGGCCGTGGACCGCGACGGAAAGGTGCTCACCCGGGTGACGTACCCGTCCCTCGGCCCGATCCTGGACGAGCTGCGCCGACGGTATGGCGACAAGACCGGCGGCCGGTCCGGAGTCGAACTCGTCGTCCGGCACCAGGCGGCGGCCGACGGCAGCCAGGCCGCGGACACCCCGCTGCTCACCCTCGCCAAGGGCAGGCCCGGCAAGCTCCCGACGACGCTCAGCGCGAGCGCCCAGGCGGCGGCCGAGGCGGCCGTGGCGAAGTACCCCGAGTCCTCCGTCGTGGCCGTCAAGCCCAGCACCGGGGAGATCCTGGCCGTCGCCAACAACCGCACGGACGGCTTCGACGCGGCCCTCCTCGGCGAACGCGCCCCCGGCTCCACCATGAAGATCATCAGTGCGGCCACCCTCATCGACAACGGCCTGACCACGGCGAACGGCCCGGCGCCCTGCCCGCCGTCGGCCGTCTGGCAGAGCCAGACCTTCCAGAACCTCAAGGGTCTGACACCGAACGAGCACGCCACCCTCGCCGACAGCTTCGCCCGCTCCTGCAACACGGCGTTCGTGAAGTTCGCGGACGAGGTGAAGGTCGACTCCCTCACCCGGGAGGCCGAGGACCGGTTCGGGCTCGGGCGGAACGACTGGCAGGCCGGCGTGCCGACCTTCGACGGCCGGGTCCCCGCCTCCGGCGGCCCGGACACCGCGGCCAACCTGATCGGCCAGGGCCAGGTCCAGATGAGCCCGCTGAACATGGCGTCCGTGACGGCGACCGCGCAGACCGGCACCTTCCGCCAGCCGGTGATCGTGCCGCTGAAGCTGGACGGCCGGACCCCCGCACGCGCGCGTGGCCTGGCCCCGGGCACGACCCGGCAGCTGCGTGCCCTGATGAGCCGCACCGCGCGCAGCGGCACCGCGGCGGGCGTGCTGGGCTCGATGCGCGGGGACGTCGGCGCGAAGACGGGATCCGCCGAGGTCGACGGGGAGGCGAAGTCGGACAGCTGGTTCGCCGGATACCGCAACGACGTGGCGGCGGCGGCCATGGTCCAGGACGGCGGGCACGGTGTCGACGCCGCCGGGCCGATTGTCGCAAGCCTGCTACGGATCGCCGGCTGAGATCACCCGCGGAGGCGGGGACCTTAAGGTGAGTGCCGTCGTTGGGGAAGTGTGAGGGCTTGCGGGGACCCTGGGGAAAGGTGCGGAGGAACTGAGGCTGTGGGGAAGAGAAGGCGCGTCGCCGAGCGACGGAAGAACCGTCCCGCCGTACTCGGCGGGATGATCGCCGTGGTCGTCGGCGGCGCCGGGTTCGGCGTCTACGCGCTGTACGGCGGGGCCGCGGCCGACGAGCGGCCCGGCGGCACGCCCGGCCACAAGACCGTCCGCACCGGCCCGCTCACCGCCGCCGAGGTCCGCACCGCCTCCACCCGCTTCCTCACCGCCTGGCAGCACGGCCGGGTCACCGAGGCGGCCGCCGCCACCGACGACCCGTCCACCGCCGGCAAGCTCCTCACCGGCTACGCCAAGGACGCCCGCCTGAAGGACGTCACGCTCTCCCCGGGCACGGCCAAGGGCACCACGGTCCCCTTCTCCGTGAAGGCGACCGTGTCCTACCGCGGCCTGAGCAAGCCGCTGGCCTACCGCAGCTCCCTCACCGTCGTGCGCCGGGCGAGCGACGGCAGGCCGCTGGTCGACTGGCACTCCGCCGTGGTCCACCCGGACCTGCGCGACGGCGACAGGCTCGTGACCGGCGAGTCCGGCACCCCGCCGGTGAAGGCGCTGGACCGGTCCGGCGGGGAGATCACGGCCGCCAAGTACCCGTCCCTGGGCACCGTGCTGGACGGTCTGCGGGAGAAGTACGGCAAGAAGGCCGGCGGCACGGCGGGCGTCGAGCTGCGTGTGGTGCGCGGCAAGGCGGCCAAGGCGGCGAAGCTCTCCGACAAGACGCTGGTGGAGCTGAGCAAGGGCACGCCGGGCACGGTGAAGACGACGCTCAGCCCCGGCCTCCAGGCCGCCGCCGAGCAGCAGGTGGACAAGCGCGCGCGTGCCTCGGTGGTCGTGCTGCGGCCCTCGACCGGTGAGATCCTCGCGGTCGCCAACAGCGGGCACGGCTTCAACACCGCCTTCCAGGGCTCCCTCGCGCCCGGCTCCACGATGAAGGTGATCACCTCCTCGCTGCTGATCGAGAAGGGCCTGGCCTCGGCGGACAAGGAACATCCCTGCCCGAAGACCGTCAAGTACGGCGGCTGGACGTTCCACAACGACGACGACTTCGAGATCAAGGGCGGCACGTTCAAGGCGAGCTTCGCCCGGTCCTGCAACACCGCCTTCATCAGCCAGGCGAAGAAGCTGGAGAACGACGACCTGACCAAGCAGGCCCAGCAGGTCTTCGGGCTGTCCATGAACAACTGGGCGATCGGTGTGCCCACCGTCGACGGCTCGGTGCCGGTGCAGTCGGCGGCCCAGATGGCGGCCTCGCTGATCGGACAGGGCGGGGTGCGCATGAACCCGCTGAACATGGCCTCGGTCGCGGCGACCGTGCGGTCCGGCAGCTTCCACCAGCCGTACCTGGTCGCCCCGTCCGTGGACCACCGCACGCTGGCCACCGCCTCGCGCACCATGTCGGCGAAGACGCTGTCCCAGCTGCGCGAGCTGATGAACTACACGGCCGCGTACGGCACGGCCGCCGAGGCGATGTCGGGGCTCGGCCCGGACTTCGGCGCGAAGACCGGCTCGGCGGAGGTCGACGGGCAGAAGAAGCCGAACGGCTGGTTCACCGCCTACAAGGGCGACCTGGCCGCCGCCGGCGTGGTCCAGGCGGGCGGGCACGGCGGTGACACGGCCGGACCGATCGTGGCGAGCCTGCTGAAGCTCGGGAGCTGACCGGCTCCCGGCTCAGCCTCGTACGGGTTCGGCGGTGTAGGTGCGGCGCAGGAACCGGAGCAGCGTCTTCGACTCGAACTGCACCACTTCGACGCCGTGGTCGGTGTGGAACTCGACGACGGCCTGGACGCGCCCGCAGGGCCACACGCGGACGTCGCCGCTCTCGGCCGGCCCCCGCAGCCCCTGCTCCAGGAGCGCCCGGGAGAACGTCCACTCGTGCGGTCCGGGCAGGCCCACGCGGACCGACCGGGGATCGTTGTCGGGGTCGTACCGCAACACGACGGGTACGGCCCCCGGGTCCTCCTCGTCCGTGACGATATGAGCGCGCGCGTACTGCTCGACTACAGACATCGGACCGCCCTCTCACGCACCGTGACGCATACGAAAGCCGTGCATCCGCTTTCTACCCAGCGTCGCACATTTTCCCGTGCGCGCCCTGAGAGGAGACGAGACCTGGTCCTTCTTGCGGCCGCTCTCTCCTGCGAGCGTTCTCTCTTGCGTGCGGTCTCTCTTGCAAGGAGTTCGCAACAAGGGCCTAAAATCGTCGGGTGCATGTACCTGACGGATTCATCGACGCCCCGACCTCGGCGGTCACCGGAGTAGTCGCGGCCGGCGCCCTCGCGGTGAGCCTGCGCGGCGCCCGCCGCGAACTCGACGAGCGGACGGCCCCCCTGGCGGGCCTGGTGGCGGCGTTCATCTTCGCCGTCCAGATGCTCAACTTCCCGGTCGCGGCCGGCACCAGCGGCCACCTCCTCGGCGGAGCCCTGGCCGCGATACTCGTCGGCCCCTACACGGCCGTGCTGTGCGTGTCGGTCGTGCTGCTCATGCAGGGCGTGCTGTTCGCCGACGGCGGGCTGACCGCGCTCGGCGTGAACATCACCGACATGGCGATCGTCACCACGGTCGTGTCGTACGCCGTCTTCCGCGGCCTGCTCGCCGTGCTGCCCCGCAAGCGGCGCTCGGTGACCGTCGCCTCCTTCGTCGCCGCGCTGGTGTCCGTGCCGGCCGCCGCGGTCGCGTTCACCCTGATCTACGCGGTCGGCGGAACCACCGACGTCTCCCTCGGCAAGGTCGCGACCGCCATGATCGGCGTGCATGTGCTGATCGGCATCGGCGAGGCGGTCATCACCGCGCTCACCGTCGGCGCCGTCGTCGCCGTCCGCCCGGACCTGGTGCACGGCGCGCGCGGGCTGCGACAGCGGCTCCGGCTGCGGGTGAACGGCGCACTGGTGGACGCCCCGGCCCCCACGGCGCCCGTGGCGGCGCGCACCTCGCGGCGCACGCTGTGGGTGACCGGCCTGGTCACCTCGCTCGTCCTCGCCGGGTTCGTCAGCTTCTACGCCTCCGCGAACCCCGACGGCCTGGAGAAGGTCGCGCACGACAAGGGGATCGACAAGAAGGAGGAGAAGCACGCCGCCTCCGGCTCGCCGCTGGCCGACTACGGCGTCAAGGACATCTCCGACGCCCGGCTGTCCGGCGGTCTCGCGGGCGTGATCGGCGTCGGCGTCACGGTCGTCGCGGGCAGCGCGGTGTTCTGGGTGCTGCGCCGGCGCCGCGGCGACGACGTCTCCCCCGTGAACACCGGCGTCTGAGGTGGGAGCGGGACACGCGCACCGGCTCTACCGGCACGGGCACTCGCCCGTGCACGGTCTGCCGCCGCACACCAAGCTCGCCGCCGCGTTCCTGTTCGTGGTGGTCGTGGTGTCCACCCCGCGCGAGGCGATGTGGGCGTTCGCGGTCTACGCGGTGCTGCTGGCCGGTGTGGCGTACCAGGCGCGCGTGCCCGCCGGCTTCGTGCTCGGGCGGCTGCTGATCGAGGTGCCGTTCGTCGCGTTCGCGGTCCTCATGCCGTTCGTGGCGGAGGGCGAGCGGGTGGACGTCCTGGGCCTCTCGCTGAGCGTGAACGGGCTGTGGGGCGCCTGGAACGTGCTCGCCAAGGGCACCCTCGGCGTCGCCGCCTCCGTGCTGCTGGCCGCCACGACCGAGCTGCGCGAGCTCCTGCTCGGGCTGCAGCGGCTGAAGCTGCCGCCGCTGCTCGTACAGATCGCCTCCTTCATGATCCGCTACGGCGACGTCATCACCGACGAGATGCGCCGGATGCGGATCGCCCGCGAGTCGCGTGGCTTCGAGGCGAAGGGCGTACGGCACTGGGGCGTGCTCGCCAAGTCCGCCGGCGCGCTGTTCATCCGCTCCTACGAACGCGGGGAGCGGGTGCACCTGGCCATGGTGAGCCGGGGGTACGCCGGTGCGATGCCCGTCATCGACGAGGTGACCGCCTCCGGCGCGCAGTGGCGGCACGCCCTCACCCTCCCCTGCGCCGCCCTCGTCGTCTGTCTGCTGGGATGGTTCCTGTGACACCTTCTGCGGTTCCCGCGACGCCTTCGCTGGAAGTGGCCGGTCTGGCCTTCGCCTACCCCGACGGGCACCAGGCCCTGTTCGGCGTGGACTTCTCCATCGGACGCGGCGAGCGGGTCGCCCTCCTCGGCCCCAACGGCGCCGGCAAGACCACCCTGGTGCTGCACCTCAACGGCATCCTCGGCGGCGGCACGGGCACGGTGACGGTGGCCGGGCTGCCGGTCGGCAGGCAGCACATGGCCGCGATCCGGCAGAAGGTCGGCATCGTCTTCCAGGACCCCGACGACCAGCTGTTCATGCCGACCGTGCGGGAGGACGTGGCGTTCGGACCGGCCGCCGCCGGGATCAAGGGGGCCGCGCTGGAGGCCCGCGTGCGCACCGCGCTGGAGCGGGTCGGGATGGGGGACTTCGCCGACCGGCCGCCGCACCACCTGTCCTTCGGGCAGCGCCGCCGGGTCGCGGTGGCCACCGTGCTCGCCATGGAGCCGGAGATCCTCGTCCTGGACGAGCCGTCCTCCAACCTGGACCCGGCCTCCCGCCGGGAACTCGCCGACATCCTGCGCTCCCTGGACGTCACGGTCCTCATGGTCACGCACGACCTGCCGTACGCCCTGGAGCTGTGCCCGCGCTCGCTGATCCTGAGCGACGGGGTGATCGCGGCGGACGGCCCGACCGGCGCGCTGCTCTCCGACGAGGAGCTGATGCGGGCGCACCGGCTGGAGCTGCCGTTCGGCTTCGACCCGAAGTCCGTGACAATGGGCGCGTGACGAACGAGGACCCGGCCGTCGAGGGCTCGCTGCTGCTGGACGACCAGCTGTGCTTCGCGCTGTACGCGGCCCAGCGCGCCGTGACCGCCGCGTACCGGCCTCTCCTGGACGACCTGGGGCTCACGTATCCGCAGTACCTGGTGCTGCTCGTGCTGTGGGAGCGGGGGGAGACCGGCGTGAAGGAGCTGACGGGTGCGCTGCGGCTGGACTACGGCACCGTCTCGCCGCTGCTGAAGCGGCTGGAGGCGGCGGGTCTGGTGCGCAGGGAGCGCGCGCCGGGCGACGAACGCTCGGTGCGGGTGGCGTGCACCGGGCGCGGTGAGGAACTGAGGGAGCGCGCGGCGCGGGTGCCCCGCGCGTTGCTCACCACCACGGGGCTCGGCGCCCAGGAGATCGCGCGGTTGCGCGAGGAGCTGTGGAGCCTGACCGAGCGCGCCGACGCGGCGGCCGACCGGCGCTGATCCGCGTACCCGAGGGTCGCGCACCCCACCGCGGCTACGGCCTCGCGGTCGCCCTCGGCGTCTCCTTGCCGGTCCTCGCCCCGGAGGCGGCGGCCGGGGCGGTGGAGGCGGCGCACGAGGTCTGCCCGTACTCGGACGCGACGCGCCGCACCTCGACGTCTCGTGCTGCTGGGCCAGGGGCACTGAGGAATCCAAGGCCGCGCCCCCGTGTTTCACTCATGGTCGTAAGCGAGTGAAGGGACCCGGCGTGGATGTGAACGTGAACGGCACGGTGGCCGAGGGCTTCGAGCCGGTCAGGGAGGCGTTCGCCGTCAACTTCGCGCGGCTCGGCGAGCGCGGCGCGGCCGTCGCCGTCTACCGCGACGGGCACCGGGTCGTTGACCTGTGGGCCGGCACGAGAGACGTGGACGGCACAGCCGGCACAGCCGGCACAGCCGGCACGGTGCCCTGGGAGCACGGCACCGCGCAGGTCGTGCGCTCGGCGACCAAGGGCGTCGCCGCCGCCGCGCTCCTGCTCCTGCACCAGCGCGGCGAACTGGACCTGGACGCCCCGGTCGGCACCTACTGGCCGGAGTACAAGGCGGCCGGCAAGGAGCGCACGCGCGTGCGGGACCTGCTGGCGCACCGCGCGGGCGTACCCGTACTGGACCGCCCGCTGACGCCCGCCGAGGCCGCCGATCCCGACCGGGGCGCCGCGGCCGTCGCCGCGCAGGCGCCGGTGTGGGAGCCGGGCACGGACCACGGCTACCACGCCCAGACCTACAGCTGGCTCACCGGCGAGCTGCTCCGCCGGGTCACCGGCCGCCCGGCCGGCGACTGGATAGCGGACGAGATCGCCCGGCCCGCCGGCGCGGACCTGTGGCTCGGCCTGCCGGGGACGGAGCACGCGCGCGTGGGCCGCGTCGGCCCGGTGGACGCGCCCGAGACCGCGGGCGGCCTGAAGACCCGCCCCAAGCGCGCGGTCGCCGAGGCCTACGCCGACCCGGAGTCGCTGACCCGCCGCGCGTTCGCCGCGATCACCCCGCTCCCCGACGAGAACGACCCCGCCTACCGCGCCGCCGCCCTGCCCGCCTCCAACGGCATCGCCACGGCCGACGGACTGGCCCGCTTCTACGCCTCGCTCATCGGGGAGGTGGACGGCGGGACACGGCTGTTCACCCCGGAGACCATGGAACTGGCCCGGGCGGAGCGGTCCGCCGGACCGGACCGGGTGCTGGTGGTCGGCACCCGGTTCGGCCTCGGCTACATGCTGCACGGCGCCGCGTCCCCGCTGCTCTCCCCCGCCTCCTTCGGCCACCCCGGCCGGGGCGGCGCGCTCGGCTTCGCCGACCCGGAGGCCGGGATCGCCTTCGGCTACGTCACCAACGGCTTCCGGAGCGGCGTGACGGCGGATCCGAGGGCGCAGGCGCTGGTCCGAGCGGTCCGCACGGCACTCGCCTGACCAACGGGCGCCCGGGGGACGCGCGGGGCCTGCGGGGCGCGCCGGGCGCGTGTCACACGTGGATGGGGTGCGAGGTCCGCCCGGACGCCTGGTCGATCTCCTCGTGGGCCTTGGTCAGCAGCTGCATGGCCAGTTCGTTCAGGGCCCGGGCGCCGGCGATCTCCTCGCCGACCCGGGGCTGGTTCGAGTCCACGCGGTGCCGGCTGGCGCGGCCGTGGGCCCGCACCTCACTGCCGTCGGGCAAGCGCACCAGAGCCGCCGCGCGGGTGTGCTGGTCGTCCTCCTCGAACTCGAGCTCGACGTGCCATCCCACAGTGGTGTGCATCATGACGACCACCTCCGAGAAATCGCTGATTCCAGGGTGCGCCACCGCCCCCGGCCCGTCATGTCGGGCCGGGGCCGCCGCTAACCGGCGCGCAGCATCAGCCCGATCCCGACGACCACCAGGCCCGCCGCCACGATCCGGGGCGCGCCGAAGCGCTCCTTGAAGAACAGGGCGCCGATGGCCGCGCCGACGATGATGGAGGACTCGCGCAGGGCGGCGACCGGGGCGAGCGCGGCGCGGGTCTGGGCCCACAGCACCAGTGCGTAGGCGGCGACGGACATGGCGGCGCCGAGCAGGCCGAGGGCGGCGTACGGACGGAGCAGCCGTACCGTGCCGCCCCGCGCGCGGGCGTACAGGTACGCGGGCAGGACCCAGCCCTGGACGACCATGAGCCAGGCGATGTACCCGAGCGGGGTGTGCGCGGCCCGGACGCCCATACCGTCGACGACCGTGTACACGGCGATCGTCAGACCGGTGGCGAGGGCCGCGCCGATCGCCGCCCGGTCCGGCCGCCTGCCGCGCATCCCCCACAGCGCGACTCCGCCGAGCCCCAGGCAGGACACGGCGATTCCGGCGGCCGCCCAGGCGCCGGGCATCTCGTGCGCGAAGACGGCGGCGAGCAGCGTGACGACGAGCGGGGCGCTGCCGCGCGCGATGGGGTACGCCTGCCCGAAGTCACCGAGCCGGAACGAGGTCATCAGCAGGGCGTAGTAGGCGATGTGCACGGCCGCCGACGCGAACAGGTACGGCCACGCGGCCCCCGCCGGGAACCCGGCGAACGGTGTGAGCGCGAGCCCGATGAGCAGCCCGCCCCCGGAGATGAGGGCGAACCCGGCCCGCTTGTCGGTGATGCGGTGCGCGAGGGCGTTCCAGCCGGCGTGGGTGACGGCGGCGACCAGCACGGCCGCCGCGACGACCGGTGTCACGCGCGCTGCTCGCGCACGTCCACCAGTGTCGCGCCCGCGCGGGCGACGAGTTCCCCGGGCTCGATCGGGAAGACGGTGTGCGGCGTTCCGGCCGCCGCCCACACCACGTCGTGGGCGATCAGCGACCGGTCGGCCAGGACCCGCGTCCGCGTACGGTGCCCGAAGGGCGGCACCCCGCCGATGGCGTACCCGGTGGTCTCCCGCACCACCCCCGCATCGGCCCGGCCGACCTCCCCGGCCCCCAGTTCCCGGCGCACCCGCTCCACGTCCACCCGCGAGGCCCCGTCCATCAGCACCAGCACGGGCACCCCGTCGGCGGCGAAGACCAGCGACTTGCAGATCTGGCTCAACCCGCACCCGATGGCGGCGGCGGCCTCGGCGGCGGTCCGGGTCGCCTCGGGGAAGCCGCGGACCAGGGGCAGCAGCTCCCCCAGGCCCAACTCCTCCACGGCGGCGGCGAAACGAGGGTGAGCGGTCGTCGTCATACGCGCACGCTAACGGGTCACCGTGCGGCGGACGAAACGCGTTCCGCCCGGGACGCATCCCGTCCGGGTGCGGACGCGTTCCGCCGGGGTGCGGACGGCGGAAAGCCGGTGAGGGTGCGGCCCCGTCCCCACGGGCACCCCCACCGGCCGCTCCTCACAGGAGGTCTGGTGCGTCAGGCGCGTACCAGCTCCCGTTCGCCCTCCCTGCCGTCCGCCGAGGACCGCGTGCGCAGGCCCTCGCCCTCCACGTCCACCTTGGGCAGGGCGCGGTCGAGCCACTTCGGCAGCCACCAGGCTCGCCTGCCCAGCAGGGCGAGGACCGCCGGGACGATGGCCATGCGGACGAGGAACGCGTCGAAGAAGACGGCGATCGCGAGACCGAAGCCGATCATCTTGACCATCGACTCGCTGGAGCCGATGAAGCCGGAGAAGACGGCCATCATGATGACGGCGGCGGCGGTGACGACCCGGGCGCCGTGCCGGAAACCGGTCACGACGGCCTGGCTGGGCTTCTCGCCGTGGACGTAGGCCTCCCGCATGCGGGTCACGAGGAACACCTCGTAGTCCATGGCGAGGCCGAAGACGACGCCGACCATGAAGATCGGCATCATCGACATGACCGGTCCGGTCTGCTCGACGTTCATCAGGCCGGACAGCCAGCCCCACTGGAAGACCGCGACGACGGCGCCGAGCGCGGCCATCACCGACAGCAGGAAGCCGAGGGCCGCCTTCAGCGGGACCAGGATCGAGCGGAAGACCACGATCAGCAGCAGGAACGCCAGGCCCACCACCAGTGCCAGGTACGGCAGCAGCGCGTCGTTCAGCTTCTGCGAGACGTCGATGTTCATCGCCGTCGAGCCGGTGACCAGGACCGTGGAGTCGGTGTCCCGGGCGATGTCCGCGCCCTTGTGGCGGATGGCGTGCACCAGGTCCTCGGTGGTGGCCGAGGACGGCTTGGAGTTCGGCACCACGGTGATCGTCGCGGTGTCGCCGGTCTTGTTGGGCGCGGCCGGGGTGACCGTGACGACGTCCTTCAGCCCCTTGATCTCCTCGCCGACCTTGTGGAAGGCGGCCTTCGGGTCGTCGCTGTCCTTGGCGTCGACCACGACCATCAGCGGGCCGTTGAAGCCGGGTCCGAAGCCCTCGGACAGCAGGTCGTAGGCGCGGCGCTGGGTGGTGGAGGTCGGCTGGGAGCCGTCGTCGGGCAGGCCCAGTTCCAGGGAGGCGGCCGGGACCGCCGCCGCGCCGAGGCCGAGCACGCCGAGCAGGAGGACGGCGATCGGGCGGCGGACGACGAAGCCGGCCCAGCGGGTGCCCATGTTCGGACGGCCGGGGTTCTTCGGCGCCCGGCCGCCGCCGAGCAGCCTGCTCTTCTCGCCCGCCGGCTTGATCCTTCGGCCGGCGTAGCCGAGCAGCGCCGGGATCATGGTGAGGGCGATGAGGACGGCGATGGCGACCGTGCCCGCCGCCGCGATGCCCATCTTCGTCAGCATCGGGATGTTGACGACGGACAGGCCGACCAGGGCGATGACGACGGTGAGGCCGGCGAAGACGACCGCCGAGCCCGCCGTGCCGACGGCCCGCCCGGCCGCGTCCTCGCGCTCGCGGCCCTCGGCCAGTTCGGCGCGGTAGCGGGAGACGATGAAGAGGGCGTAGTCGATGCCGACGGCGAGGCCGATCATCGAGGCCAGGGTGGAGGTGGTGGAGCCCAGGTCCAGGGCGCTGGCGAGCGCGGTGATCGTGGAGACGCCGATGCCGACCCCGATGATGGCGGTGAGCAGCGGGAATCCGGCCGCGAGCAGCGAGCCGAAGGTGATGACCAGGACGACGGCGGCGACCGCGATGCCGATGACCTCGCTGGAGCCGGTCTCGGGGGTCGCGGTCAGCGCGTCACCGCCGACCTCGACGGTGAGGCCCGCGTCCCGGGCGTCCTGCGCGGCCTCCTTCAGGGCGTCCTTGGAGGAGTCCTCCAGCTCCATGCCGGAGACCTTGTACTTCACCGAGGCGTAGGCGATGGTGCCGTTCCTGCTGACGGCGTGCCCGGTGTAGGGGTCGGCGACGGAGGCGACCTCGGAGCCGCTCGCCAGCTCCTCGACGGTCTTGCGCACGGCCGCCTTGTTGGCGGCGTCGGTCATCTTCTCGCCCTCGGGGGCCTTGAAGACGACCCGGGCGGTGGCGCCGTCGGCGCTCATCCCGGGGAAGCGCTGTTCCAGCAGGTCGAAGGCCTTCTGGGCCTCGGTACCGGGGATGGAGAAGGACGTGTTGCCGGCGGCCGGCGCGGAGGCGGCGCCCACCCCGGCGAGGGTGAGCAACGCGACCCATATGAGGGCGACGAAGTGCCGTCGCCTGAAGGCGAGGCGGCCGAGTTTGTAGAGGAACGTGGCCACGGAGGCGTACTCCCGGTCAGGTCGTGGGGTTCAACAGGGCAGGGGTGATCAGCCCGACGACGAGAGCGGTGACGTCAGGTGGTGGGCTTGCTGGGGAGGGGGGTCAGCTCGCGGGAACGCCGAGGGCGGGGAGGACCACGGCGTCGATGTACGAAAGGAGGAAGGCCTGGGTCGGCGGCTGTTCGTCGATCATGGTGCGGGCGGCGAACGCGCCGACCATCATGTGCATCACGAACCCGATCGCCGGGTTGTCCGCACGGATCTCGCCCCGGTCGACCGCCCGTTGCAGCACGCGGCGCAAGTCGGCCATCTCCGGCTCGATGAGGTGTTCCCGGAACGCCTTGAGCAGATCCGGGTTGCCGTGCATCGCCATGGCCAGGCCCCGCATCAGCGCGGAATTCTGCTCCATCTCGCAGTCGTCCGCACGCTGGGTGAGCGCGTGCAGATCGCCCTTGAGCGAGCCGGTGTCGACGTCATCGGCCTGACCCGGCTTGTTGTGCCGCACGGCTTTGGCGACCAGTTCGGCCTTGCCGCCCCACTGGCGGTAGAGCGTGGCCTTGCTGGACCGGGTGCGGGCGGCCACGGCGTCCATGGTGAGGGCGTCGTAGCCGACCTCGCGGAGCAGGTCGAGCACGGCCTCGTACAGCTCGGCCTCGCGCTCGGGCGTGATCCGGCTGCGGCGTGTCGCCGCCACGGCTTCCGTCATGCCCGTCACCTTCCCGCTCCGTCGGTCCTCGTCTTCGTACAGTGACGAAGATACCCTGCCCGCCAAACGAAACGAAACCGTTTCGTACGTGTGTTGGGTCACGAAGGTGAAGGCCCCATAAGTTGCCGGCGCCGGTGCGGCGGAAAAGCATGGGGAGGGTGAGCTATCTGCGCCTTCCCCACCTCAGCGGCGACCTGCTCTGCTTCGTCGCCGAGGACGACCTCTGGCTGGCCCCCCTCGACGCCCCGGGCCGCGCCTGGCGACTCACCGCGGACCGCACCAAGGCCGGGCACCCGCGCTTCTGCCCCGACGGCCGCCGGATCGCCTACACGAACTGGCGCAGCCTCGTCCCCGAGATCCACCTCGTCGACGTCGAGGGCGGACCCGCCCGGCAGCTGACGTACTGGGGCAGCGCCGACACCCAGGTGTGCGGCTGGACCCCGGACGGGGACATCCTCGCCGTGGCCTCCCACGGCCAGCCCTTCTCGCACTTCACCTGGGCCTACAAGGTGCCGGCCGACGGCGACCCGGGCGGCCGGCTGCCCTGGGGGCCGGTCGCCGACATCCAGGTCGCCGACGTCGACGGCGTCCACAAGACCCTGCTGCTCACCGGCACCCCGCCGCACGAACCGGCCTCCTGGAAGCGGTACCGCGGCGGTGCCATGGGCCGACTGTGGCTGCACGGGCAGCGGCTGCTGCCGGACCTCGACGGCCATCTCGCCTCCCCCCTGTTCGTCGCCGGCCGGATCGCCTTCCTCTCCGACCACGAGGGCGTCGGCAACCTCTACTCCTGCGCCCAGGACGGCACCGACCTGCGCCGCCACACCGACCACGACGCCTTCTACGCCCGGCACGCCTCCAGCGACGGCGAGCGGGTGGTCTACCAGTGCGCGGGCGACCTGTGGCTGGTGGACGACCTCTCCCCGGACGGCGTACCGCGCAGGCTCGACATCCGGCTCGGCGGGCCGCGCACCGGCCGCCGCCGCCACCAGGTGCCGGCCGCGCAGAACATCGACGGCATCTCCGTGGACGAGACCGGACGGGCCAGCGCGGTCGTCGTCCGCGGCAGCCTGTACTGGCTCACCCACCGCGACGGCCCCGCCCGTACGATCACCGAGACGCCCGGCGTCCGGGTACGGCTGCCGGAGATGCTGGGCTCCACCGGCCAGATCGCCTACGTCACCGACGCCGAGGGCGAGGACGCCGTCGAGGTCGTCCACCTGCCCCGCGCCACCGGCGGCCGCGCCCCCCGCCGGCCGGCCTCCGGCTCCCTGGGCCGCGTCCTGGAGCTGGTCTCCGACCCCCTGGGCGAACGCCTGGCCGTGGCCTCGCACGACGGCCGGCTGCTGCTGATCGACGTGCCGGAGGAGGAGACGGAGGGCGGGACGGGGGCGGGGGGCGAGACGCGGACAGAGGCGGGGACGGAGGCCGGGACGGGGGCCGTGAGGGAGACGGGGGCGGGGACGGAGACGGGGGCGGGGACGGAGGAGCAGGCGAAGGAGCGGCAGGGCGGGGCCGAGGAGACCGGTGCCGCTGCCGCTGCCGCCGGGCCGCGCGGAACCGTCACCGAGCTGACCCGGTCCGTCAACGGCCCGGTCCGCGACCTCGCCTTCTCCCCCGACGGCTCCTGGATCACCTGGTCGCACCCCGTCATCGGCCGTTCCCTGCGCCAGATCAAGCTGGCCCGCATCAAGGACCGGCTGATCGTGGACGTGACCAACGGCCGCTTCGAGGACGAGAACCCGGTCTTCACCCGCGACGGCCGCTACCTCGCCTTCCTCTCCTGGCGCGGCTTCGACCCGGTCTACGACGTGCACACCGGGGACCTGTCCTTCCCGCTCGGCTGCCGCCCGTACCTCGTCCCGCTCTCCTCCGCGACCCCCTCCCCCTTCGCCCTCAACCCCGAGGGCCGGCCGGCCGCCGGCGGACTCGACCCGCTGGAGGACGAGGAGAGCGGCGAGGCCGGGACGGTGACGGTCGAGGTGGAGGGACTGGCGAACCGGGTCACACCGTTCCCGGTGATCGCCTCCAAGTACTCCGGGCTGCACCCCGTCGCCGGCGGCGGCCTGGTCTGGCTGCGCTGGCCGATCTCGGGCGCGCTCGGCGAGACCTTCGTCAACCCGGCCGACACCAGCGGTCGCCCCACCCTGGAGTACTTCAACATCACCAAGGCGAAGAAGTCCGAACTGGTCGACCACCTCGACTGGTTCACGGTGAGCGGCGACGGCACCCGGCTGGTCGTGGTGGACGAGGGCGACCTGCGGGCGGTGCCGTCGACCGAGACCGGCGACGCCGACTCGACCGTCTGGATCGACGTACGCCGCATCCTGCACGAGGCCGACCCGCCCGCCGAGTGGCGCCAGGCCTACGACGAGGCGGGGCGGCTGATCCGCGCCTACTTCTGGGACCCGGGCATGTGCGGCATCGACTGGGACGCGGTGCTCGACCAGTACCGTCCGCTGGTCGAACGGGTCGCGTCCCCCGACGAGTTCGCCGACCTGCTGCGCGAGGTCCTCGGCGAACTGGGCACCTCCCACGCCTACGTCACCGCCGCCCGCCGCAACGAGGGCCCGCCCCACTACCAGCGCTGGCAAGGCCTGCTCGGCGCCAACTTCGTGCGCCGCGACGGCCGCTGGACGGTCAAGCGGATCCTGCTCGGCGACTCCTCCGACTCCAGGGCCCGCTCCCCGCTGGCCGGCACGGGCATCCGCGAGGGCGCCGTCCTCACCCATGTCGACGGCCGCCCGGTCGACCCGGTGGCGGGCCCGTACCCGCTGCTGGCCGGCTCCGGCGGCACGACGGTGGAGCTGACCTTCCTCACGGGCGAGGGCGACACCGGGCACGCACGACGGGTGGCCGTCGTCCCGCTCATCGACGAACGCCCGCTGCGCTACCAGGACTGGGTGGCCAAACGCCGTGCCGTGGTACGGGAGTTGAGCGGTGGCCGTTGCGGCTATCTGCACATCCCGGACATGGGCGGCTCCGGCTGGGCCCAGTTCAACCGCGACCTGCGGATGGAGGTGTCCCGGCCCGCGCTCATCGTGGACGTGCGGGGCAACGCGGGCGGCCACATCAGCGAACTCGTCATCGAGAAGCTGACCCGGACGATCGTGGGCTGGGACCTGACCCGGGACGCGCAGCCGGTGTCGTACACCTCCAACGCCCCGCGCGGTCCGGTGGTGGCGCTGGCCGACGAGGCGACCTCGTCCGACGGCGACATGATCACCGCCGCCTTCAAGCTGCTGAAGCTCGGCCCGGTCGTCGGCCAGCGCACCTGGGGCGGAGTCGTCGGCATGACCGGCCGGCACCGGCTCGGCGACGGCACCGTCATCACCGTCCCCATGAACGCGGCCTGGTTCGACGCCTACGGCTGGTCCGTGGAGAACCACGGCGTCGCCCCCGACCTGGAGATCGTGCGCACCCCCCTCGACTGGGCCGAGGGCCGCCACGCCCAGCTGGCCGACGCGGTGGAACTGGCGCTGAGCCTGCTGGAGACCAACCCGGCGGCGGTCCCCCCGGACCACAGCGCCGTACCCGACCGCTCCCGCCCGAAGCTGCCGCCGAGGACCGGCGCATGACGTTGCCGCCGGGCACCGGCGCACGACGCGCCGTGGGGCACCCTTCCGAGAAGGGCACCCCACGGCGACCGAAGCTCAGTGCCTAGGACTCGTAGTCCTGGCCGAGCCGGTCCTCGACCTGCTGCTCCGTGTCCTCGATGTCACGGAAGTTCTTGCCGCCGCGCTGCGGCTGCTGGCCCTCCCGGCCGCTCTGCTGACCGCGCTGGCCGGCCTTCTCGCGGCCCTGGCCCATCTTCTCCTTGGCCTGGTCCTTGGCCTGACGCGACTTGTCCTGGAACTGGTCCTTCATACCCATGTGGGTTCACTCCCGTGGTGGGTGGGTTCAGACCCCCTCTGTGGGGCCTCGACCAGATTCACACGACTGAACACGCCCTGCATGTCGATCAGTTACGGTGCGTAGCGCGAGCGGTCTCGTCCGCGGCCCCACCTGCGCCGACGAGCCCCGAGCGCATGCCCTGCAGGCGCGGCGCGAACCGCTTCATCTCGCGCTGCCCGACCGTCCCGATGAGCGCCGGCAGGTACCCGCGCACGCCCTGCATGCCGCGCAGCCACCACTGCCCGTACACATGCGCCGAGCGTCGCTCGATCCCGGCGACGAGCCGGTCCACCGCGGGCCCCAGCGGGTACGTCTTGTTCGACGGCCACGGCAGCCGCTGCCGCAGCTCCCGCATGACCTCGTCCTGGTCGGCGCCGCGCACCATGTCGGTGTCGGTCCAGGACAGGTAGCCGACGCCGACGCGCACACCCTGGTAGCCGACCTCGGCGCGCAGACTGTGCGCGTACGCCTCCACGCCCGACTTCGACGCGCAGTACGCCGTCATCATCGGGGCCGGGGTGATCGCGGCGAGCGAGGCGATCTGCAGCAGATAGCCGCGGCTCTCGACCAGCACCGGCAGGAACGCGCGCGCGGTCACCGCCGAACCGATCAGGTTCACCTCGATCACCCGGCGCCAGGCCTGCGGATCGGAGTCGGCGAAGGGACCGCCGGTCGCCACGCCGGCGTTGGCGACGACGATGTCGACCTTCCCGAACCGGGCCTTCACCTCCTGCGCGACCCGGCTCATCGTCTCGTGGTCGGTGACATCGGCGTACCAGTGGGCGCTGTCGCTGTGCAGCCGCCCGGAGACCTCCTTGAGGGCCTCCTCCTCCAGTCCGACCAGCGCGACCTTCGCCCCGCGCGCGGACAGTTTCCGCGCCAGCAGCTCACCGACGCCGCGGGCCGCCCCGGTGACGACCGCGACCTGCCCTTCGAGGCTGACCCTGCTCATGCGCTCTCCTTGGTCTGCGTGGGAGTCCGCGGGGGGTTCCGCGGGGAAGTCAGCGGGGCGTTCCGCGGGGGAGTCTCCGCCGTTTCCGGCCCGGGAGTCCCCGCCGCCTTCTGCGCGGGGATCCCCGCGGGAATCTCCGCGGGAATCTCCGTGGGAGCCTCCGCGGAGATCTCCGCGGGGACGGAACCGTGCCCGGGGCCGGCCCCCGTGACATACGTGCCGACGAGTTCCCGGATCCGGCCGGTCACCGGCTCGGGCGCCTCGATCGGGGTCATGTGGCCGATGCCGGGCAGCTCGGTGACGCCGACGCAGTGCGGCAGCGCGGCCGCCAGCGCACGGGCGTGCACCGGGGGCGTGAGCCGGTCGTCCGTGCCCTGGATCACCGCGGTCGGCTGCCGCAACTCCCGTACGCCGTGGTCGAGATCGAGCCCGGCGAGGACGACCGACCAGGCGTGGCGCGCGGCGCGCGGACAGGCGTGCACGATCCGCGCGCACGCCTCCACGCGGTCCGGGGTGGAACCGGCGCCCATGGTGGCGTACTTCAGGACGCGCATCGCGAGCGGGGTGACCGGGCCGAGGGGGGCGCGGGAACCGAGGACGCGCCCGGTGAGCCAGGTGCGCACCCGCCCGGCGCGCAACGGCACCACACGCGCCTCGGCGGCCAGCCGCGAACTGCCCGTGCTGCACAGCAGGACGGCGGCGGCGTGCTCCCGGAAGCGGGGCCGGCCGGCCGCGGCCATGACCGTCATGCCGCCCATGGAGTGGCCGACGACGAGCGCCTTCTCCCCGGGCGCGAGGGCCGCCGCGAGGACCGCCTCCAGATCGTCCGCCAGCGCCTCTGTGGTGCACGCGGGGCTCGCGGGGCTGCGACCGTGCCCCCTCTGGTCGTAGGCGATCACCCGGTGGTCGACGGCCAGTTCCCGTATCTGCGCCGCCCAGAACGCCGTCGAGCAGGTCCAGCCGTGGGAGAGGACGACCGGGGGCGCGTTCTCCGGGCCGTGCACCTCCACGTGCAGCCGGGCGCCGTCGGCGGAGACGGCGGTGAGGGTGCGGGCCGGGACGGGCGGGGCGTAGGGGCCGCTCGTGACGGAGGCGGCGCGGCTCATGCGACGGCCTCGCTCTTCCGCCCGGAGACCGCGGCGGGTTCGCGGATCACCTCGTACTCCGCGAGGTCCACCCGCCGGGTCGCGCGCCGGAACTCGGTGGTCGTACCGGGCCAGATGGTGGTGTTGCGGCCGCTCGCGTCCAGGTACCAGCTGGTGCAGCCGCCGGTGTTCCACACCGTCCGCTTCATCCGTTCCTGGACGCGGTGGTTCCAGTCCTCGACGGCCGCGGGCCGGGCGTCGAGGGCCGCACGGCCTCCGAGGACGTCCAGTTGCCGCAGGTAGTCCGCCATGTAGTTCAGCTGGGACTCGATCATGAGGATCATGGAGGAGTTCCCGAGGCCGGTGTTGGGGCCGATGATCGTCATCCAGTTCGGGAACCCGGCCGCCGAGGCGCCGCGCAGCGCCTGCATGCCGTTCTTCCAGGACTCGGCGAGCGTGATGCCCTCCGCGCCGACCACCCGCTCGGCGATGGGCATGTCCGTGACGTGGAAGCCCGTGCCGAAGACGATCGCGTCGACCTCGGCCTCGGTCCCGTCGGCGGCCACGACCGTGGACCCGCGGATTGCGCCGAGCCCGCTGGCCACGACGTCCACGTTGGGCTCGGCCAGGGCCGGGTAGTACGTGCTGGACAGCAGGATCCGCTTGCAGCCGATGCGGTAGTCCGGGGTGAGCTTGGCGCGCAGGGCCGGGTCCTTGACGGCCCGGGCCATGTTCCGCTTGGCGAGCTGCTCCACGAGGCCGAGTTCGTCCGGACGCTTGGTGAAGGCCTGCACCTGCAGCTCCCGGATGCCCCACAGCAGGCCGCGCCGGGCCTGGGCGGTGACGGGCAGCCGCCGGTGCAGCCACCGCTCGGCGCCGCTGATCGCCCGGTCGACGCGGGGCATCACCCACGGCGGGGTGCGCTGGAAAAGGGTGAGCCGGCCGACCCGGGGCTGGATGGCGGGCACGATCTGGATCGCGGAGGCGCCGGTGCCGACCATGGCGACCCGCTTGCCGCGCAGGTCGTAGTCGTGGTCCCAGCGGGCGGAGTGGAAGACCTTGCCGGGGAAGGAGTCCAGGCCCGGGATCTCCGGGATCTTCGGGTCGGACAGCGGCCCGGTGGCCGAGACCACGACGTCGGCGGTCAGCGCGCCCCGGGTGGTCTCGATGTTCCACCGCAGCGTGTCGTTGTCCCAGGTCATGAGCTTGACCTCGGAGCCGAGGCGGAGGTGGGGGCGCAGTCCGAAGAGGTCGGTGACGTACTCCAGGTAGGCACGGATGTGGCGCTGCCCGGAGAAGGTGCGCGGCCAGTCGGGGTTGGGCGCGAAGGAGAAGGAGTAGAGGTGCGAGGGCACGTCGCAGGCGCACCCGGGGTAGCTGTTGTCCCGCCAGGTGCCGCCGACGCTGTCGGCGCGCTCCAGGACGACGAAGTCGGTGATCCCCTCGCGGCGCAGCCGGACGGCGGCCCCCAGACCGCCGAACCCGGATCCGATCACCGCCACCCGTACATGCTCGTGCTCGGCCATCCCGAAGCCTCCACGCATCACCTAGGACTCTGCCAGTGATTACTGGCGCAATGGGACTGTAGAGCAGTCGCGTACTGAGCGGTAGGGGGCGGAGGAGGGAAAGTTACCCGCGGTACGCCATAGGCTGCGGGCGTGGCAGAGGACGCAGAACACCCCGCAGCCAGGCGCGAGTACCGCATGGAGGAGCTCGCCCGGATGGCCGGCATCACCGTGCGCACCCTGCGCTTCTACCGCGAACGCAAGCTGATACCGCCGCCCCGCCGCGAGGGCCGTATCGCCTGGTACGACGACCACCACCTGGCCCGGCTGCGCACCATCGCCACCCTGCTGGAGCGCGGCCACACCCTGAACGGCATCGCGGAACTCGCGGACGCCCTCGACCAGGGCCGCGACGTCGCCGACCTGCTCGGCGTCGGCGCCCCCACCGAGGAGGAACCGGTCCGCCTCACCCCCGAGGAACTCGCCGCCCGCTTCGAGGGCGAGGTCACCCCGGAGAACCTCGCCGCCGCCATGGAGCTGGGCTACCTCGGCACCGACGGCGACACGATCGTCCACATCAGCCGGCGCCTGCTGGACGTCTCCTCCGCACTGGTCCGCGAGGGCATCCCGCTCGCCGAGGTGCTGACGGCCGGCGCCCGCGTCCGCGAACACGCCGACGCCCTGGCCGAACTCTTCGCCGACCTCATCCTGCGCCACGCCCCCGAGGAGGACCTGCACCGACTGCGCCCCCTGGCCCGCAGCGTCGTGGAGGCGGAACTCTCACTGGCCCTGGACCGCCGGCTGAACAAGCCCGGCTGAGGCTCCCCGGACCGTGGGCGGCGACCGGGTCTAGAGGTCGAAGACCACCGTCACCGGCGCGTGGTCCGACCAGCGCTCCGCGTGGCTGGCCGCTCGCTCCACCACCGCCTTGACCGCACGCCGCGCGAGCCCGGGCGTCGCCACGGCGAGATCGATGCGCCAACCGGAATCGTTGTCGAAAGCCCGCCCCCGGTACGACCACCAGGTGTACGGCCCCTCGGCCTCCGGGTGCAGGGCGCGGACCACGTCGACGTATCCGCCCTCGGCAGCCGCGAACACCCGACCGAGCCACTCCCGCTCCTCCGGCAGGAAGCCGGAGTTCTTGGTGTTGCCGCGCCAGTTCTTCAGGTCGGCCTGCCGGTGGGCGATGTTCCAGTCGCCGCAGACGAGGACCTCGCGCCCGTCGGCGGCGGCGCGCTCGCGCAGCTCCTGCAGGTGGACGAGGAACTCGCCCATGAAGCGGATCTTCTCGTCCTGCCGTTCGGTGCCGACCTCGCCGGAGGGGAGGTAGAGGGAGGCGACGGTGACGCCGGGCAGGTCGGCCTCGACGTAGCGGCCGCTGCCGTCGAACTCCGACGAGCCGAAGCCGACGCGGACCCGGTCGGGCTCGCGGCGCGTGTAGAGGGAGACGCCCGCGCGGCCCTTGGCGGCGGCCGGGGCGTGCACCACGTGCCAGCCGTCGGGCTGCCGGACCTCCTCCGGCAGCTGGTGCGGCTCGGCGCGCACCTCCTGCAGGCAGACCACGTCCGCCTCGGTCCCGGCGAGCCACTCCACGAAGCCCTTCTTCGCGGCGGCCCGCAGTCCGTTCACGTTCACCGAGGTCACAGTCAGCACCAGGGCACGATACCGGCACACTGGTCGGGGTCCGCAAAATCACGGACCCCCACCGATTGCATAGAAGTACGATGCTCAGTATGAATATACGCCGTGTTCGCTTCGACCACCCCGACGCAGTGAAGCTCAACGACGAGGTCCAGGCCGAGTACCACCTGCGCTACGGCGACGGGGGCGACGCCACGGCCCTGGACGCCGCGGACTTCGACCCGCCCCGGGGCGTGTACCTGATCGCGTACGACGCGTACGACCGCCCCGTGGCCACCGGCGGCTGGCGCAGCCAGGACCGCAACGAGGAGGGCAACGAGGACGGCGACGCGGAACTGAAGCGGATGTTCGTCATCGAGGAGATGCGCGGCCGGGGCCTGGCCCGCCGGATCCTCGCGGCCCTGGAGGAGGACGCCCGCATGGCCGGCCGGGTCCGCATGGTCCTGGAGACCGGCACCAAGCAGCCGGAGGCCGTAGCCCTGTACACCTCCAGCGGTTACGAGCCGTGCACCAAGTTCGGCTACTACCGCCACCACGAGGAGAGCCTCTGCTACGCCAAGCGGCTCTGAGCGGAGTCGGGCCGGTGAACCGTGGACCCGTCCGGGTGCCCGCTCACGGCGTCTTCCGGCCTCGGCCGCGCACGGCGGCCGGCGGCCCTGCCGCTGCCCGGGCGCGCCGTTCCACGGCCCCCGGAAACGACGAAGATCCCGACCGGTCGTGATGACCGACGGGATCTTGTCGTGCAGTGGACCTGAGGGGATTTGAACCCCTGGCCCCCTCGATGCGAACGAGGTGCGCTACCGGACTGCGCCACAGGCCCTTGCAACGAGTGAAACTCTAGCATCCCGATCGGGGTGCTTGGAAATCCGCTCCCTGACTGGTCAGGACGGGGATTTCCGGTGGTGACCCGGGTCACTCGTTGGCGGCCCGGGGGCGGTCGCCGTCCTCGAACTGGTCGAAGAGAGGGGTGCGTCCGCGTTCTCGTGCCCGGCGGGCGGAAGCGGCGCGGCGGGCGTCGCCGTGGCCGCCCGCGGGCTTCTCCCCGGTCCCGGGCGCCGCCGCCCCGGTCTCGGCCTGCGGCGCGTCCTCCTGCTCCGGGACGACCGTGCTGGAGCGTGCCGAACTCCAGGTGTCGGGCGCGCCCAGATCGACGTCGGAGGTGGCGCGCGGGGCGACCGGCGCGGTGACGTACGTCGGCAGGGGCACCGGGACCGGGTCCCAGCGGTCCCCGTGGCCGGGCCGGCGCTGCCGCTCGCGCTGCTGGTCGACCCACTCGGCGTGATCGGTCTGCTCGACGAGGGCGCGCCGGTCGGCGGCGAGCGCGGACAGGCCGGTGTCCGTGCCGGTGTCCGGTGCCTCCTCCGGCGCGTCGGCGTCGGGGGCCGCGTCGAGTGGCGCGCGGCGGTGCGGCTGGCGCTCGCGCAGTCGCTGGGCCGCGGCCTCGGCGTGCCGGCGGTCCATCTGGTAGGCGAAGCGGCGGCGCTCCTGCGTCCGCAGGTGGGCGATGTACCCGCTCAGCAGGAGGGCGGGCACACCGGGCGCCCAGAGGAAGGCGAGACCGCCGACGGCGGCCACGATCGCGCCGAGGGTGAAGGCGAGGAAGAGCATCACGGTGGTGCGCCGGCGCCTGGCGAGCACCTTCGAGCGCCGGGCGCGCGCCGCGGCTGTCTGCGCCGCGGAGGCCTGGGCTGCGGAGACCTGCGCCGCGGAAGGCTGGGCCGCGGGGGCCTGGGCCGAGGGCGCGTGCTTCTGCGCCGGTACGGACGCGGGGGTGCGCCTGGGTGCCGGCTCGGGGGCGGGGTCGCGTGCCGGGTCGGCGACGTCGGCCGCCTCCGGCTCGGCCTCCGGCACCGCGTGACGGCGGGTCGGGGGCACGGCGAAGGCCCGGACGTCCACCGCGTCGGTGACGGCGTCCGGATCGACGGCGTCGGGCTCCCCCTCCTGGGCGGAGCGCGCCTTCAGGTCCCTGGCGTACCGGCGCTCCATACCCGCTCGTCCGGACAGCAGCCGGATGGCGGTGCTGAAGCGTTCCGTCGGACGGGCCTCGTTCAGCTCGTCCTGCCTACGGAGCCACATCGGCACCAAGTAGGCGGCCCAGGCCCCGACAATGACTGCGTAGATGAGGCCGCTGCTGCTCACGCTCACACGGTAGAGGGGTTTGCGCGAGGCCATCCGCCAATTGGGCCGGTGTGTCGCACGATCTGGCTGATATTTCCAGCATTTTTTGCGACCGATGCGATCACAGGGCCGCCGGAGTAGCGAATTTCGGCGGCCGAGACGGTCAACAGCCGATCAATTTCGAACACATTTTCAATTACGGACTCTCGGTGCGCTGGGTGCCGTGAGAGCGTGCCCGCTTCCACCGCGCGAGCAAACCGTCGGGCACCTCTTCCGCGGTGAGCGCGAAGACCAGATGGTCCCGCCAGGCGCCGTCGATGTGCAGATAACGCGGCCGGAGCCCCTCCTCACGGAATCCGAGTTTCTCCACCACCCGTCGGCTCGGCCGGTTCTCGGGGCGAATGCAGACCTCGATCCGGTGCAGACCGACGGTACGGAAACAGTGGTCCACGGCGAGCGCGACGGCCGTCGGCATCACCCCGCGTCCGGCCACCGCCTCGTCCACCCAGTAGCCCACGTGCCCCGAGCACATCGACCCCCAGGTGATCCCGGCGACCGTCAGCTGCCCGACCAGCCGGCCCTCGAACTCGATGACGAACGGCAGCATCCGGCCCGCCCCGGCCTCCGAGCGCAGGTGCCGGACCATCTGGCGGTAGGTCGGCCGGTGCGCGATCGGCCCGCTCTGTGTGGGCGGCGGGATCGTCGCCTCCCAGGGGCGCAGCCACTCGCGGTTGCGCCGGTTCACCTCGCGCCAGGCCCGCTGGTCACGCAGCTTTATCGGCCGGAGGACGACATCGCCGTCCGCCAGCACGACGGGCCAGGAGGGGCTGTTCAGCTCGCACCCCCACCGCTGCCGGGGCCGGGGTGGTCACCGCCGCGGATCTGGTCGACGGCGTGGAGCAGCAGGGGCTCCAGTACGGCGAGCCCGTCCCGCACCCCACCGGTCGAGCCGGGCAGGTTGACGATCAGCGTCCGCCCGGCGACCCCGGCCAGGCCCCGGGACAGGGCTGCGGTCGGGACCTTGTCCCGCCCGTGGGCGCGGATGGCCTCCGCGATGCCCGGCACCTCGTGGTCGATGACCGCGCGGGTCGCCTCGGGGGTGCGGTCGGTGGGCGACAGGCCGGTGCCGCCGGTGGTGACGACGACGTCGTACCCGGCCGCCAGGGCCGCCCGCAGCGCCGCTTCCACCGGATCCCCGTCGGGCACCACCTGCGGCCCGTCCACGGCGAACCCCAGACCCTGAAGACCCTTCACGACGAGCGGACCGCCCCTGTCCTCGTAGACACCGGCGGCGGCCCGGTTCGAGGCGGTGACGACCAGCGCGGCGTACGGCGCCGGCCGGGCGCCCCCCGTGCCGTCGCCGGACGTCATGCCCGGCTCCAGTCGCCCGACTTGCCGCCCGTCTTCTCCTCCACCCGTACGTCCGTGATGACCGCTCCCTTGTCGACCGCCTTGACCATGTCGATCACGGTGAGCGCGGCGACCGTCACCGCGGTGAGGGCCTCCATCTCGACGCCCGTGCGGTCCGTCGTCTTCACGGTGGCCCGGATCTCCACGGCGTCGTCCGCGACCGACAGGTCCAGTGTCACACCGGACACCGACAACGGGTGGCACAGCGGGATCAGGTCCGGGGTGCGTTTGGCCCCCATGATCCCGGCGATGCGCGCGGTGGCCAGGGCGTCGCCCTTGGGCACCCCCTCGCCGCGCAGCAGCTCGACCACGCGGGGGGACACGAGGACCCGGCCACTGGCACGGGCGGTGCGCGCGGTCACGTCCTTTCCGGATACGTCGACCATGCGGGCCGCGCCCGCGTCGTCGATGTGGGTCAGTCGGTCCTGCGACGTCATGGTGTGCTGCGCTCCCGGTCCGGGCCCGTCGCAGTGCGGTGCACGGGCCTGCTGTCCGCGACACCGTACCGCCAACCAGCAGGGCTCAGCCGAGCAGGACCACCTCGACCTCGGTGCCGGGCTCGGCGGACTCCACGTCCTCGGGCAGGACGATCAGCGCGTCGGCCTGCGCCAGCGCCGCGATCAGGTGGGAGCCGGAGCCGCCCACGGGGGTCACCTCGCCGTCGGCGTACGCGCCGCGCAGGAACTGCCGGCGGCCCTGGGGCGAGCGCAGCGCCCGGTCCGTCTTCAGGGTGGCCCGGACGCGGGGCCGGTGGACGTCCTCCAGACCCATCAGGGTGCGGATGGCGGGGCGGACGAACAGCTCGAAGGAGACGTACGACGAAACCGGGTTGCCGGGCAGCGCCAGCAGCGGGGTGTGGTCGGGGCCGATGGAGCCGAAGCCCTGCGGCTTGCCGGGCTGCATGGCGAGCTTGCGGAACTCCACACCGCTGCCCGGCTCCTCCGCGAACCCCGCGTACGCCAGCGCCTCCTTGACGACGTCGTACGCCCCGACGCTGACCCCGCCCGTGGTCACCAGCAGGTCCGCGCGGATGAGCTGGTCCTCGATGGTGTCGCGGAGGGTCTCGGCGTCGTCGGCGACGGCGCCCACGCGGTAGGCGATGGCGCCCGCGTCCCGCGCGGCGGCGGTCAGGGCGAAGCTGTTGGAGTCGTAGATCTGGCCGGTGGCCAGCGGCTCGCCGGGCTGGACGAGTTCGCTGCCGGTGGACAGCACGACCACGCGCGGGCGCGGGCGCACCCGGACCGTGCCGCGGCCGATCGCGGCGAGCAGCGCGATCTGCGGCGGGCCGAGGATCGTGCCGGCCGCCAGGGCGAGGTCTCCCGCCTTCACGTCGCCGCCCTTGGCCCGCACGTGCGCGCGTGCCTCGGCGGGCCGGTACACCTGCACCTGCCCCTCGGCGCCCTCCGGGGCCAGGCTGCGCGCCCGCATGCCGCTCACCGGGCCCTCGCCGAGCCCGCCGTCGGTCCACTCGACGGGGACGACGGCCTCGGCGCCGGGCGGCAGCGGCGCGCCCGTCATGATGCGCGCGGCCTGTCCGGGGCCGACCCGGACCAGGTCGGCCGCGCCGGCCGCGACGTCCCCGACGACCTCCAGGACGGCCGGGAACTCCTCGCCGGCGCCCGCCACGTCCGCGACCCGTACCGCGTACCCGTCCATGGAGCTGTTGTCGAACGGGGGCAGGGACACCGGCACCGTGACGTCCTCGACCAGGACGCAGCCCTGGGCGTCGAGCAGTTGCAGCTCGATGGGTTCCAGGGGGCGGACGGTCGAGAGGATGTCCTCCAGGTGCTCGTCCACCGACCACAGGTCGTCCGGGCCGGCGGGGCGGATCGCGGCGCTGCTCAAGACTGCTGCATCTCCTCGGCTACGTAACTGCGAAGCCAGGTCCGGAAGTCCGGGCCCAGGTCCTCACGTTCGCACGCGAGTCTGACAATGGCACGCAGGTAGTCGCCGCGGTCCCCGGTGTCGTAGCGGCGGCCCTGGAAGACGACGCCGTGCACGGGGCCGCCGACCTTCTCGTCCTGCGCGAGCTGCTGGAGGGCGTCGGTGAGCTGGATCTCGCCGCCCCGGCCCGGCTCGGTCTTGCGCAGTATGTCGAAGATGTGCGGGTCGAGGACGTAGCGGCCGATGACCGCGTAGTTCGACGGGGCGTCCGCCGGGTCCGGCTTCTCGACCAGTCCGGTGACCTTCACGACGTCGCCGTCGGCGGTGGCCTCCACGGCCGCGCAGCCGTAGAGGTGGATCTGCTCGGGCGCGACCTCCATGAGGGCGATCACGCTGCCGCCGTGCCGCTCCTGGACGTCGATCATGCGGCGCAGCAGCGGGTCCCGCGGGTCGATCAGGTCGTCACCGAGGAGGACGGCGAAGGGCTCGTGGCCGACATGCGGGGCGGCGCACAGCACGGCGTGGCCGAGACCCCTGGGGTCGCCCTGGCGCACGTAGTGCATGGTGGCCAGGTCGCTGGACTCCTGCACCTTGGCGAGCCGCTCGGCGTCGCCCTTCTTCTCCAGCGCCGATTCCAGCTCGTAGTTGCGGTCGAAGTGGTCCTCCAGGGGGCGCTTGTTGCGCCCGGTGACCATGAGGACGTCGTCGAGCCCCGCCGACACGGCCTCCTCGACCACGTACTGGATCGCCGGCTTGTCCACGACCGGCAGCATCTCCTTGGGAGTGGCTTTGGTGGCCGGCAGGAACCGGGTGCCGAGGCCTGCTGCGGGGATGACAGCCTTGCTGATCCTGGGGTGGGACTGAGTCATGCCCGCCACCCTATCCGGTGCCTTTGTTGGGAATCTGTGGCTCCGGTTGCTTGACCCTCATATGACCTGCATTAAGAAGGGCGCGCGACGAGCAGTGGAACACGACGGACGTACGGCCGAGCCTGACAAGCGTGTATTGCGGCGGGTCTTCCTCTCGGTGAGGAACAGGTTGACGGCGGATGACGTGCGGGAAGCGGGCCGTGCGCTGGCGGAGCGCGCCCTGGAGCTGCCCGAGCTGGTGCACGGTCGCACGGTGGCGGCGTACGTCTCCGTGGGGAGCGAGCCCGGCACGCTCGCGCTGCTCGACGCGCTGCGCGCGCGGGGCGTGCGCGTCCTGCTCCCCGCCCTCCTGCCGGACAACGACCTCGACTGGGGCGAGTACACCGGTCCCGACTCCCTCGCGCGCGTCCAACACGGCGGAAGAATGGCGCTTTTCGAGCCCTCCGGAACGCGGCTCGGCCCGGACGCCGTGACGGCCGCGGACGTCGTCCTGCTGCCCGGTCTCGCGGTGGACGCGCGCGGGATGCGGCTGGGGCGCGGCGGAGGATCGTACGACCGCGTGCTCGCCCGGCTGGAGCGGGCGGGCGCCCACCCCCGGCTGGTGGTGCTGCTGTACGACGCGGAGGTCGTCGCGCGCGTCCCGGCGGAGGCGCACGACAAGCCGGTGCACGCGGTGGTGACCCCGTCGGGGGTACGCCGCTTCCCGAGCCCCTGACCGAGCTCCGCCCGGGCCGCCCCGCATCGCGCGGGACGCCCGCCCGCGCGAAACGGAACGGCCCTCCACGCGCGCGTGGAGGGCCGTTCCGCGGTGTGTCGCCTAGGGGGCGGTCACGGTTTGAGGACGAGGGTGTCGCTCGTGCTCCGGTCCACCGCCTTGCCCGAGAACGACCAGGGCAGCAGCTCGCCCTTGGCCCACTTGCCCGTCTGGTCCGTGTAGTGCGCGTTGAACGCGTGCCCGGACGCGCCGCTCAGGTTGATCCACTTGGACTTGTCGAGGTCGGCGAGGTTGACCACCATCCGCATGGACGGCACCCAGACCACGTTGTAGCCGCCGGCGGCGTTCCAGCCGGACGCGTTCACCGTGGACTCGCCGCCGCTGAGCTTCCAGGGGCCGCGGTTCAGCAGGTACTGCAGCGCCTTGGGGCCCTCGGTGCCGAGCGTCTGGTTCTTCAGGAACAGCCGGTGCAGGCGGCCCCAGCTCCAGGTGTCGATGTCCTTGCCGAGCTTGGCGGTCAGCTCCCAGCGGGCGTCGATCATCGCCCGGCGGAAGAGCTCGTCGCGGTTGTCGGCGGCGGGGCGGGTGCCCGACTTGGGCGTCTTCCACCAGTCGCTGTCCGGCTTGTCCATCAGGGTGCGCACGACCTCGAACCAGCGGTCGCCGCCGTCCGGCTGCGCCTGGTCGGCGTCGCGCTGACCGCACTCGCGCACCTTGGTGTCGTCGTCCACCGGGCCGGTGCTGTCGATCTTGTCGACCCACAGGCACTGGCCCTTGACGCGGACCTCCTTGGGGAGCTTGTTGCCGAAGGCGAGCTTGAGGATGTTGCGCCAGACGGCGTTGAAGTACGCGGCCGCCGCCGAGTCGGCCTCCTGGGTGTAGTCCCAGCCCTCCAGCAGCTTCTGCGCCTCGCGGACGTCCGGGTCGTCCAGGTTGATCTTCAGCAGCTTGGGCACCAGCAGCTTGGCGATCTCGCTGCTGTTGTCCAGCTGCATCTGGCGCATGTCGTCGGTGGAGATCCTGCCGCCGTCCTTGATCTTGGATTCGATCAGGTCGGAGATGCGCTGGCTGCGGGTGCCGTAGCCCCAGTCGGTGGTGAGGGTGTACGGGTACTTCTCCGGGTCGACCACGGCCTGGTTGGCGGTGACGATGTAGCCGCGCTTGGGGTCGTACTCGTAGGGCAGCTCGTCCTGCTTGATGAAGCCCGTCCAGCGGTACTTCGAGTCCCAGCCCGGTGCCGGGATGGCGCCGGTGTCCTTGGCGGAGCGGGTGGGGATCCTGCCGGGCAGCGTGTAACCGATGTGGTTGTCCGTGCTGGCGAAGACCAGGTTCTGCGAGGGCACGTCGAACAGGGCCGCCGCCGCGCGGAAGTCGTTCCAGTCCCCGGCCCTGTCGAGGGCGAACACGGCGTCCATCGTCGTGCCCGGGTCGAGCGCGGTCCACCTGAGGGCGATGCCGTAGCCGTCGCCCCGGTCGGGCGCGGCGGTGTTCACCGAGGCCTTCCTGCCGACCTGGACGAGTTCGTCGTCGCGGTCGGACAGCAGCGGCATCCCGTCCTGGGTCTGGCGGACGACGATCGTCTTGGCCTTGCCGCCGGCGACCTTGATGGTCTCCTCGCGGGTCTTGAACGGGCGGACCTTGCCGTCGTAGAGGTAGCCGTTCGCGCTGACCTTCTCCAGGTAGAGGTCGGTGACGTCGACACCGGAGTTGGTCAGGCCCCAGGCGATCTTCGCGTTGTGGCCGATGACCACACCGGGCATGCCGGCGAACGTGTAGCCCGTGACGTCGTACCGGCACTTGCTGGAGACGGTCCGGCAGTGCAGGCCCATCTGGTACCAGACGGACGGCAGGGACGCCGACAGGTGCGGGTCGTTGGCGAGCAGCGGCTTGCCCTTGACGGTGTACTTCCCGGCGACCACCCAGGAGTTGGAGCCGATGCCGTGGCCGTTCACCCCGACGGCCGTCGGCAGGTCGTCCAGGACGCTGTGGAGGCCGCCCAGCTGGCTCGTGAGGCCCGAACCGGTCCCGGTCGGCCCCGCGGTGCCCGTCCCGCCCGCGGAGGAACCCGTGCCGCCCGTGGTGCCGGTGGTGCCGGTGGTGCCGGTGGTCCCCGTCGTACCCGTGGCGCCCGTCGTGCCCTGGGAACCGGTGGTGCCGCCCGTCGTGCCCTGGGCGGAACCGGTGCCGGCGCTCTGCTGGAAGGCACTGGTCAGCTCGTCGTACTGGCCTTCCTGGACGATCGGCTTGTTGCGGCCGTACGGGTAGGCCGGATACAGGTCCTGGATCTGCTGCGGGCCGAGGCGGCTGGTCATCAGGGCGCGGTCGATCTCGTCCTGCATGTTGCCGCGCAGGTCCCAGGCCATCGCCTTCAGCCACGCGACGGAGTCGACCGGGGTCCACTCCTGCGGCTGGTAGTCGTTGGTGAGGCCCAGGGCCGCGTACTCCAGCGAGATGTCCTTGCCGCTCTTGCCCTGGAGGTAGGCGTTGACCCCCTTGGCGTAGGCCTGGAGGTACTTCTTCGTGGAGGCCGACAGCTTGGTGTCGTACTCCTGCCGGGCGACCCGGTCCCAGCCGAGGGTGCGCAGGAACGCGTCGTTGTCGACCTGGCTCTTGCCGAACATCTCCGACAGGCGCCCGGAGGTCATGTGCCGGCGCACGTCCATCTCGTAGAACCGGTCCTGCGCCTGGACGAAGCCCTGCGCCATGAACAGGTCCTCGTCCGAGGAGGCGTAGATCTGCGGGATGCCGTAACCGTCCCGCTTGACGTCGACCGGTCCCGACAGGCCGTCGAGCCTGATCGTTCCCGTGGTCTGCGGGAAGGAGGCGCGGACCGTGCTGATCGACCAGTACGCCCCGAAGGCGACGCCGCCGATGATGGCCAGGACCAGCACAAGCACGATCAGTCGGGCTTTGCGCCCCTTTTTCCTGCCGGACTTGCCGGGCGTGGCACTCGCACCCGTGGTGGCGGTGTCACCCGTTGTGGCGGTGGTGTTGGGGGGCATCGCTGTCCTTGCTGTCCTAACGCGAGCGGCAGGTCGGGCTGTGACTTTGAATGAGCGCTGGAGCAACCATAGGCGCAGGGCCCTGTCCCGCTTGACGCGGAGTCGGGAACCAGCGCGCACGAGCGTTCGATCTTGCCTCGCGAACGTCAAGAAAGCGTCAAGACTTAGGTAAGCTAACGAAGTAAACCGGAGATCACCTGTCCGATCCGAGGGGGAACGCCCGCTGACTGTCCACCACCTCAACCAGCTCCTGCTCGTCTGCTCCGTCGTGCTGCTCGTCGCCGTCGCGGCCGTCCGGATCTCCTCGCGCAGCGGGCTCCCCAGCCTGCTCGTCTACCTGGGGATCGGCGTCCTCATGGGCCAGGACGGGATCGGCGACGTCCACTTCAACAGCGCCGCGGTGACCCAGGTCATGGGATACGCGGCCCTGGTCGTGATCCTCGCCGAGGGCGGTCTGGGCACGAAGTGGAAAGAGATCCGGCCGGTTCTGTCCTCCGCCGCCGTCCTGGCGACCGTGGGCGTCGCGATCAGCGTCGGCGTCACCGCGGCGGGCGCGCACTACCTGGTCGGGCTGGAGTGGCGGCAGGCGCTCATCATCGGCGCGGTGGTCTCGTCGACGGACGCGGCGGCGGTCTTCTCGGTCCTGCGGAGAATCCCCCTCCCCGCGCGCGTGACGGGCACGCTGGAGGCGGAGTCCGGCTTCAACGACGCCCCGGTGGTCATCCTGGTCGTGGCCTTCTCCACGGCCGGCCCGGTCGAGCACTGGTACGTCCTGCTCGGCGAGATCGCCCTGGAGCTGGCCATCGGCGCGGCCCTGGGGCTCGCGGTGGGCTGCTTCGGCGCCTGGGGACTCCGGCACGTCGCCCTGCCCGCCTCCGGCCTCTACCCGATCGCCGTGATGGCCATCGCCGTCACCGCGTACGCCGCCGGCGCCCTGGCCCACGGCAGCGGCTTCCTCGCCGTCTACCTGGCCTCGATGCTGCTCGGCAACGCCAAGCTGCCCCACTGGCCCGCCACCCGCGGCTTCGCCGAGGGGCTCGGCTGGATCGCGCAGATCGGCATGTTCGTCGTCCTCGGCCTGCTGGTCACCCCGCACGAGCTGGGCGACGACGTCTGGCCCGCCCTCGTCATCGGGCTGGTGCTGACCATGGTGGCCCGCCCGCTGAGCGTGATCGGCAGCCTGGCGCCGTTCCGGGTGCCCTGGCGCGAGCAGGCCCTGATGTCCTGGGCGGGACTGCGCGGCGCCGTGCCCATCATCCTGGCGACCATTCCCATGGTGAACGGCGTCGACGCCAGCCGCCGCATCTTCAACATCGTCTTCGTCCTGGTCGTCGCCTACACCCTCGTCCAGGGGCCGACCCTCCCCTGGCTGGCCCGCACCCTGCGGCTCGGCGAGAAGGGCGAGGCGGCCGACCTCGGCATCGAGTCGGCGCCCCTGGAACGGCTGCGGGGGCACCTGCTGTCCGTGTCCATCCCCGAGGGCTCCCGGATGCACGGCGTCGAGGTCAACGAGCTGCGGCTGCCGCCGGGGGCGGCCGTCACCCTGGTCGTGCGCGAGGCGAAGTCGTTCGTCCCGCTGCCCACCACGGTGCTCCGGCACGGCGACGAACTGCTGGTGGTGGCCACCGACCCGGTCCGCGACGCGGCGGAACGGCGCCTGCGCGCGGTCGCGCACGGCGGCAAGCTGGCGGGCTGGCTGGGCGCCGACGGGGCCGGCCGCACGCGGTGAGCGGGCAGCAGGCGTGCCGTCCCGTTCACAGCCACGGCGCGCGTCGAGCGGTCGTTCCGCGCCCGTCCCACACCCCATGGAAATGCCAGGTGGCCGCGCGCGTGGTGCTCGTTTTCACAGCCGCGCAAGCGGTGATCCCTGTACGATGAAGGCGCACCCTGATCGAACCAACTCTGCCTGACGCAGAGCTGGCGCGACCGTATGGCGGCCGTGTCGCCCCCCACACCCCCGTGGGCGCCGGTATCTACCGCAGTCCGCGCAAGAGGACAGCTCTCGGCGCCCGGCCCGCACGGGGCCGGCGCTACCAGGCGGCAGAAAGGCACGGGCCGTGGGATCCACGGTCACCACCACCGAACCGGAGAAGACCTCGCCGGCGTCCTCCCGCCCCGGATACGGACAGCTGCTGCGCACCCGCGGCGCCTGGACCTTCCTGCTCCCCGGCTTCGCGGCACGCCAGCCGTTCGCGATGCTCACCCTCTCCATCGTGCTGCTCGTCCAGCACACCACCGGCTCGTACGGCGCCGCCGGCGCCGTGGCGGCCGCCACCGGCGTCTCCATGGCGCTGTTCGCGCCCTACAGCGGGCGCCTCGCCGACCGCTACGGCCAGCGCGCCGTCCTGGTCCCCGGCATCCTGGTGCACACCCTCGCCGGCCTCACCCTGACGGTGCTCGCGCTGGCGCACGCGCCCCTGTGGGCGCTGTTCCTGGCCGCCGTCCCGACCGGCGCCTCGGTGCCGCAGGTCGGCCCGATGGTGCGCGCCCGCTGGGGCGTGAAGCTCCAGGGCTCGCCCCTGATGACCACCGCGGCCGCCTTCGAATCCGTCACCGACGAGCTGACCTTCGTCTTCGGCCCCCTGCTGGCGACCGCGCTGTGCACCACCGTGGCACCGGCGGCCGGCCTGGTCACGGAGGCCGCGCTGACCCTCGTCGGCGGTCTGCTGTTCGCCGCGCAGAAGAGCACGCAGCCCTCGGTCTCCGCCGACAGCGGCCACGCGCGCGTGCAGCACGCCTCCGCGCTGCGCGTCCCGGGCGTGCGCGTGCTGGTCGTCACCTTCCTGGGCATCGGCTCGGTCTTCGGCGGCATGCAGGTCTCGCTCGCGGCCTTCACGGAGTCCATCGGCGAGCCCGGTCTCAACGGCGTCCTCTACGGAATCTTCGCCGCCGGCAACATGCTGTCCGGCATCGCCTGCGGCGCGATCGCCTGGAAGGCGGCCCCCCACAAGCGCATCGTGATCGGCTACGCGGCGCTCGCGCTGGCGGCGTCCGCGCTGTGGACGGCGCACTCCGTGCCGCTGCTCGCCGCGCTCGGCCTGCTGGTCGGCATGTGCATCGCACCGTCGCTGATCACGGGCTACACGCTGGTCGACAACCTGGTCCCGGCCGGTGCCCGCACCGAGGCCTTCACCTGGCTTACCGGCGCGGTCGCGCTCGGCCAGGCCGCCGCCGTGACGGTCGCCGGACAGCTGGAGGACCGGCTGTGGGACGGCGCCGGGTTCCTGGTGCCGATGGCCGGCACCGTGCTCGCGCTGGTGACCCTGGTCACGCTGCGGTCCCGGCTGGTTCCGCGGCACGGGAACCGCACGGTCGCGCGTGGCGTCGGTCACCGCGTGCCGGTCACGGTGGACTGATCCCCGGGAATACGTCACTATGGACCGTCGTTAGCACTCATTGAGTGAGAGTGCCAGGAGGAAGACAGTGCCGACCTACCAGTACCAGTGCACCGAGTGCGGCGAGGGCCTTGAGGCGGTGCAGAAGTTCACCGACGACGCCCTGACGGAGTGCCCCAGCTGCAAGGGCCGCCTGAAGAAGGTGTTCTCCGCGGTCGGCATCGTCTTCAAGGGCTCCGGGTTCTACCGCAACGATTCCCGCGGCTCCACGTCGAGCAGCACCCCGGCGTCGAAGCCGGGCGGCTCCTCGTCCGACTCGAAGACGTCCGACTCGAAGACATCCTCGTCGTCCTCGACGTCGTCGTCCTCGACGTCGTCGTCCGGCTCCGCCAGCAGCTCCGCCGCCTGAGAACTCTCTTCCGGACCCCGCCGTCGCCCGACGGCGGGGCCTTCGGCGTTCTCCGGCACCCGCTCCCCCGCGCCCTCCCGGGCCGCTAGTGTGCTGGTCATGGCGAACGCAGAGATCGGCGTGATCGGCGGATCGGGTTTCTACTCCTTCCTCGACCACGTGACCGAGGTCCAGGTGGACACCCCCTACGGAGCGCCCAGCGACTCCCTCTTCCTCGGCGAGCTCGCCGGCCGGAGGGTCGCCTTCCTGCCCCGGCACGGCCGCGCCCACCACCTGCCGCCCCACCGCATCAACTACCGCGCCAACCTGTGGGCCCTGCGCTCGGTCGGCGTCCGGCAGGTGCTCGGCCCCTGCGCGGTGGGCGGGCTGCGCCCCGAGCACGGCCCGGGCACCCTGCTCGTACCGGACCAGTTCGTGGACCGTACGAAGTCCCGGGCACAGACCTACTTCGACGGGCTGCCGCTGCCCGACGGCACCGTGCCGAACGTCGTGCACGTCTCCATGGCCGACCCCTACTGCCCCACCGGGCGGTCCGCCGCGCTGAAGGCGGCCCGCGGCCGGGACTGGGAACCGGTGGACGGCGGCACCCTGGTCGTGGTCGAGGGCCCGCGCTTCTCCACCCGCGCCGAGTCGCTGTGGCACCGGGCCCAGGGCTGGTCGGTGGTGGGCATGACCGGCCACCCCGAGGCCGCGCTCGCCCGGGAGCTGGAGCTGTGCTACACGTCCCTGACCCTGGTCACCGACCTCGACGCGGGCGCCGAGAGCGGTGAGGGCGTCTCGCACGAGGAGGTGCTGGAGGTCTTCGCCGCCAACGTGGACCGGCTGCGGGGCGTCCTGTTCGACGCGGTGACGGCCCTGCCGGCGACCGAGGACCGTGACTGCCTGTGCGTGAACGCGCTGGGCGGGATGAACCCGGGGTTCGAGCTGCCGTAGGGCGGCGGTGTTGCCGTAGCTGCTGTTATAGGGAGGCGGGGCTGCCGTAGGGCGGCGGGGCTGCCGTAGTTGCTGTTGTGCGGAGGCGGGGCTGCCGTCGGGCGGCGGGGGCGGAGGCTGCTTGGCGGGGGCCTCCGGGGGACGGCGGGCGAGTGCGGGGGACGGGCCTGTCCGGCTGCGGAGGCCACCCGGCGGCGGGGACGGGGCCCGTCTGACGGCGGAGGCTGGCCCCTGGGCCGGCGGGCGGCTACCGGGGGACGGCGGGCGGATGCCATGGGACGGCGGCCGGGCGGAACTTCTCGTTCGGGCGGGCGAGTTATCCACAACCAGCCGGTGATCCACCGGCTCCGACGGGATCCGGCGCGAGGCCCCATCGTGGGAGGGCAAGCCGAACTCCTCGTCGCAGGCGGTGATTCCCGTGCCCTCGCTCTCCCCCATCCCGTCCCCGTCCCCGCTCTCCCCCACCACGCCCCCGCTCCCGCGGTCTCCCTCCGCCCGCTCCCCGTACCCGACTCCCCTCCGGCTCCCGCGCCCGCCGGGCACGGACGCCCCGCCGACCCGTGAGGTGCCCCCGTTCGACCCGGTGCGGGTGCGCGGTGGCCGGTACCGGCTGCACCGGCTGGTACGGCATCGCCGGCGGGCGGTCGCGGCCGGCCTCGCGGTGACCGCGGCGGCGCTCGTGGCGGCGGGTCCCCGGGCCGGACTGCCCGGCGGCACCGGTACGGAACCGCACGGCACCGCCAGGCCCCGCGGCCACCCGGTCGTCGAGCCTGCCCGAGGTCACCCGGGCGCGGGGCCCGACCCCGGGCAGACGGTCACGGCACCGCTACGACGGCACCCGGCGACCGACGTCGTGTCGGCACCGGTGCGGATCGCCGACGCGGCGACGGTGCGGCTGCTCCGGCCCGGTGACCGCGTCGACGTGGTCGCCGCACCGGACCCGTCGGCCGGGGGCGGCGGGGAGGTGCGGGTGCTCGCACGCGGGGTCCGGGTGACGACGGTGCCGGAGCCGGCGCAGTTGCCGGAGGGGTCCGAGGGGCCGGTCGCGCCGGGGACGTCGGCCGGTGCGGCGGAGAGCGGCGCGCTGGTCGTGCTGGCGGTACCGCGGGCCACGGCGGCCCGGCTGGTCGGCGCGGGCACCACCGCGCGCCTGGCGGTGACGCTGTGCTGAACCTGTTCCTACGCGCCCTCGGCGGCCTGCTGACGAGTCTTTCGATCGAGCGGGGGAGGTGGACACACCGACCGCACCGTGCCGTAAGTTGCGGAACGTTTCGTTCCACAGCCTGTGCATACAAGGAGAGTCCCCGAGGTGAGCGCGAAGCAGCAACCGAGCGTCTGGCACGGCTTCAAGGCCTTCCTGATGCGCGGCAACGTCGTCGATCTGGCAGTGGCGGTGGTCATCGGCGCGGCCTTCACGAACATCGTCAACTCGGTGGTGAAGGGGATCATCAACCCGCTGGTCGGAGCGATCGGCACGCAGAACCTCGACAGCTACAGCACCTGTCTGAAGGACCCGTGCAAGGTGGCCGCGGACGGCACGGTCAAGAGCGGGGTGCCGATCATGTGGGGCTCCGTCCTGGGCGCCACGCTCAGCTTCGTGATCACCGCGGCGGTGGTGTACTTCCTGATGGTGCTGCCGATGTCGAAGTACCTGGCCCGGCAGGCGGCCCGGAAGGCGGCGCGGGAGGGCACGAAGGAGGTCATCGACGTGACCGAGCTGGAGGTGCTCAAGGAGATCCGCGACGCGCTGGTCGCGCAGCGCGGGGCCGGGCGCGACGGGCGCTAGCGGCGCCGCGGCGGGCCGCTCAGAGGTGGTGGGGCGGCTTCTCGTCCAGGAAGCGCCTCAGGTCGGCGGCGCTGTCGCCGGCCGGGCGTTCGCCCCAGCCGCGGTCGGTGTCGTCCGAGGACTGCTGGTCCAGCGGGTCGTCGAAGACCAGCGCGGGCTTCGGATCGCGGGGCTCGGGCTCGGGGGCGGTGCTCATGCCACCAGGGTACGGCGCCCTCGGCTCCGTCCCGACGCCCCGAGCCCTCGGCTCCGTCCCTATGCCCCGAGCCCTCGGCTCCGTCCCGACGGTCCGCTCCCTGTCACCGCCGGCCCTGCCGCCGCGGACCCCGTCCCCGCCGACCGCCCCCGCCACCCCTCCCCCGGCGCTCGGGAACGCGCTCACAAGATTTCGGCCCGGTTTTCTGCTGTGCTGGGACCATGACGTCGAGTTCCGCCCCGGTGCCCGCCCCCTCGGGCGCACCGCAGCCTTCCCACCCCCTGCGACGGCTCACCGCGCGCGGGCGCGACGAGGAGCACCGCGTCGCGTCCCCGCTGGAGCTGTTCTTCGACCTGTGCTTCGTCGTGGCGATCGCGCAGGCGGGTGTGCAACTGGTGCACGCCGTAGCGGAAGGGCACGCGGGCAGGGGCATCCTCGACTACGTGATGGTGTTCTTCGCCATCTGGTGGGCGTGGATGAACTTCAGCTGGTTCGCCTCGGCGTACGACAACGACGACGCGCTCTACCGGGTCGTCACCCTGGTGCAGATCGCCGGTGTCCTGGTGCTGGCCGCCGGCGTCTCCCGGGCCGCCGCGCACCACGACTTCCTGCTGGTCTGGCTCGGCTATGTGATCATGCGGCTGGCGATGGTCTGGCAGTGGCTGAGGGCCGCGAGATCGGCCGCGGGAGCGGAGCGGACCACCGCGTTGCGGTACGCGTACGGCGTGCTGCTGTGCCAGGTCGGCTGGCTGGGTCTGGTGCTGCTGCCCGAGCCGTCCCGGCCGTGGGTGTTCCTCGTGATGGTGGTCGCGGAACTGTGTGTGCCGCTGTACGCCGAGAAGGTCCAGGAGACCTCCTGGCACCCGCATCACATCGCCGAACGGTACGGCCTGTTCACGATCATCGTGCTCGGCGAGACGATCGCCGCGGCCACGGTCGCCGTGAAGTCGGGCGTGGACGAGCACAGCGCGCTGGGCGAGCTGCTCCCCATCGCGGCGGGCGGCCTGCTGATCGTCTTCGCCGCCTGGTGGATCTACTTCGTGGTGCCCATCCACGGGCACCTGCGCTCCACCCGGCGTGCGTTCGTCTGGGGTTACGGGCACTATCTGGTCTTCGCCTCGGCGGCGGCGATCGGCGCCGGTCTGGAGGTGGCCGTGGAACAGGCGGTCGGCAAGGCGCACATCTCCGTCCTGTCCGCCTCGGCCGCCGTCACCCTGCCGACCGCGCTGTACCTGCTGACCGTGTGGGCGCTGCACTCCCGCCACTTCAAGGTCGGCCTCGCCCAGCAGCTCGTCCTGCCGGTCACGGCCCTGCTGGTGATCTGCTGCACCTTCCTGGGCGAATGGGCAGTACTCGCGGCGGGGCTGGTGTCCTCGGCCGCGGTGGCGACGGGGGTGGCCCTGACCGCGCGCACGGCCGCCCGGGAGCGCGCGGCGGAGGCCGCCGCCGAGACCGGCTGATTCCTTCGGCCCGGGGCGCCCGCTGGGCCAGACTGGCGTCCATGACAGCTGACGCTCTGACGGATGTCGCCGGGCTGCGGGTCGGGCACGCCACCCGACGCGGTGGCGGCCGACTCACCGGCACCACGGTCGTCCTCACCCCGGAGGGCGGTGCCGTCGCCGCCGTGGACGTGCGGGGCGGCGGCCCCGGCACCAAGGAGACCGACGCCCTCGACCCGCGCAACGTGGTGCAGAAGGTCGATGCCGTGGTGCTGACCGGGGGCAGCGCGTACGGGCTCGACGCGGCCTCCGGGGTGATGGCCTGGCTGGAGGAGCAGGGCCGCGGGGTTCCGGTGGGCGTGGATCCGGCGCACGTCGTGCCGGTGGTGCCGGCCGCGTGCGTCTTCGACCTGGGGCGCGGTGGCGACTTCCGGGCGCGTCCGGACGCGGCGACCGGACGCGCGGCGGTCGAGGCCGCGGCGGCCACGGTGCCGGGTGCGCGGGTGCCGGAGGGGTGCGTCGGCGCCGGCACGGGCGCCGTCGTCGGGCGGCTCAAGGGCGGGGTGGGCACCGCGAGCACGGTGCTCGGCTCGGGCGTCACCGTGGCGGCGCTGGTGGTCGCGAACGCCGCGGGGGCGGTGCTGAATCCCGGGACGGGCGTGTTGTACGGGGAGGTGTTCCAGGGCCGGGTGGAGTACCCGGAGGAGCGTGTGCACGCAGCCGCGCTGCGGCGCCTGGACGAGGCCGCCGCCGGGAACGCGCCGGCGCCGCTCAACACGACGCTGGCGGTGGTCGCGACGGACGCGGACCTCTCCAAGGCGCAGGCGCAGAAGCTGGCGGGCACGGCCCACGACGGGATCGCGCGCGCCGTCCGGCCGGTGCACCTCCTGCACGACGGCGACACGGTGTTCGCGCTGGCGACCGGCGCCCGTCCCCTCGACCCGCACCCGCTCGCGCTCAACGACATCCTGGCCGCCGGCGCGGATCTGGTGACCCGCGCGATCGTACGGGCCGTGCGCACCGCCGAGTCGGTCGCCGGGCCGGGCGGAGTGTGGCCGTCGTACACGGAGTTGTACGGCCGACAGGGGGCTGCGCGGCCGTAGAGGAGTTGCACGGCCGAAAGGGAGCTGTACGGCCGTAGGGGAAGTACACGGCCGTAGGGGGCCGCGCCGCCGGTGGGAAGCTGCACCGCCGAAGGGAAGTCGCATCGTCGACTGGGGAGGCGCGCGGCCGCCGTCGGTGTTCGTGGCCGTCAAGGGCCGGGGTTGAGCCGAGGATTGTCGCGGTTCTGTCACGTGATGGCGTTCACGGGAGTGGAAGGGAACCTTCCGCAGTGCCGGAGCCCTCTTTCTCCACGCACTGGAACGGACCACGCACATCACACGAACCTGGAGCAGCCCGTGACAACGCCGGACATTACAGCGCGGCGCGCACTCGGGGCCTGTGCCGCCCTGATGGTCGGCGCCCTCACCCTGACCGCGTGCGGCGGCAGCGCCAACGCGAACAACGACGACGGCAAGGGCGGCAAGGACTCCCCGAAGACGTCGACGGCGAAGATAGCGATCTCGGCCAAGGACGGTTCGACCGGGGCGTCCATCAACGCCACCGGAGTGAAGGTCAGCGACGGCAAGCTGACCGACGTGAAGATGACGGTGGCGGGCTCCGGGCAGACCGTGCCGGGGGCGATATCGGCGGACGGCCACACCTGGAAGCCGAAGGAGCAGCTGGAACGCGGCACCAAGTACCAGATAGCCGCGACCGCGAAGGACACCGACGGGCGCACGGCGGCGGCCAACTCCATCTTCACCACGGTCAGCTCGTCGAACAGCTTCATCGGCACCTACACCCCGGACGACGGCTCGACGGTCGGCGCGGGCATGCCGGTGTCGTTCACCTTCGACAAGTCCATCTCCGACAAGAAGGCCGTGCAGTCCCACATCACGGTCAACTCCACCAGCGGCCAGCAGGTGGTCGGGCACTGGTTCGGCGACCGGCGCCTCGACTTCCGGCCGCAGGAGTACTGGAAGGCCGGGTCCAAGGTCACGCTCTCCATCGACCTGGACGGCGTCGAGGGCGCGAAGGGCGTCTACGGCGTGCAGAAGAAGACCGTCACCTTCACGATCGGCCGCTCGCAGGTCTCCACGGTCGACGTGAACACGCAGACGATGACGGTCGTGCGCGACGGCAAGACGATCAAGACGGTGCCGATCTCGGCGGGCAGCCCGCAGCACACCACGTACAACGGGCAGATGGTGATCTCCGAGAAGTTCGTGCAGACCCGCATGAACGGCTCGACGGTCGGCTTCGGCGGGGAGTACGACATCCCGGACGTGCCGCACGCGATGCGGCTGACGACGTCGGGGACGTTCATCCACGGCAACTACTGGTACAACCGGGGCAACCCGCCCTTCGGCAGCACGGGCACCAGCCACGGCTGCGTCGGCCTCGCGGACGTGCAGGGCGCCCAGGGTGCCACCGAGGCCAAGTGGTTCTTCGACAACTCCCTCGTCGGCGACGTCGTGATCGTGAAGAACTCCCCCGACACGACGGTCTCCCCCGACAACGGGCTCAACGGCTGGAACATGTCCTGGAGCGCCTGGACCGCGGGAAGCGCCGCCTGAGCGGCGGCTTTTGACGGAACGACGGGCCGCGCGGGAACTTTTCGCGCGGCCCCGGCGTTTTCCCGGCGTACGTTTTCTCGGTTCCCGGACATGATGTCCGACCGAGGGGCTACGGTATGCACCCACAAGGTGACATGCAGCAACGCCGGGAGAAACCTTGAGCGTTCCGTACGAGACGGCAGCGTACGAACCAGCCGAGTCGCCCGAGTCTCCTGAGGAGCATCTCGCGCGACTTCTCGGCCGTGCCCTGAACTCGTTCGAGCTGCCCGACGAGGTGATACGGCTCCTCGACTGCGCGCTGGCGCACGACAGCTCGCTGCACTCCGCGTACCACAGCGCGGGGCTGCACCGGGAGACGTACCGGCACACCTGGCTGCTCGCCGACGGCACGGCGGTCACGCTGTGGGAGCTGGTGCACAACCCCACGCCGGGCAGCGCCCCGGAGCACGCGGTGTACGTCGACGAGGAGGAGCTGCAGGCCGCCACCGCCCGGCTCGGCCTGCCGCCGGAGACCCAGGACTTCGAACTGCCCGCGCTGATGCGGCTGTGGGCGATCCCGGAACCCCGGCACGTGTTCGTCTCCGACGACTCCGCGGACCACGCCCGCCGGCTGCTGCGCCGCGCGGAGAACCCCGACCGGCCCGGCGCCGAGACGGGGGCGCTGCTGGCGACGGCGACCGCCCACCACATCACCCAGGCCTTCGGCCGCCCCGGCCGGGCCGGCCGGACGGGGCTGAGCTACGCGCTGTACGAGCACGCCTTCCTGCTGCCCGACGGGACCGAGATCTCCCTGTGGGAGGTCGAGCACACGGCGACGCCCGACGGGCGGCACATGTGCGAGGTGTACATGTCGGAGGACGCGGCGCGTGACGCGATGGAGCGGCGCGCGGCACGGCGGGGATAAGGCGCCCGCCGTACAGGCGGATCAGGGCCCGGGACTCCCGTCCCGGACCCTGAGTGTCCCGCCGTGGCCCGCGCCGGTAGCCCGCTGCCTCGGCCCGTGACCGGCAGCCGTGGCCAGGGTCAGGCGGCTATCGGCTGCTTGGTCCCCTCGGGAGCGGCGGTCTCCTGTGCGGCCGGGTCGGTGGCCGGGGACTCGGGGCTCGGCTTGCGCAGGCCCTTGAGGAGGACCACCAGGGCCGTGGTGGCGCCGACGCCGGCCGCGATGGCCACCAGGTACAGCAGCGGGTTGCCGATGAGCGGGACCACGAAGATGCCGCCGTGCGGGGCGCGCAGGGTGGCGCCGAAGCCCATCGACAAGGCCCCCGTGAGCGCGCCGCCGACCATCGCGGAGGGGATGACCCGCAGCGGGTCGGCCGCCGCGAACGGGATCGCGCCCTCGGAGATGAAGGACGCGCCCAGCACCCAGGCGGCCTTGCCGTTCTCCCGCTCGGCCGCCGTGAACAGCCGAGCGCGAACGGTGGTGGCCAAGGCCATCGCCAGCGGCGGGACCATGCCGGCCGCCATCACCGCGGCCATGATCTTCATGGCGGAGTCGCTGGGGGTGGCGACGGCGATGCCGGCGGTGGCGAAGGTGTAGGCGACCTTGTTGACCGGGCCGCCCAGGTCGAAGCACATCATCAGGCCGAGCAGGGCGCCGAGCAGGATGGCGTTGGTGCCGGTGAGGCCGTTCAGCCAGCCGGTCAGGCCCTTCTGGGCGCTCGCGATGGGTTTGCCGATGACGACGAACATCAGGAAGCCGACGATCGCCGAGGAGATCAGCGGGATCACCACCACGGGCATGATGCCCCGCAACGCCGCCGGGATCCGCACCCGCTGGACGGCCAGCACCACGCCGCCGGCGATCAGACCGGCCGCCAGGCCGCCGAGGAAGCCCGCGTTGATGGTCACCGAGATCGCCCCGCCGACGAAGCCGGGGACCAGGCCGGGGCGGTCGGCCATGCCGTAGGCGATGTAGCCGGCCAGGACCGGGACCAGGAAGCCGAAGGACACCACACCGATCTGGAACAGCAGGGCGCCCCAGCTGTCGGCCTGGGTCCAGACGAAGTGGTCCATCACCGACGGCGCCTTGTTGATCTTGTAGCCGCCGATCGCGAAGCCCAGCGCGATGAGCAGACCGCCCGCGGCGACGAACGGGACCATGTAGCTGACGCCGGACATCAGCCACTTGCGGAGCTTGGTGCCGTAGCCCTCGGTGGAGTCGCCCGCGCGCTCCACGGGCGTGCCGGACGGCGCCTGCGCGCTCGCCTCACCGCGCGCCGCCTTCCCGCGGACCTCCGCGAGGAGTTCGGCGGGGCGGTTGATGCCCGCCTTCACGCCCACGTCGACGGTCGGCTTGCCCGCGAAGCGGTCCTTGTCGCGTACGGGGACGTCGTGCGCGAAGATCACGCCGTCCGCCGCCGCGATCACCGCCGGGTCCAGCCGGGTGAAGCCGGCCGAGCCCTGCGTCTCGACGACCACCTCGATGCCCGCCTCACGGCCGGCGTTCTCCAGCGACTCGGCCGCCATGTAGGTGTGGGCGATGCCGGTCGGGCAGGAGGTGACGGCGACGACACGGAAGGGGCGCCCGCCGGGGGCGGGGGTCGCGCCCGGCACCGGGGCGGATCCGTCCGCGACGGTCGCGTCCGGAGCCGGGGCCGTACTGCCCGCCGCGGCGTCGGCGGAGGCCGCCACCGACGCCGCGGCGGTGTCTTGGGAGGCAGCCCCCGCACCCTGGGGAGTACCTACGGTGCCCTGAGGAGTGCCCACGACGCCCGGCGCGGAGCCGGCGCCCCGCGCGGAGCCCGCGGCGCCCTGCGCGGAGCCCGCGTCCGCCGTACCACCGGCACCCTCGCCCTCGCCCGCGGCCGTCGGCGCCTCGTCCCCGCGGATCAGCGCCGCCGCGGCGGCCGCGTCCCCGGCCGACCGCAGGGCGTCGGTGAACTCCGCGTTCATCAGCTGGCGGGCGAGGGAGGAGAGGATCGTGAGGTGGGCGTCGTCGGCGCCGGCGGGGGCCGCGATCAGGAAGACGAGGTCGGCCGGGCCGTCCGCGGCACCGAAGTCGATGCCGTCGGCACTGCGGCCGAAGGCGAGGGTCGGCTCGGTGACATGGGCGCTGCGGCAGTGCGGAATGCCGATGCCGCCGTCGAGGCCGGTCGGCATCTGGGCCTCGCGGGCGGCGACGTCGGCGAGGAAGCCCTCCAGGTCGGTCACCCGGCCCTGGGCCACCATGCGCTGGGCGAGGGCACGCGCCGCCGCTTCCTTGGTGTCGGCGGACAGGTCGAGATCGACCAGGTCCGCCGTGATCATTTCGCTCATCGCGGGCTCCTATGCACGCGTACCGCCCGAGGGGAGGGGCGGGCGGGAGTGGGGACGGGGGTGCGGTGGGGGGACGGGGTGGTGCGGGAGGCGGGGCCGGGGGAAACCCCGCCTCCCGGGGGCGGTACGGCGGCTCAGCCGGCGTGCCACCCGGTGGCCGCGGCGAGTAACGGGGAGCCTCGCCGCTCGGAGGCCGGTGGGGTCGGCGGGTTCGGCGTCGCGGACCCGGCGCGTCCGCCCAGCCGGCGGAATCCGGGCCGGGTGCCGCAGCGCGCGAGCGAGGTCATGACACCGGCTCCGTCAGTTCGCGGTCCAGCGGGATGTCGGCCGTGACCGTCACCGCCGCCGGATCCAGGTCGGCCGGGGTCGGCATCACGCTGCCGGGAAGCCGGACGGCGGCGGCGCCGTGGGCGACGGCGGAGGCGAGGGCCTCGGGGCCGGTGCCGCCGGCGATGAGGAAGCCGGCCAGGGAGGCGTCGCCGGCGCCGACGTTGCTGCGGACGGCGCGGACGTGGGCGCTGCCGAACCACGCGCCGGTGTCCGACACCAGGAGCTGCCCGTCGGCCCCTAGACTCGCGAGCACGGCGCGCGCACCCATCGCGCGCACCTCCTCGGCCGCCTTGAGCGCGTCGCCCACGGTCGCGAGGGGCCGACCGACGGCTTCCGCCAGTTCCTCGGCGTTCGGCTTCACCACGTCGGGCCGGACGCTCAGCGCCTCCAGGAGCGCACGCCCCGAGGTGTCCAGCGCGATACGCGCGCCCCCGGCGTGCGCCCGGGTGACGACATCGGCGTACCAGGAGGGTGCGAGCCCCCCGGGCAGGCTCCCGCAGCAGGCGATCCAGTCGGCGTCGGCGGACTGGGCGCGGATGGTGTCCAGGAGCAGTTCCTGTTCCGCCGCGGACAGCTCCGGGCCCGGCGCGTTGATCTTCGTGAGCACCCCGTCGGCTTCCGCGAGCGCGATGTTGGAGCGGGTGGCACCGGCGACCGGGACCGGCGCGACCTCGATGCCCTGCGCGTCGAGCAGATCGGCGACGAGCGCACCCGGCGCACCGCCCAGGGGCAGGACGGCGACCGTGCGCCGGCCGGCGGCGGCGACGGCGCGCGAGACGTTCACACCTTTGCCGCCGGGGTCCATGCGCTCGCCGGTGGCGCGGACGACCTCGCCGCGCTCCAGGGCGGGGACCTCGTAGGTGCGGTCGAGGGAGGGGTTGGGGGTGACGGTGAGGATCATGCGCGCACTACTTCCGTGCCGCCACGCTCGATGGCGGCGGCGTCTTCCGGGCTCAGCCCGCTGTCGGTGATCAGCAGGTCCACATCGCTCAGGTCACCGAAGCGGGCGAAGTGCTCCTGGCCGTGCTTGGAGGAGTCGGCCAGCAGCACCACGCGACGCGCGGCGGCGACGGCGGCCCGCTTGACCGCGGCCTCGGCGAGGTCGGGCGTGGTCAGACCGTGCTCGGCGGAGAAGCCGTTGGCGGCGACGAACAGCACGTCGGCGCGGATCTCGCCGTACGCGCGGAGCGCCCAGGCGTCCACGGCGGCGCGCGTACGGTGCCGTACGCGCCCCCCGACCAGGTGGAGCTGGATGCCCGGGTGGTCGGCGAGGCGGGCGGCGATCGGCAGGGAGTGCGTGACGACGGTGAGCCGGGCCTCCAGCGGGATGGCCGCGGCCAGGCGGGCGACCGTCGTACCTGCGTCGAGGACCAGCGTGCCCTCGGCGGGCAGCTCGGTGAGGGCGGCCTTGGCGACGCGGTCCTTCTCGTCGGCGGCGGTGGACTCGCGCTCGGCGAGGTCCGGCTCGAAGTCGAGACGGCCGGCCGGGATGGCGCCGCCGTGCACCCGGCGGACGAGACCGGCGCGGTCGAGGGCCTTCAGATCACGGCGGATGGTCTCCGCGGTGACCTGGAACTCCTCGGCCAGTGACAGCACGTCCACCCGGCCGCCGTCACGGGCGAGCCGGAGGATCTCCTGCTGCCGTTCCGGTGCGTACATGTCCGTTCGCCTCCGCCTCATGCCCGAACGTGTGGTTTCACTGCGAGAGTACGTCCGGTTTTGCGGAATGTAAACAAGTTCGGGCCGCATCCGGGCATGAACGGGCTTTGCTCGCTGTCCGCACAGCGGTGGGGCCCGGCACCTGATCGGTGCCGGGCCCCACGTCGTGCCTGGTCAGGAAGGCGGTCGGGCTCCGCGAGAAAGCGAGTACGGGCTCCGTCAGGGAACCAGTTCCGGCTCCCGCACCGCTGCCGGAGCCTCCTGCTCCGCACCCTCGGCGTGCTGGACCGGACGCCTCGGCAGAGCGGACATCAGCAGGAAGATCGCCCCCATGATCCCGGCGACCCACCACAGCGCGTACTGGAAGGCGTGGACGAACGCCGGGCCGACCTGCTCGGACGTCAGCCGGTCGCCGATCCGCCCGAAGAAGACCACCGACACCAGACCCAGCCCCAGCGCGTTGCCCATCTGCTGGACCGTGTTGATCAGCCCGGACGCGGATCCGGCATGCTCACGCGGCACCTCCGAGAGCACCGCGTCGGTCAGCGGCGCGACGATCAGCCCCATGCCGGCCCCCATCACGACCAGCGGCAGCGCCATCTGCCAGGAGGCGATGGACTGGCCGTAGCGGTGCGCCTCCCACAGGTAGAGCAGTACACCGGCCCCCATGCCCAGCGCGCCCGCCTGGAGCACCCGGCGACCGAACCGCGGGACCAGCTGCTGCACCGACAGCCCGGCCGCCGTGGACACCGCCAGCGAGAACGGCACCCCGGTCAGCCCGGCCCGCAGCGGACTCCAGCCCAGGCCGATCTGCATGTACAGCGTCCAGACCAGGAAGAAGATGCCGAGCGCGACACCGAAGACGGTTTGCACGGCGATGCCCGCGGCGAAGCTCTTCACCCGGAAGAGGGAGAGTTCGATGAGCGGGGAACCGTCCCTGGCGGCCTTCCGTTTCTCGTACGACACCAGCGCCGCGAAGACGACGAACGCACCGGCCATGCAGACGTCCCCCCACAGCGGCCAGCCCAGCTCACGCCCCCGGGTGAGCGGATACAGCAGCATCAGCAGGCCCAGCGTCACCAGGGCGACACCGACGAGGTCCAGCTTCAGTGCCCGGGGGGCCTTCGACTCCGTGATGTAGCGACGGCCCAGCAGCCAGGCGACGACACCCACCGGAAGGTTGATGAGGAAGATGGGACGCCACTCGAGTCCGAACAGGTTCCACTCCGTCAGCAGCGCGCCCAGCAGCGGGCCGGAGACCGCGCCGAGGCCGACGATCGCACCGAACAGGCCGAACACCTTGCCCCGTTCATGGGCCGGGAAAGTGGCGTGCACGATCGACAGCACCTGCGGCACCATCAACGCGGCCATCCCGCCCTGGAGGATGCGGGAGGCGACCAGCATCTCCGGATTCGCGGCGAAACCGCACAGGGCGGAGGCGAGCGTGAAACCACCGACCCCGAGAAGGAACAGCCGCTTACGGCCGTGGATGTCACCGAGCCGGCCACCCGTGATCAGACCGGCGGCGAACGCGAGGGCGTATCCGGCGGTTATCCACTGGATCTGACTGACCGTCGCGTGGGCGCTTCGCTCGATGGACGGGATGGCGATGTTGACGATCGTCACGTCGACCAGGTCCATGAAGGCCGCGGTCATGACGATGGCCAGGGCCAGCCATCGGGTCCGGTCGGGCGTCCCGCGCCCTTGGGCGGTGTTGCTGTCGTTCGGCGTCATGAGAGGACAGTAGAACCGCACTAGGCCAGATCGTGTCCTATATCTGCGGCATGCTCAGCGGTATGACAACCGACACACCAGCCCGGCTGCTCCAGCTCCTCTCCCTCCTCCAGACGCCTCGCGAGTGGCCCGGCGGTGAGCTGGCCGACCGGCTGGGGGTCTCGCGGCGCACCGTGCGGCGGGACATCGACCGGCTGCGGGAGCTGGGCTATCCGGTGCAGGCGACGAAGGGCGCGGACGGGGGATACCGGCTGGTCGCCGGAAAGGCCATGCCGCCCCTGGTGCTGGACGACGAGGAGGCGGTCGCCATCGCGGTGGGCCTGCGGGCCGGCGCCGGGCACGCCGTCGAGGGGGTGGACGAGGCGTCCGTACGGGCGCTGGCCAAACTGGAGCAGGTGCTGCCGTCCAGGCTGCGCCACCGGGTGTCCACGCTCCAGGCCGCGACCACACCATTGACCAGCGGGGACGGGCCGAGCATCGCTCCGGAGACGCTGACCGTGATGGCGTCGACGGTGGCGGGACACGAGCGGCTGCGGTTCGCCTACCGCGACAAGGACGGCAGCGCCTCCCGCCGGCTGACCGAGCCGCACCGGCTGGTGTCGACGGGCCGGCGCTGGTACCTGGTCGCGTACGACCTCGACCGGGCCGACTGGCGCACCTTCCGCGTCGACCGCGTCAGCGAGCCGTTCGCTACGGGAGTCCGGTTCGCGCCACGGGAGTTGCCGACGGGGAGCGCCGCCGAATACCTGCGCCAGTCGATCCACCGGCGACAGGAGACGTACGCGTTCGAGGTGCGGTTCGCCGCACCGGCGGAAGCCGTCTCCGCGCGGGTCGCGCAGTGGCTCGGGACGCCCGAGGACGACGGCACGGGCGGCTGCGTCCTGCGGGGCACCACCGGCGACCCCACGGAGTGGCTGGCGGTGCGGCTGGCGATGGCGGGATACGAGTTCTCGGTGCGGGCGCCGGAGGAACTGGTGGAGGCGGCACGGGAGTTGGGGGGACGGCTGATCAGAGCGGCAAGGAAGGGGGGTGGGGCGTGAAGGGAGGGGTCACGCCTCCTGCTCCCGCCGTCCGCCCCACGCGAAGTCCCGCAGGGCGCGGAGGTTGCGCAGGGCGAGGGCCGCCGGGCTTTCGGGGCCGGTGGGCCGGGTCGTGGTGGTCGCCCAGGACTCCACGGCCACGCGGACGGCGGCAGCGGCCACGGCGGCGGCGAAGCGCAGGTCCGGGCTGGGCGGTACCGACCGGGCCCCCGCGGCTTCCGGGTCGACCGAAGTCGCCGAGTCCCCGGCCCCCTCCCCCTGCCGTTCCCCCTCCCGCTCCCGCTCCACCAGGATCTCCGCCAGTGCCGCCTCCGACGCCTGGCACACCTCCGCCCAGACCTTGCGCAGGGCCGGGCTGCTGTCGGCGAGGCGGATCAGGGTGCGGAGCCACTCCCAGGAGGCGACCGAGACGCCGATGCCCGGGGTGAGGGTGTGGCGGACGGCGTGTTCCAGCGCCTCGGGGAGGGACAGGTGGGCCGGGGCCGTACGGACCGCCTCGGTCCAGCGTTGGGCGCCGGCGGCGTAGAGCGGGGCGACCGCCTCTTCCTTGGTGGCGAAATAGCGGTAGAACGTGCGTGGTGCGATGCCCGCGGCCTGGGCGATGTCCTCGGCGCGGGTCGCCCGCAGGCCCTGCTGGACGAAAAGGGCCGCCGCCGCCCGGGCGATCTCCATCCGGGTCTCGGCCTTCCGGCGTTCGGTGAGGGACACCGGTGCGGAGGCGGAAAACGGCTGGTGGGCGGCGCTGGGGGTGGTGCTCATCCCGGCAGGCTATGCCCGTGTGGCAGAATCTGCCATCCGGCGGTCCACCCCGGGGTTCAGGTACGGGGTGGGCCGCCATTCCACCATGTCGGCACGCTGAGACGCAGGCCGCGCAAGCCGCGCGGGGCCAGACCAGGCTGGACCGCGACTCCGGAGGCCGGACCGCGACCCCCGCGAGAGAAGGCCGGACTCCGGCGCCCGGGGGGGATGGGCGCCGAAGCCCGGCTCGGGAAGTCCCGGCGCCGGGGGGGGATTGCGTCGGGACGTGGTTCACGTGGGGTCGGCCGAGGGGGATCGGCCGGGGGCGGTGCGAGTGGGGAGTGCGGTACCCAGGGCCCGTTCCCGGGCCCGCAAGGGTTGTTCCCTCGGGCCCCGGGGTTGAAGCGACAGGACAGCGCCATGTTTGCGCCGTCTTTCGCCACCAGGCGTACGCCCCGTACACCCCCTGCGTCACGCCGCCGCGTCGAAGCCGGTCTGGTGGGCCAGCTTCTTCAGCTCCAGCAGGGCGTGCTTCTCGATCTGCCGGATCCGCTCGCGGGTGAGTCCGTGCTCCTTGCCGACCTCGGTGAGGGTGCGCTCGCGGCCGTCCTCGATGCCGTACCGCATCTTGATGATGGAGGCCGTGCGCTGGTCCAGGCGGCCGATCAGGTCGTCCAGTTCCTCGCTGCGCAGCAGGGTCAGGACCGACTGCTCGGGGCTGACCGCCGAGGTGTCCTCCAGCAGGTCGCCGAACTGGGTCTCGCCCTCGTCGTCCACCGACATGTTCAGCGAGACCGGGTCGCGGGCCCAGTCGAGGACGTCGATGACGCGCTCCGGGGTCGCGCCCAGTTCCGCGGCGATCTCCGCGGGCTCCGGGTCGCGGCCGTGCTCGCGGTTGAACTCGCGCTGGACGCGGCGGATACGGCCCAGCTCCTCCACCAGGTGGACGGGGAGGCGGATCGTGCGGGACTGGTCGGCGATGGAGCGGGTGATGGCCTGACGGATCCACCAGGTGGCGTACGTCGAGAACTTGAAGCCCTTGCGGTAGTCGAACTTCTCGACGGCGCGTACCAGGCCGGCGTTGCCCTCCTGGATCAGGTCGAGGAGGGGCAGGCCGCTGCGCGGGTAACGCCGGGCGACCGCGACGACCAGGCGGAGGTTGGAGCGGATGAAGACGTCCTTGGCCCGCTCGCCGGCGGCGACCAGGGCCTCCAGTTCCTCGCGGGTGGCGTCCGACGCGGACTCCTCCTCGCCGTCGAGGACCTGCCGCGCGAACACACCCGCCTCGATGGTCTGGGACAGCTCGACCTCCTTGGCGGCATCGAGCAGCGGCGTACGCGCGATCTCGTCGAGGTACATGCCGACCAGGTCGCGGTCTGCGATCTCGCCGCCATGAGCGCGAACACTGCTTGCCGAGTCGGCCGTCTCGCCGGTGGCGGACTGACGACGGGCGACGGCACGGGTTGCCATGCGTGCTCCCTTGCGATGGTGGGCTGGCGGGTGGTCCTGGCGAACGCCCGGCACGGACGGGGACCGTCTCGGGGACTGGCTCACTCGTTCCGCGGCCTTCGTTCCGAGACTTTCTCCGAGTGCCCGGCATCCGTGGGAAACAACGACTGGAATCCGGACAGAATTCCCAACCCACCCCTCGATTTTTCTGATCATGCAGTACCCTGTTCCGCCACGCGAGGAGGCGAGATGCCGTCGGATCATGCCGAGGTGCAGGTCAGGCCGGGGTTGGAGGGCGATCTCGAAGCCCTTACGGCCATCTACAACCACTATGTGCGTGAGACGGCCATCACATTCGACACCGTCGGTTTCACTCCGGAAGAGCGCCGCCCTTGGCTGCTCTCCCACCCGGAAGACGGCCCGCACCGTCTGATGGTTGCCACGGACCCGGGGTCACGGCGGATTCTGGGGTACGCCACGTCCAGCCCTTACCGTCCGAAGCCGGCGTACGTGACGTCGGTGGAGACCTCGGTGTACGTCGCTCCGGACGCCGGACGGCGCGGGATCGGCACCCTGCTGTACGGAGCCCTGTTCAGGGCGCTGGCCGGAGAGGACGTGCACCGCGCGTACGCCGGGATCGCCCAGCCCAACGAGGCGTCGACCCGGCTCCACGAGCGGTTCGGCTTCCGGCACGTCGGTACGTACGGCGAGGTGGGCCGCAAGTTCGGCCGCTACTGGGACGTGGCCTGGTACGAGAAGCGCCTGTAGCCCCCCGCCCTCACCCGAACTGCACGGACCGCTTCGCCATTCCCATCCAGAACCCGTCGATCACCGACTTCTGCGTGTCCAGCTCGCCGCCGGCCTCCGCCGCGCCCATGGTGACGAAGAGCGGGGCGAAGTGTTCGGTGCGGGGGTGGGCGTAGCGGCCGGCCGGGGCCTTGTCCAGGAAGGCGAGCAGGGCGTCCCAGTCACGGGCCTCCAGGGCCCGCCGGCCCCAGTCGTCGAACTCGGAGGACCAGCTCGGCACGCCGCCGGAGTGGCGCAGGGCGGCGAGGTTGTGGGTGAAGAAGCCGGAACCGACGATCAGCACGCCCTCGTCGCGCAGGGGGGCGAGCCTGCGGCCGATGTCCATCAGGCGGACGGGGTCGAGGGTGGGCATGGAGATCTGCAGGACGGGGATGTCGGCGGCGGGGAACATCTCGACGAGGGGGACGTAGGCGCCGTGGTCGAGGCCCCGGTCGGGGATGTCCTGGACGGGGGTGCCGGGGGCGCGCAGCAGCTTGCGGACGGCCTCGGCGAGCGCCGGTGCGCCGGGGGCCGGGTACCGGACCCGGTAGTAGTGCTCGGGGAAGCCCCAGAAGTCGTAGACCAGCGGGACGGTCTCGACCGCGCCGAGGGCCAGCGGGGCCTCCTCCCAGTGCGCGGAGACCATGAGGATCGCCTTGGGGCGGGGCAGGCCGGCGGACCAGGCGGCGAGCTGGCCGGGCCAGACGGGGTCGTCGGCGAGCGGCGGGGCGCCGTGGCTGAGGTACAGGGCGGGCATGCGCTCCTGGGCGGTGGCGGACATCGCGGCGGCTCCCAGTGGTCCACTTGCTTTAAGTCTCAAGCTCTCACTCGAGACCCTACGCCCGACTTGTTCAAACTTCAAGGAGCTCCCTCGTACAGTGGATGCATGAACACGGCACCGGACTCCGCCGACGCACGGCACCGCTGGCTCAGCGACGAGGAACAACGCGTCTGGCGCGCCTACCGGCACGCCACCACCCTGCTGGAGGACCACCTCGACCGGCAGCTGCAGCGCGACGCGGGCATGCCGCACATCTACTACGGCCTCCTCGTCGGCCTCGCCGAGGCACCCCGCCGCCGGCTGCGGATGACGGAACTGGCGATGCAGGCCAAGATCACCCGCTCCCGGCTCTCCCACGCGATCGCCCGGCTGGAGAGGAACGGCTGGGTCCGCCGCGAGGACTGCCCCTCCGACAAGCGCGGCCAGTTCGCCGTACTCACCGACGAAGGCCACGAGGTCCTGCGGCGCACCGCGCCCGGCCATGTGACCGCCGTACGGCAGGCCCTGTTCGACCGGCTCACCCCGGAACAGCAGAAGGCCCTCGGCGAGATCATGGAGATCGTCGCCGAGGGCCTCCAGCCCAACGAAGCGGGTGCGGACCTTCCCTGGCTCCGTTAGATCACCGTACGGCTGCCCGCGGTCCGGTCGCCGTACGGCCGTTCACCGCCCGCCGGTCAGTGGGCCACCACCGGCACCGGCAGCTCGTCCTCGATGCCGTCGCCGGAGCCGGAGGCCGCCGGGGCGGCGCCGGGCCGGCCGGCGTTGACGAAGGTGAAGGCGATCAGGGAGGCGACGGCGAGGATGCCGACGGCGAACCAGATCGCGCTGCTGTAGCCGTGCACCATGCCCTGGAGCTTCACCAGGTCCTGCTGCGGCTTGCCGGCGGCACCGGCGATGTGGTCCTTGACGTACGACGTGGTCGCCGAGGAGGCGATGGTGTTCAGCAGGGCGGTGCCGATCGCGCCGCCCACCTGCTGCGAGGTGTTCACCATCGCGGAGGCGACACCGGCGTCCCGGGGCTGCACGCCCTGAGTGGCCAGGGACATCGCCGGCATGAACGCCGTACCCATGCCGAGGCCGAGCAGCACCATCGCGGGCAGCAGCAGGGCGCCGTACGAGGAGTCGATCTTCAGCTGGGTCAGCAGCAGCATGCCGACCGCGGCGACCAGGAAGCCCGGGCCCATCAGCAGGCGGGCCGGGACGCGGGTCATCAGCCGGGTGCCGATCTGGGTCGAGCCGGTGATCATGCCGGCCACCATCGGCAGGAAGGCGAAGCCGGTCTTGACCGGCGAGAAGCCCTTCACGACCTGCAGGTAGTAGGTCAGGAAGAGGAACAGGCCGAACATGCCGATGATCGCGAGGCCGAGGGAGAGGTAGATACCGCCGCGGTTGCGGTCGGTCACCACGCGCAGCGGCAGCAGCGGGGCCTTGACCTTGGCCTCGACGACCACGAACGCGAGCAGCAGCACCACGGACGCGACGAACATCGACACGGTCACCGCGTCGCCCCAGCCGTCGGACTCGGCGCGCGTGAAACCGTAGACCAGCGCGACCAGGCCGAGGGTGGACAGCAGGACGCCGGGGATGTCCAGCGGGTTGCGGTTGCGGCCGCCCTCCGGCTCCCGGACCACGAAGTAGGCGCCGGCCGCGGCGACCACGGCGAACGGGACGTTCACGAAGAAGGTCCAGCGCCAGTCCAGGTACTCGGTGAGGAAGCCGCCGAGGATCAGGCCGACGGCACCGCCGCCGCCCGCGATCGCGCCGTAGATGCCGAACGCCTTGGCGCGCTCCTTGGCGTCCGTGAACATGACGGCCAGCAGGGACAGCGCGGCCGGGGCGAGCAGCGCGCCGAAGACGCCCTGGAGGGCGCGCGCACCGAACATCATCGCGCCGCTGGTGGCGGCACCGCCGAGCGCGGAGGCGGCGGCGAAGCCGCCGAGGCCGAGCACGAAGGTGCGCTTGCGGCCCCACAGGTCGGCGATCCGGCCGCCGAACAGCAGCAGACCGCCGAAGGCGAGGGCGTAGGCCGTGATCACCCACTGCTTGTTGCCGTCGGATATGCCCAGGTCCCGCTGGGCGGCGGGCAGGGCGATGTTCACGATGGTGGCGTCCAGGACGACCATCAGCTGGGCGAGCGCGATGAAGACGAGCGCTTTCCAGCGGTTGGCGTCACCGCTCGGAGCGGTGACGCCGGGAGCCTTGAGGGCTGTTTCGGACATGGAGATACCCACTTCGGGACTACGAGGCTTCGTGACAGCGGACGTGACGAAAAATGACGAGAAAACGGAGTAAGGCGGAAAGATGAGGGGGAGCCACGGCGGCCGGAGGAACTGCCGTGCCGTGCCCAAGTGGTGGACTGGATGCGGGACCTGAACTAATCGGTCGACGGATCGGTCAGCAGTCGCGCAGCTCCCTGATCGTGACGGCCTGCCCGGGCAGGGCGGAGCGGGCCGGGGCCCGCAGACCGTCGAGGAAGAGTTGCAGATGACGGTGGACGAAGCGGTCGGCGCGCATGCAGTCCGTGCCGGCCGGGGGCCGGCTCAGCTGGGCCACGACGATCAGCAGGTCGCCGACGCCGACGTCCGGCCGGAGCTGTCCGGCCGCCTTGGCCCGGCCCATGATCTCCTCCACGAGCCGCTCGACGCTCTCGCGGGAGGCCTCCAGGTCGGGGTGGTGCTTGTCGAACGTGCTGGACACCATGGGGCACAGCGCGCTGATCCGCTCGTCGGCGGCGGCGTGCACGAAGCGCTCCAGGGCGGCGAACGCGTCCCCGGTCTCGGCGAGGGCCAGCTCGGCGGCCTCGACCGTGCGGTCCATGACCGAGCAGACGACCTCGCGGACGAGGGCGTCGCGGTCGGGGAAGTTGCGGTACACCGTGGCGTTGCCGACACCCGCCCGGCGGGCGATCTCGTCCAGCGGCACGTCGGGGCCGTGCTCGACGAACATCTCCCGGGCGGCGGTGACGATCCGCTCCCGGTTGCGCAGGGCGTCGGCGCGCGGCCGGGGCGCCTTGCGCGCTGCGGGTGCGGTCATGGCGGGCACGGCGTACTCCTCGGGTCGATGGGAGGCGGCGATGCGGGCGGTTCCCGTATCACCAGGCGTGTCACTGGCTGCGTCAGTGACACGGCCAGTGACTGTGTCAGTCGGCGTCTCACTGAACGTGCCACCGACCGGGCCACTGGCTACGACACTGGCGTCGCGGACGATCCGGGGACCGGTTCCCCGTTTCGCTCGGACACAGGGCTAAACGGGGAACCGGTCCCCGCTTATTTCCCGCCCACGGAAAGAAATCCTGTGACCTGAGACACAATCAGCCGCTGCCGGGATTCACCCCCGTGCGGCCCCGCTTTCCCACGATCGGCTCCTCCAGCGCGCGCCCGCGGCGGCCCCGACACAGGGTGAGCGCAAGGGTGCAGCCGGAGACCGGCGGCTGCCGTGGCGCGAAAGGTCCCTGCATGCAGCCGCCGCAGTCGCCGTCTCGCCGCCGCATACGCCCGCGCCGGTTCGCCGCCCTGTCCGTGGTGACCGCACTGACCCTCGCGGTCAGCACCTCGGCCGGGGCCGGCAACCTGACGGCGCCCACCACCACCGCCGGGCCGGTGAACCTGGCCCGCGCCTCCGCACTCATACCCTGCATGATCCGTGGCGGCCTGGACGTGCAGATGACCGAGGGCCTGCCCACTCCGCCGGGCTACTCCCGGGCCACGGGCACCGTACGCGCCCTGACCGTGATGGTCGACTTCCCCGACGCCCCCGGCCAGGGCAACGCGATGGACCGCTTCCACGAGTTCTTCCCGCAGACCCAGGAGTGGTTCCGCACGGCGTCGTACGGCCGGCTCGACTACCACCCCGAGACCCCGGTCACCGGCTGGCTGCGCATGCCGAAGTCCTTCCGGTCCTACGGCATAGAGCGCGGCGCCCCCTTCGACCCCGGCTACCGGAACCTGGTCCAGGACCTGGTGGCCGCCGCCGACCCGATGGTGGACTTCCGCGACTACGACCTGCTGAACGTGCTCGTCACCCCGAACGCCGGCCCCTCCGCCCTGGACACCGTGCTGTCCGTGACCTTCGCCGGCAACGACGACGCCCCGGTCGCCGACGGCGTCCGCATATCCAACGCCTCCTTCGTCTACTCCCGCCAGGACGACGGCTCCGGCACCTACTCCCGTACCGGCTACCGCGTACTGCCGCACGAGAACGGCCACATCTTCGGCCTGCCCGACCTGTACACGCAGGAGGGCGGGGGCGCGGTCGGGCACTGGGACATCATGAGCGAGGACTGGGGGGCCAACAACGACCTGCTCGGCTGGCACAAGTGGAAGCTGGGCTGGCTGGACGGCAGCCAGGTCGGCTGCGCGGCGGGGCGGGGCGCCGTCGACTACACCCTGTCCCCGCTGTACAGGCCGGGCGGCGGCAAGCTGATCCTCGTCCCGGTCACCACCCGCACCACCTACGCGCTGGAGGTCCGCGCGCAAGGCGGCAACGACGAGGCGGTGTGCCGCCCCGGCGTCCTCATCTACAAGGTCGACGCCGCCGTCGACACCGGCCGCGGCCCCGTCACCGTCTTCGACAGCCACCGCCACAGCGGAGGCTGCACGCGCAGCCCCAACGTCCACACCGAACTCTCCGACGCCCCGTTCACCCCCGGCGAGAGCTTCCGCGACCCGCGCCACGCCATCACCGTCCAGGTCGTGAGCACGGACGAGGACGGGAACTACCGGGTGCGGATCACACGGGGGACATGAGCCGGAACGGCCACGGGCCGGATCCTGACGACGCCCATCCCGGTGGGCACCCGGCCCGCCGGCAACCGCCACCTCCTGGGCCGACTCCTCCTGGCCACCACGGCCGCGCCCCTCCCCCGACCTCGCCGACGTCCGCGCCCAGGGCTACACCCCTGGTGGACGAGGCCCTGGCATCAGGCCCGCGTTGCCCAGCCATACCCGAACGGGCCGCCCGATCGCCCCCTGAGCATGGCCACACACCCAACCCGCCGCACCCCGGAGGACTGCCTCCCCACCCTCCACTAAACGGCCGACCCCCTCCGCACCGACCTCCACGCCCCCCTCCCGCTCCACCCCCGTCCCCTCGACCTGCCCCCCATTCCCACCACCCCGCCCCACCGTGATCCGGTACCCTGTCCACCAAGCGCCCACCAGGACGCCCACCCATGCCTTCGTAGCTCAGGGGATAGAGCACCGCTCTCCTAAAGCGGGTGTCGCAGGTTCGAATCCTGCCGGGGGCACAGAGAAACACCTGGTCAGAGGCCCTTCCGTCCGACGGACGGGAGGGCCTTCGTCCTCGCAGCACATATTTGGCACACATGGGCTGCGGGCAGAGGTGGGGAGCTGTGCGAGATGACCGCCAAGGACGAGCTGTCCCGGCGCCGGCACGAGAAGCTGGTCGACCGACTTGAGTCGCTGATGCGGACCGCCCTGAAGCCGCAGTACAAGGGTTACTACGGGCAGCTGATCCTCAGCGGCGATGATCTCGCAGAGATGGGTGAGGTCAGGGAGGTCCGGCGCGCCGCTCGGGAGGCGGGTCGCCGTCTCGGATGGAAGACGACCACGCACCTGACGGGTGGCCGACTGTTCGTCCGCGACGAGCGAGAGCCGCCGCAGGAGATCAGGCAGCTGGCCGCGGACTCTGCCGCCCAGGCCATCGACCAGGCCCGCCGAACCGCCCACCAGACAAAGTGAAGGGGCCCTTCCATCGTGCATTCACGATGGAAGGGCCCTCTCGTCTACGGCTCCCCGGCACGGATCAAGCACACATCAGGCAGCTGCATCCACCTCCAGGGCGGCCACAGCCTCGGCGGCCTTGCGGGCCTTCCTCGCCGCCTTCTCCAGCTTGGCCTTCGCCTTGGCCAGCTGCTTGGCACGACGCCTGTGCATCTTCTTCGACACCTCGTCGAGGCGGTCCGGGAAGAGGTGCCCGTACGTGTCCAGCGTCAGCGTGGCGGACTTGTGGCCGAGCATCGTCTGCACGACGTTGACGTCGGCCCCGCTGGCGATGGCGAGCGAGGCCGCCGTGTGCCGCAACTTGTGCGGAGTGACCTTCAGGTGCCCCAGCCCGGCTTTGACAACCGCCGGCGCGAAGAAGCGCTGGCGGAAGTTGCGGGCGCGTAGCGGCCCACCCTGCGGAGCGGTGAAGAGAAGCTCGTCGTCCTTCCGCCCCTCGACGTGGGGCTTCAACTCCTCTGCCAGGAACCTTGGGATCGGTACGGACCGGCGTTCGTGGTTCTTGGGCGTGTCGAGGTAGAGCTTGCCGTTGTCCTCGGCGTACGCCTCGACGATGTGAGCCCGACAGGCATCGAGATCCACCCGCCCCACCTGCAACGCGGACGCCTCACCCCAGCGCAGACCCGTGTAGGCCAGCAGCAGGATGAACACCCTGTAGGCGCCCGCCGCGTGGGCCAGTGCCTCGACCTGTACGTCATCCAGGTAGACGTGGTCGGCGGGTGCCGCCTTGGGCAACGGCGCACCGGCGGCTGGGTTGACCGCCAGGCGGCGCGCCTTGACCGCGTAACCGAGGACACGGCTGAGCACGACGTACGCCTTGCGGACCGAACGAGGGCTGAGCTTCCTACCGCCCGTGGCCTCACCCGAGAGCATGTCGGCCAGCCACTCGGCGATGTCCTCGAAGCGGATGCGGTCCAGCGGAGTGGTGCCCCACCGAGGGATCACGTGCACGTCGAGAACGCCCCGGTAGCGACTCCGGGTTGAGCGCTTGAGGTGGATCTGCGCTGCCAGCCAGGACTCGGCCACCTCCGCGAACTTCACGCGGGCTGCGGCCGGGTCCCGGTAGGAGCCGTCGTTGAGGCGGGACTCCATCCTCGTCCGCTCCGCCTCGGCATCGACCTTGCGGGCCAGCGTCTTCATCCTCGGCTTGCCGTCGGGGTCGTACCAGCGCACTCGGTAGCGCCCGGGAGGGGTACGGCCGTTCCGCTTGGCCTCTGCCACCGCCCGTGCGTACGCCGTGTGCCCGATGCGGTCCTCGATCCAGACTCGCGCCATCAGCACCCCCTCCCGTGGAGACGCACCTCAAGCGAGAGCGGCAGGAGCAGGGCTGTGGGCGGGGCGCCGAGCGCCGCCGCGATGGCGACAAGATCGTCGACGTCGCAGCGGCGTCGGGCGCGTTCTGTGCGACTGACGGCGATATTCGTGAGGGGACGCCCCAGCGCGGTGCACAGAGCGGCGAGGTCGTGCTGCGTCATTCCGCGCACGACTCGAAGGTGCTCGATGGCGCGGGCGGTGTGGAGGCCGGCGGGGCCAATTTCGACAGGTCGGGTAGCCATGACAGTTAGCTGTAACTTGCAGCCGGACTTTATGGCAAGAGTTGGTTCTTAAACTCTACAGAAGTCGCTGCGGGCGCCGGATGGGCGACGTGGCGTTTATCTCTTCCATTCACGGCACACAGGCAGGCTTTTCACCCCAGGGGTCGTGCTAACTTGCCTTCGCGCGTAGCCTTTGGGTGTTTTGAGCAGGTATCTGATGATGCACTCACCGCGTACGCCAGCGACTTGGACGCCCACCCAGTCAGGCTCTGGCCTGCACCAACCGATGACTCGGGCTCTGGTGGCCCCCCCTCGGGCGATCGAGGGTGAGGACATAGCCGCCAACTTTTTGGTCAACGGCCGATCCGCCTCTACGGTTATTCCCCCTCCGCCGCACCGAGGGAATTAGTGGAGAGTTTCAGAACCAACGCTGGACTTCTGCGCCCACGGTGTGGCTGTGTTGTCCAGGCACGCTGTCCATGACCGAAAAGGAGTCCTGTGCCGAATACCTCTTTCCGCAGCGCCAACGCCCCTGCCTCCGCCGACGCCGCTCGGCGCGGCCCGCTGGCCACCCCGGCCGAAGTCGCCGCCTATCTCGGGGTGCCGGTGAAGACCCTCTACCAGTGGAAGTACCGGGGCATCGGCCCCAACGTGCACAAGGTCGGCCGCCACCTGCGCTACCGCTGGTCCGAGGTGGACGCCTGGGTGAACGCCCAGTCCGCGTACGACCTCACGGCCTGAGCCGCCCTACCGGGACAGCGAGACGGCTCTCGGCGAGCCACCGCCGAGAGCCGCAGAGTCCCTGCCCCATCACCCTTGAACGATCGAATCGGTGGGCCGGGCCTTGCCCGCCTGGCCCACCGGGAAGGAACGTCTGTGGACGAATCTACGTCTCCCACCTCCCCCGCCGCACCCTCGATACCCGCTTGGCCGCCCGTCGCCGCCCCTGGCCAGGCCCCGACCACGAGAGACGCCACCGCCGAGGACGACGAGCCCACGCAGGTCGGCGAGGGCGCGCAGTTGCTGGAGGAGCTGCGGCAAGCGATCGCGCGGTACGTGATCCTGCCCAGCAGCGACGCGCTGACCGCCGTCACGCTGTGGGTGGCGGCCACGCACATCCAGCCCGCCCTGCAGCACGCACCGCGTCTGGCGGTGGTCGGCCCGGCGAAGCGGTGCGGCAAGTCCCGCCTGCTGGATGTGATCACGGAAACCGTGCGCGAGCCGCTGATCACGGTCAACACCAGCCCAGCGGTCGTCTTCCGCGCCATCGGTGACGACCCGCCCACCCTGCTGGTGGACGAGGCCGACACCATCTTCGGCAGCATCAAGGCCGCCGAGAAGAACGAGGAGCTGCGCGGCCTGCTCAACGCCGGCCACCAGCGCAACCGGCCCGCCCTGCGCATCTCCGGCCCGGAGCACAAACCGCAGGCGTTCCCCACCTTCGCAATGGCCGCGCTGGCCGGCATCGGAGATCTGCCGGACACGGTCATGGACCGCGCCGTGGTGATCCGTATGCAGCGGCGCAAGCCAGGTGAGCGGGTGGAGCAGTTCCGCTCCCGCCGCGACATCCCCGCCCTGCATGCCCTGCGTGACCGTCTGGCCGCCTGGCTGCGCCCGCTGATGGACACCGCAGCCGACCTGGTGCCGCCGATGCCGGTGCAGGACCGGGCGGCGGACACGTGGGAGCCGCTGGTGGTCGTCGCCGAACTGGCAGGCGGCACCTGGCCGGAGAAGGCTCGGGAGGCTTGCGTGGCTATGTGCGCGGCCGAGGTCGGTCAGGACGACGAGTCCAATGTGAAGACGCGCCTGCTGAAGGACATCCGCCGCGTCTTCGGGTGCTACGGCGATCCCGACGCCGTGCGCACGCGGGACCTGCTGGAGGAACTACTCAAGGACCAGGAAGCGCCGTGGGCGGAGTACCGCAACACCGGCCTGACCCCGCGCTACCTCGGGATCCTGCTGAAGGACTTCGGCATCCAGGCAGCCGTCCTCCGCTTCGAGGGCGGACGGCAGGCCCGGGGATTCACCCGAACGCAGTTCACCGACGCCTGGGCCCGCTACTGCCCCGAGGAGCAGCCACCCGGCGGCAGCAGTGAGACCACACGTCACGGGTCGGCCGTGAACCCGTAAACACCCGTCGCACGCGTCGCGCCGCAGGTCAGCCCCGTGACGGGTCCGGTGACTGTGACGGGTCCTCCCGTATCACGGCCGACTCCCGTACCTGCCCTGACCAGCCATGCGACGGGTGCGACGAGTCCACCGCCCTCAGCGGAAGCTCCACGCCCTGCCTATGGCACCCGCCTTCCTTGGAGTACCACGCTTGCCCTCACGCACCGCCCAAGCCTCCGTGCCAGCACTGACTGCCGCGATCCGCCTCGGGGTCGCTCTGGTCGGCACGATCGGCTTCGCCCTCTCCTACGACGCTCTGCATCAGATGGCCGTCGCCATCCACGTCCGCGGAGTCCTCACATACGCCTTCCCGCTCGTGATCGACGGGTTCATCGCCATCGGCGTCGCCGCCCTGCTCATCCTCCGTACCGCACCCTGGCGCTCACGTCTGTACGTCTGGGCACTGGTCGGCCTCGCCACGGTCACCAGCATCTGGGCGAACGCTCTGCACGCCGTCCGTCTGAACCAGCAGACACACACGGCCGGGTTCCACCTGGACGACGTCACCGTCGGCGCCCTGTCCGCCATCGCCCCGCTCGCACTGGCCGGAGCTGTCCACCTCGACCTGGTCATCCGCCGCCATCCCACGAGTGTGCGCCAAGAGGCCGCCGCCACACCGGGCCACAACACCACCGGCCACAGCCACAACGGCGCACACAGCGCCAAGTGGCCTGCCCGTTCGGAAGACGCCGACTTCCTGCCGAAGCAAGCTCAGAGCGCGCTCGACGTGGCCGAGCGCCCAGAAGTGGCGGAGGCAGCCGCCAACGTGCCGCAGGCCCCGAAGTCACCCACCCAAGAGAAGGGCAACGAACAGGACGCCACCTTCGACGAACTTCTCGCCATCGCTCGCACCGCGCCGCTGGGACGCGGGGAGCGCGCCTCACGCCGCAACATCGAGGCGGCCATCCGCGCCGCTGAGTACCGCATCGGCAAGGACCGCCTGACCCAGATCAAGGACCACGTGCAGGCCGAACTCGACCAGGCCGCGCGCCAGAGGCAGACGGAGCCCGGCAAGGAACCCGCCAGCGCCCATTGAGTCCGCCGCCACGCCCCTCACCCTTCGCGCTCGACTCCTCCGCTCGTCCCCGGGGACGAGCGGCCCGCCTCGGAGCCAACGCGTCCTCTTCCCCTACACCGCACGGAGAACTACTCAATGCACGACCCGCACCACCAACTACCCACCCAACCAGAGCAGATGACCACTACCGCCACCAGCGCAGCAAGGTATGACGTTGGACCGTCCAAGGGCCGGTCCAACGCCGACACCTCCGCCCCAGGGGTGGCGGAGGAACTCGGGCACCAGGGGGTGCCCGAGGAGGAAGCACCCGCCGACGCAGCCGAGCAGTCCCCCGCCGCCCCCGCCGACGAAGTCACCCTGCGTCGCATCGCCCGCCGCCGTACCCGCGAGAGCGTCCAGCGCAAGCAGCGTGTCGACGTCCGCTACAGCATCGACGAGAAGTTTCGGATCCTCGCACGCGCCCGCAAGATGGGCATCGCCGCCGCCCATCTCGTCGGCGCCGTGATCATGGCCTACCTCGACGGCGATCTCACCGTGGGCCTGCCCGGGCAGCGCACCCAGCTCGATGACTGCCTCGACAAGCTCGACGCCCTGCGGGCCGGAGTCGCCCGAATCGGCAACAACGTCAACCAGATCGCCCACCGTCTCAACGCTGGAGGCGATCCACACCTTGTGGACACCGCCGTCCTCGCTCAGGCCGAACGCACCCTGGACGCCGTCCGCGCCGCCATCGGCGACATCGCTCAGACCATGAACCACGCTGTCTCCGCGAAGGCGGTCCGGTGATCGCCAAGATCGGCAGCGGCAAGAGCACCGCCGGCCTGATCCGGTACCTGTTCGACACGAAGAAGGCCAAGGACCACACCGACCCGCACCTGGTCGCCTCCTGGGACGGCTTCGCTCCCGACCCTGGCCGCATCGACGACTTCGACGCCACAAAGAAGCGCCTCGTGGCCGACCTCGACCTACGGGTCAAGCAAGCCCGCCGGCTGGGCCGGGCGCCCGAGCAGCACGTGTGGCACTGCTCGGTACGTGCCGCCCCTGGCGACCGGCACCTCACCGATGCCGAGTGGGCCGACATCGCGCGCCGCATTGTGGCGGCCACGGGCATCGCGCCACAAGGCGACCCCGACGGGTGCCGGTGGGTCGCCGTCCGCCACGCCGACGACCACATCCACATCGCCGCCACCAAGGTCCGCAGTGACCTGCGCACCGCCCGCCACTGGAACGACTACCTGAAGGCCGACAAGGAACTCGCGGCCATCGAGAAGGAATACGGCCTGAAGCAGGTCGTGCGCGGGGATCGCACCGCTGCCAAGCGCCCCACCCGCGCCGAGACGGAAAAGGCCCGCCGCGCCGGTAAGACCAAGACCTCCCGCGAGCGCCTGCGCACCAGCGTCCGGCAGCTGGTGTCCATCGCCACCAGCCCGGAGGAATTCCTCCACCTGCTCGACGGCATTGAGGGCGTGCTCGTGGACGTCCAGCACTTTCCCTCCGGCGACGTGCGCGGGTACAAGGTGGCCGTGGAAGGCGACACCAACGCCGCCGGCGAACCCGTCTGGTTCTCCGGCGCCAAACTCGCCCCCGACCTGTCCTACCCCAAGATCCGCGAACGCCTTACCGTCATCCAGGCGCCGCCCGCAGCTGAGCCGGGCAGCCGGTGCAGGCCCAACCCCTGGCACCAGGCCACGGCCGCGGCCGAGCGCATCCCCCACCACCTCGACCACGGCGACGACGCAACCGCCCAGGCCCACATCGCGACCCTCGGCGAAGCCATCGACATCCTGCCGCTGCTCGCCCCCAGCCACCTGCGACCACAACTACAGCAGGCCGCCATCGCCTTCGAGCGCGCCACCCGCTCCCGCATCCGCGCCCAGCAGGACCAGGCCCGCGCCCTCCGCGGCGCCGTCCGCGCCCTGCGCACCGCGCCGGTCACCGGCGACGGGTCCGGGCTGGCGATGTTCCTCGACATCGCCGTCCTCGTCGTCATCGCCACAGCCCACTGGCACCAAACCCGCCAGCACGACCAGCAAGTCGCCGCCGCACACCAAGCCCTGGTCCATCTGCAGGCCGCCTACCAACAGACTGCTGGCGGGCCGCTGGCCGCCCTGGCCCAGCGCAAGCCACCGGCCCGCACCATGGAACAGCACGCCCAGCGCATCCTCGTGATCGTGCCCGACCACGCCCAGCAGGTCCTCAACGACCCCGCCTGGCCGTCACTGGCCGCCGCCCTGACCGAAGCCGAGAACGCCGGCCACGACCCCGAGCTACTCCTCCAGCATGCCGCCCGCCAGCGCACCCTTGACGACGCCCGCTCCACCGCCGGGACCCTCACCTGGCGCATCCAACGCCTCGCCGCCCGGCAGGCCCCCAGCGACCGAGACCGAGCCGCCCAAGCCCGCACGAGTGTGGCACCACGACCGGCACAGCCTGACCACATCCCACCGAGCCCGTCGCAGCCAGGTCGGACGGCGCCTGCTCGGCACCGGTGATTCGAGAACTGCCCCTACGGCAAGTCCGTCCAGGCCGTCCTGCCGCTGTCTCATTGAGCAGGCGCACGCCAGGAAACACGGCTGGCGACCCGACCGGAGTGCCCTGTCAGCAACAGCCAGCTCCCGTGCTACGCCGACAGAGCACGGGAGCAGCGCCCTATGGCTCCGTTCCGAACCACAGGACATCATCGCCCACGGCGTTACGTTTCCCTTCCCGGCTCCACCTTAAGTACCCCACATCGCCGACACGCCACAACAGACCCTTGGCGGGCCCTGGCAGCGCTGCGGTCGGCGGCACATGAGTGTCGGCGCGCCGACGCTCACGAGGAGAGATGAGGGCCCCGGGACATTCGAGGCCGTGACGTCCCGGGGCCGCACCTTCACCGGCCGGTTCAACCGGAGAGGAGGATGCGCCCCTGGCTCGGCCTGCCGGGGGACGTTGCGGTCACCCGGTGCGCATCGCGTTCGTGGCGTTCAACGACACTGCCGGGCTAAGGATGCGGGCGAACCGGCGTCGGGGCGCGGCGCCGCTCAGGCCGACGGCGGGGTGTGTGCGCTGACCAGAGGCTCCAGCAACTCCAGTGCCTCCTCCCAGCGGAAGCGCTCCGCCGCACCGCCGGCCCTCGGCCGGTGCGGTTCGCACGAGCCGATCAGAACACCCATGCCCCGCAGCCGGTCCAGGCTCTGCTGGTAGGCGGGGTGGGCGGCCTGGGCGGAGTTCAGGTAGGGCAGGACCACGGTCGGGATGCCCATGCCGTATGCCTCGCACAGGATGCCCAGGGCGAGGGTGTCGGAGATCCCGGCGGCCCACTTGTTAATCGTGTTGAAGGTGGCGGGAGCCACGGCGATCGCATCCGCCGGGGGCAGGGGGCGCGGGTCTCCCGGTGAACGCCAGGTGGAGCGGATCGGGTAGCCGGTCTGTGCCTCGATCGCCTTGGTGTCGATGAAGCCGAGTCCCTGCGGTGTGGCGATGACGCCGACGTCCCAGTTCGCCTCCTGGGCGGCCGTGATCAGCTTGCCGACGTCACCGGCGACACCGCTCGCGCACACGACGACGTACAGGAAGGGCTTCTTGTCCGGGGCGATCGGTTCGGTCACGCGGGGACTCCCAGTTGGCGGCTGAAGTGGTGCAGTTCCGGCAGCGTACGACGGCGGTCACGGGCGGCCATATCGGCGACCAGGGTGCGGACGTCGGGGCGGCGGATGTCCTGGGCGGCGCAGGTCTCGGCGATCCTAAGGGCCTGGTAGCCGTCGGCGAGGCGACCCTGCTGACTGTAGGCACGGGCCGCCTCGACCCATAGTGCGGCGCGGCGCTCGGGGACCGGGATGTGTCGGCGCATGAGGGGCCGGGCCGCCTGGAGGGCGAGGCCGGCGTCGCCGAAGGCCACCAGTGCGCTCAGCTCGTGCAGGGCAACATTGGTGGGGCTGAAGGTAGCCCAGGCGTCGGGCCGGTCAAGAGTGACGTAACGCGAGACTTCTTTCGCCTCAGTGAGGAATTCCTTCGTGGCCTCGCGGTCCCCGAGGCTACTGGCCGCGGTCACACCGCGCAGGAGCAGCAGTCCGACGGCGGCGAGGTACTTCGGTGAGCGCCGGTCATAGGAGCCAGTGAGTTGGTCGGCTGTGTGCCGGACGAGAGTGACGGCCTCGGTGGCGTGCTTCTCCCGAACCATGACGTGGGCCTGGACGCGGACGCTGGAGGCGAGGACCACCGGATCCCCGGAGCGTTCGGCCTCCGCCATCGCCCGGCCGACGGCGAGCCACGCGGTGCCCTGGTCGTGTTGCTTGAGCAGCAGGCTGGTCGCCGTCTGGTACGCCGTGGCCAGGAGTCGGGACACCGTGTCCCTGTCCGTCGCATCGCCGGCGGCCACCCGTAGGTCGGCGATCAGGCTCGGGAGGGTGCGCTCCAGCTCCGTGTAGTGGCAGGTGTGGAAGAGCCTGAGTGCTGATCCGACGCGTTCGTACAGGACAGCCGGCTCCTGTGGATCACCGGTGCCCGCGTGGCCGGGGCCGGGCAGGAGGGCCTGGACGAGGGCGGTGTGCGAGGCCGTAGGGCCGGCCGGGGCCGCGAGCGCTGCGATGCTCGCGGCGAGGAATGTGCGGCGGTGCATGTCGTCAGCTTCTTGGTCGGTGACGGAGAGGTCCTGAGCGGGGGCAACGCCCAACTCCTCGGGCGAGATGTTGAGTTCCTGCGCGACGGCACGTAGTACGCGGATGTCCTCTGTGCCGCGGCCGCTCTCCAGACGGCTCACCTTGGACTGGTGATACCCGAGCGCTGCGGCCACGTCGTGCTGTGAACGCCGCTGTAACACCCGTGCCCGACGGATCCGTTCTCCGATCCGTCTCGCTTCCCCGTATGCATCGGCCATCTGCCACGGCTCCCTCCGCCGTCGCTGATCCTGCCTGCTCAATCGAGCATAGATCAGCCGTAGTTGGCGGTGATGCAGCTCCTGCATAACTCATGCAGCGCCCGCACCCGGGCTAACCACTCACCGCGACGGAATGGTTGCTTGATGTGGCCGCACCTACTCCGGGAGGCCGCTCATGGAAGTGCACCAGCTCACTCTCTCCGTACCCGCAACGCCCGCTGCAGCGAACGGCGTCCGGCACCAGGCCGTGGACGCCATAGCGGGCTGGGGCTCGGGGCTGGGCCCGGAGGCGGTGCACACGGCCGAACTCGTGATCAGCGAGCTCGTGACCAACGCGGTCCAGTACGCCGACACCGGATCGGCCTCGCTCGCGGTGTGTCTCGACGAGGACGTCTTGCGGATCGAGGTCTGCGACGCGAGCCCGGTGCTGCCCCAGCCGGCTCTGCCCGATGCGGACAGCGAAGGCGGCCGGGGTCTGTTCCTCGTCGCCGCACTCGCCGACCGGTACGGCGCCGAGCCGGCGGAGGGCGGCAAGCGCTGCTGGGCCGAGATCGACCTGATCACCAGACCGAACCAGGAAATCGCCTTCGCCTTTCCCCTGCAGAGGAGTTGATGATGACGACCACCCGCGCCCCTGGCGTGGCCGCCGAGGTGATCGCCGTCCGCCCCGGACCGCCGCTCGCCGGCACCGTACGGGTCGACGGCTCCAAGAACGCCGCTCTACCGCTCCTGGCCGCCGCGTCGGCTCTCGGCCGCCCTGTTCGGCTGAGCAACGTCCCGGACAGCACGGACGTCCGGATCATGCTCGCTCTGCTGCAACAGACGGGCTGGCATGTCGCGCAGCCTCTGGGCGAGCCCACCACCGCGGTGATCCTGCCCACGGAGGTACGCCGTGGACTACCCGACCTGGCACAGGCCGCCCGCATCCGCGCCTCCTACTACCTCGTCCCCGCGCTGCTCGCGCGTTACGGCCAGGCGCGGCTGCCCTGGCCGGGCGGCTGCCGCATCGGCGCCCGCGGGATGGAGCTGCACTTCAAGGTGTACGAGGCGTTCGGCGACCGGAGCGAGCAGGACAGCTCCGGATACCGGGTGGAGGCCGTCGCGCCTCACACCGGCACCGTCTCACTCGTACTGCCCATCCGCTCGCGCGGTGCGACCGTGGCCGCGATGCTGCGCGCTCTCACGACCAGCCGGCCCCTGCGGCTGGGCCTGCCCAATCTTTCGCCGGAAGTCCTGAGCGTGCTCGACGCCCTCAGGTCCGTGGGCTGGGAGACCCGCGCCAGTGAGCATCTGCTCGCCCTTTTACCGCCGTCCTTGCCGCCGACTGACGCCGCTGTCTGGGCGGTGCCGGGCGACAAGATCGAGGCGGCCACGCTGGCCTGCGCGATCGCCGCGACGCGCGGTACTGCCCGCATCGCGGGCGTGCAGGGCAAGGACGTAGGCCCGTTCGTGGCTGCCCTTCACCGGCTCGGTATCCCCGCCTACGCGGAGCCGGACGGTGTTTCCGTGAACGCCCAGGAAGCACACCTCACCGGTCGCCCTCTCAAGGCCATCGCCTCCCTCAGCCCGGCCGGCCTGGACGCCGATTTCGAACCACCGCTCATGGCACTCGCCCTCGGGCTCCCTGGCACCCACCTGTTCGCCGACGCCATCAACCCCGGCCGCCACGGCAACCTGCTGCCCCAGTTGGCCCGCCTGGGTGCCGAGATCGAGGAGATCTCCCCCACCGAATGCCGCCTGACCGGCCCCCAGCAGCTGACTGGCGCAGGTGTGGAGGCCACCGACATCCGCACAGGCTCCGCCCTCATGGTCGCCGGCCTCACCGCCCGAGGCATCACCACCATCGGCGGTCTCGACCAGTTGCGCCGCGGCCACGCCGACCTGTCCGGCAAACTGCGCACCCTGGGCGCCGACATCTGCGAGGTCACCCCATGACCACCGACGGCCGGAACCTGCGCCAGATCGTTGCGACGACCGACGTCCACTCCGCCTTCGACAACGCCGCACCGTTCCTGACCCACCTCCACGCGCTCCGGCCCACCTCGCTCACCGTGGACTGCGGCGATTTCTTCGAAGGCAGCGGCTACTACCGGCTCGCTCACGGCACGATCGAGCGGGAGATCCTGCTCAAGCTCTACGACGTACTGGCCCCCGGCAACCACGGCTGGCCCCACCACTTCGAACCCGACCTCCATCGGCGCACTGTCTGCGCCAACGCCGTCGATGCCGACACCGGCGACGCGCTCTTCCGCCGCCTCTACATCGCCGACGTCAGTGACCGGCGCGTCGGTGTGACCGCCGTAATCGGCCGACAAGCCTTCCACGCGATCCCCGTCGCCCAGCGAGCCGGCCACTGCATCACCGATCCTGACCAGGCCCTGCGCGAGCTGAGGCTCGCCCACCTCCACGAGGTCGACAGCTGGGTCCTCCTCAGCCACTCCGGCTTCGACAAGGACTGCAAACTCGCGGCGGCCTGCCCATTCCTCGACGTGATCTTCGCCGGGCACTGCCACAGCGACCAGTACGGACCGGTCCGCATCGGCGACACCCTCGTCGTCAAGGGCCGCGAACTCGCCGACGGCTACGCGATCGCCACGCCCGTGAGCACGGGATGGGGCGCGGGCACCACGTGCTTCCCGGATCAGACCCCGAGCGCCGTTCCCACGGAACTTGTGCGCCTGCACTCACACATCGAGGACATCAAGCAGCAGCTGTCCAGCGTCCTCGGCACGATCAGACCGGGCTACCGCCACCAGACCCTCGACCGGCGCGGCTTGCTCCTGTACCTCACCGCTCGCCTGCACACAGCACTCGGCGCGGACGCGGTCATCCTCAACGAGACCGCGCTGCGCTCCGCCCCACTGGGCGAGACCCTCACCCAGGGCGACCTGCTCTCCATCGAGCCGTTCGCCAACCAGCTGGTACACGCCCACGTGCCGGCGCCGGACCGCAGCGACCTCCGTGGCCTGCTGTCGCGTCTGACCGCCCAGACCGGCCCGCTCGTCACGGCCCCCGATCCCCTGCCGGACGCCATCACCACCGTGCTGACCACCGACTACCTCGCCGACACCTACCTCGGCGAGCGCACGCACGAGGCCGGTCTGCGTCTGGACCAGGCCGTCCAGCACGTCCTCACCGCTCGGTTCCCTGACACTGCGGATGGAGGCAAGCAATGATCCTCACCGGTCCCGAGATCACCGCTGCCGCTCACGACGGCCGCCTCCGCATCACCCCGTTCGCCGCCGACCAGGTCAACCCCAACAGCTACAACGTGCGTCTGGGACCGACCCTGATCACCTACACCGGCAAGGTCCTGGATGCCCACCGTCCCAACCCGACCCGCGAGACCATCCTCGGGCCGGATGGGTACGTTCTCCAGCCCGACGAGCTCTACCTCGGCCACACCCTCGAAGAGGTCGGCTCCGACACGTTCGTCCCGCTGCTGTTCGGCCGCTCCTCCGTCGGCCGGCTCGGGCTGTTCGTCGAGATCACCGCGCCCATCGGCGACATCGGATTCCACGGTCAGTGGACGCTCATGCTCAACCCGATCCGACCAGTGCGGGTGTACCCGGGCATGAAGATCGGGCAGATCATGTTCTTCGTCGCCACCGGCGCCATCGACCTCTACCGGGGCAAGTACCAGGCCGCAACGGGCCCGCAGCCCTCCGCCTACTGGCGTGACGTCGCCCGACTTCGGGCGGTGGCATCGTGATCCTCACCGGGACCGCCATCGCCGCCGCGGTCCAGGCTGGCGAGATCACCATCGACCCGTACGAGCCCAACCGCCTCTCTCCCAACGCCTACGACTGGCGGCTCGGCGACACGATTCGCACCTGCGACGGCGACGTCCTCGACGCCGCAGCGCCCACCGTGTTCACCGAGCAGCCCGTCCCCGACGCTGGTCTGGTGCTGCGCCCCGGCCTGCTGTACCTGGGCATCACGCTGGAACGGACCGGCTCGGAGACGTACGCGCAGATGCTGAACGGCGACCGCACCACCGGCTCCCTGGGCGTTTGGGTCCACGTCTCTGCCCCGCTCGGTCATCAAGGTCACGCGATCCGCTGGACGCTGGAGATCCGCGTCGCCCGGCCGGTGCGCGTGTATCCGGGAATGACCTTCGGCAAGCTCGTCTTCCTCACCCCATTCGGCGCCCCGGCCAGCTACCAGCAGCAGTCCGCCAAGTACGCGGCCACGGACGGCATCGACATCTCCCGCCTTTACGAAGAGATCCGTGGAGGAGTCCGGTGAACTCCCCCTCGACCGGCGGCCCTCTGGCTGTCACCTTTCTGGATCTTCCCGCGGGAAGCCCTGGCGGCAGCGTCGAACTCTTCCTCGACCTCTACACCGGCGACCAACCCCTTATCCCGGCCCGCGCCTTCATGCTGACACCACCGGGTAACAGGCCCCGGCTCCCGGCCGGACTGGATCTGCTGCCCGTCGCCGGCAAGTGCCTGGAAGGCATCGCATTCGCTCGCTACGTCCAAGCGCTGCGCAAGGCCCTCGCCGCCGCGATCAACCCGGCACAAGTCGGCGTCCTGCATCTACAGCACCTCACCTTCGGCGCCAGCCCAGCCCTGATCCGAGCCCTGCCCCTGCCTCCCCGCATCGCCTTGGTCCACGGCACCGACCTGCTCTTCGCCGAAGCCCACCGGGAGCAGCTCCAGGTGCTGCGCGAAACCGCCAGGGCCGCCGACGCCATCGTGGTACCCACCAGCGCGATGGCCGACCGCCTCATCAAACTCGCCCCACGGATCGAACGCCGCAAGATCACACACATCCCCTGGGGCATCCCGGACCACCTGCTCACCGCGCCACCACGGCGCCCGAGCCGCACTGCGCACAGTCACCTGCGCCTGCTCTACGCAGGACGCCTGACCGCCGAGAAAGGCGCCGAAGCACTGATCAAGAGCCTCGCCCCCGCGCAAGGCGTTGAGCTGAGCATCGCCGCGCCCCGCTCCCAGTTCCTGTCGCTGGCCCCACTGCTACAACGGGCCGGCGTGCGCGTCCGATACCTTGGCTGGCTCCGCCGCCCACAGCTGTGGAAAGCCTTCACCGAGCACGACGCGCTGGTGGTGCCGTCCACCACCTTGGAGGCAATGGGCCTGGTGGCCCTGGAGGCCCAAGCCTGCGGACTTCCGGTCCTCTACCAGCCCGTACCCGGCCTCAGCGAAGCCCTCGCCGCCTCGGGTATGGCCACCGACTTCACTCGCTCCGCCGCTCTGGCCCGCGACCTCGACCGTCTGCGCACCTCCCCCGGCCTCCTGGCCGCCCTGCGGCAGGCGGGGTACGCCAACGCGGCACGCTACCCCCTCTCGGCGACCGCACGAGCCCTCACCGATCTCGGCCGCCAGCTCGCCAACCGTATTCCGGCCAGTCCGACACGTCACTACCCGGCCCGCCCGGCGAATCTCACTACGCTGACCGGCGGGATGCCCCGGCGAAGAGGGAGACCATGACGTACGACAGCGACCGCATCGAAGCACTGCTGGACGAAGGCGTCCGCGACAAGATGTACCCCGGCGCCGTGTGGGCCGTCGGCGACGCCACCGGCATCCACACCCAAGGCACCACCGGCGTCCTCGACCCAGACGAGCCGGACGTGCCGATGCGCTCCGACACCGTCTTCGACGCCGCCAGCCTCACCAAGATCCTCGCCGTATGGTCATCCATCGGCGCGCTATGGGAGGACGGCACCCTCGACCTCGACCAACCGCTCGGCACCTTCTGGCCCGAAGTCACCGGCCATCCGCTCGGCGCCGTGACCGCCCGACAGTTGCTGACCCACACGGCCGGCGTCCCACTGCGAGCCCAGCTGAAGAAGCTCTACGGCACCAACCCGGACGACATCCGCCGCGGCGTACTGCACGAGCAGCTCCACCGGCCACCCGGCGAAGCAGTCGAGTACACCGATCGGGCCGCCCTGATCCTCGGCTACCTCGCCGAACATCTCTCCAGCCAGCCCTTGGACCAACTGGCCACCGTCCGCACCTGGCACCCACTGGGCATGCCCTCCACTCGGTTCGGCTCCCTGCCCGACGACCTCGCCGCCCGCTGCGCGCCGACCGAACTCGACCAGGACACAGACACCCACCTCAAGGGAGTCGCCCACGACTTCTCGGCACGCCTCCTGGGCGGCGTCTGTGGCATCGCCGGCGCCTTCACCGTCCTCGACGACCTCGCCGCCTTCCTCCGGTACATGCTCGCCCCTGCCGCGTCCCAATTCCGGGCCGGTTTCGGGAGCAAGTGGATCACTCGCTCCCTGACCATCCAGACGGGGCAGCTTCAGCCCGCTCGCGGCCTGTTCTGGCACCCCGCCCCCGGCACCACCGCCGAGGAGGACGTCTGGGTCCACTACGGCTTCACCGGCACAGGCATGTGGATCTCCCCCACCAAGGACCGTTGGGCGGTGCTCCTGACCAACAAGCTCTACTACACACGCGACCGCGCGCCGCTGGCCGACGTCCGTACCGCCTTCCGAGCACTCGCCTTCGGGTAAGGAAACCTGGGGCACTGCATCCTCACACCCAAGGGAGTTCAGGTGACTGACGAACGGCCCAGCCAGCGCATGCGACACCTTGGCCTCGTCCGACAGGGCGCCGACATCCTCACCGAACCGACCCGTGCCTTCGGTCTGCCAGCCGAGCGCGACGAGGCCGAACGCATCGTGGAGGAGCCGTTCCTGGCCATCGAGCGCATCGGCCAAGTACATCGCTCCGCCAAGGGCATGGGCATCGCCGCCCCGCAGATCGGCATCGCCCGCGCCGCAGCCGATGTCCTGCCGACCGACGACGCCCCCGCCGTCGTCTTACTCAACCCCACATCACCGACCACTCCGAGGAGACGGACGAGCAGTACGAGAGTTGCCTCAGTTTCTTTGACGTCCGCGGACTCGTTCCCCGGCCACTGAAGATCACCGTGGAAGTCAGGCCGTCGAGTCCACCGACCGGGCCGCCCTCATCCCCGGCTCTGGCCACCATCGGCACCTGGCACCCATTGGGCTTGCATTCCACCGGCTTCGGCCCACTGCCCCGGACGTGAGACGTCTCGTGCCGCGTAGCGGGCAGAAGTCCCGGCTTCCAGCGACGATGAAAAAGGGTCTGATGAAGGGTCCGGGTACGCGACAAGAGGAGACCTGTGGTGTCGAACGATCCCATGGCGGCGGTGGTCCAATACGTCGACGCCTTCAACCGCGGTGACGCGAAAGCGATGGCAGCAGCATGCGCTGACCCAATGCAGATACTCGACGGGATGGCTCCGCACGTGTGGCAGGGGCCGACAGCCAGCGAGGACTGGTGGAGGGACGTGCTTACCGAGGGTGAGCGCATAGGGGCTTCGGGGTACCACATCACCCTCAGTGAGCCACGGCATGCCGATGTCACAGGCGCCCATGCCTATGTGGTTGTTTCTACGATCATGACATTCGACCTGCGGGGCGAGCAGCTCACCCAAACCGGCTCGGTGTTCACGGTGGCGCTTCGCAAGGTGGACACAGAGTGGCGGCTCACGGCCTGGGCGTGGGCAAAGGGCGCGTGACCGGCCCGACGTCGGCGACGGCGCGGCAGCAGCCGAGGCGCGGTCGGGCGGAACCAGTCAGCTACCGGTAGGGCGTGCCTCAGGACCTTCGTCGTCGAAGCACTGATCAGCCGTCTCCGCCGGTGGGTCCGCACCGCGCGAGCCGCCCGGCTGAAGTGGCCGGCAGCGTACCCGTCAGCCCGCTCCCGCTCAGCGGGCGCGCCCAGCCGTCCGGTGCCACGCTGGACATGTTCCGACCTGTGGAACGCGGAGGAGCGGACATGGAGATCAAGCCGCAGGCGGTCACCATTCCCAAGGAGACCGACCATCTGGAACAGGGGAAGTACGGCCCCGTCTTCCCGAAGACTCCGGCCTGCTACGGATTCACCGTCATCGCGAAGGTCAAACCGGGCAGGGCCGACGCCGTGCGGGAGTACGGCCACACCCTGGCGAAGGCGCTGGAGGAGGACCCGTACCTTCTCGCGCCGTTGAAGCTGCACTATCTGCGCTGGGTTCTCTTCGACGACGACACGCGCTTCATGTACCAGGGGATCTTCGACACCGACTTCGACAAGTACACCGAAGACGCCGTCGCCCTGTTCACCAAGGCGGGCGTGAGCACCGTGTTCGAGAATCTCGAAGGGTTTCCCGAGGACTGGCGGGCGAACCCCGAGGCGTTCGTGCGCTTCGTACGGGAACACCAGTGCCCGAGCTTCATCGAGTACGGAGAGTATCCGTACGTGACGGCGGACGAGATCAAGAAGGCTCTGCGGATCAAGAGCGCTCTTTCGGAGATGCTCGATCAGATGCAGTGAGGCTGGACGAAAATGAGCGAGGTCAGGACCGCGCGGACGTACAACCAGCGGCACATTCCGCGGAAGTACACCCCTGACGGTCGGCGGGTGAGCGTCTACGTCTCGTGGAGCTATCCGGCAGAAGCCGGTCGCAACGCGGCCGAGCTGGACAACCGGTTCTCCACGATGACCGAGGTCAGGCGGGTGGCCTGGCCCGCGTACGAGGAGCCGAAGTGGTCAGACCCGTACCGGTTCCAGCAGGGCATCGCCGGCTCACTGGAGCTGTTCTTCTGGGCCTGGGTGCCGTTCCAGGACTACGTCGAGGAGGTCACGGGGCATCCCGTCCCGGTGTATCAGCGCATCGACCAGGCGGGCTTCTTCACACCGCTCGACGAGCGGGTGCTCGACGACACGGACGTGCTGTTCGTGTTCGGGCTGGACCACGCGGTGACCGAGCAGGAGGCCCAGCCCGGGGAGATCGACGCCTTGCGGGCGTTCCTCGCCCGGGAGGACGCCTGCCTGGTCCTGGGCCCGCACCACGATGTCGGCGCCTCGGACGACCTGAAGGTCCGGGAGATGGAATACCGCCACCACGGTGATCCCCTGGTGCCCCGGCAGCAGCGGTTCGCCACCTATGTGCGGGACTTGATGAAGGGCCTCGGGGTGCCGGTCATGAACCGGTACGGGCTGCGTCCCGCGACGCGCGAGGGCAACCAGATCGCTCCTCTGTCCACGGTCCGGGACCTGGATGAGAAGGGCTGGCTGGAAGGGGTGACGAACTTCAACTTCCACATGCACCTGCCCCACTACGACGTGACGACGGACGACCCCGACGCCATCCGTGTACTGGCCAGGCAGCCGATCGACATGTCGAGGCCGCATCCGTTCACCGAGGCCGGCAACACGGAGTTCAACATGTTCCTGTGGATGCCGCCCAGCGGTGACCGTGCCGCCGATCTGCTGCTGGCGGACTCGACGATCTTCAGTTCCTTGTTCGGCGGGGACGACAGCCTGCGGAACTTCTGGCGGAACCTCGTCTCCAAGTAGGGCCGGTCCGGCCGGGAGGTCAAACCGTGAGCGTGCACACGGACGTCTCGTTGGAGCTCGACGACATCCAGCGTGGGGTGCTCAGTCCTCGGCCGACGCCTTACGCGGCGACCTACCTGGCCTTCCGTATCGACGACCAGGGTGACGGGCGGGAGTTGATGCGGCGCGCGAGTACGGCGGTGACCTCCGCGGCGGACTCGGTCAGTCCCCTGGGGGAGACCTGGGTGAGTGTGGCCGTCACCTGTCGCGGCCTGGAGGTGCTGGGGGTGCCGCGTGCCTCGCTGGACACCTTCGCGTGGGAGTTCCGGCAGGGGATGGCGGCCCGCGCGAAGGCGCTGGGTGATGTGGGCGCGAGCAGCCCGGAGCACTGGGAAGCGCCGCTGGGCAGCCCCGACGTCCATGTGGTGATCACAGCGGTCGCGCCCGACCCGGCGCACTTGGAAGCGGCCGTCGACCGGGCCCGCCCCGCCTACGACCGGCTCTCCGGCGTGACGGCGATATGGCGGCAGGACTGCTACGCCCTGCCCACCGAGACCGAGCACTTCGGCTATCGCGACGGGGTCAGCCATCCGGCCGTCGAAGGCAGCGGCACACCGGGATCCAACCAGTGGGAAGTGCCTCTGAAGGCCGGTGAGTTCGTCCTGGGCTACCGGGACGAGATCGGCGGCGTCCAGAGCCCGCACCCGAACGTGCTGGGGCGCAACGGCAGTTACGCGGTCTTCCGCAAGCTCCACCAGAACGTCGCCGAGTTCCGCCGCTATCTGAAGGACAACTCCACCGGGCCCCAGGACGAGGAAATGATCGCCGCGAAGATCATGGGACGCTGGCGCAGCGGCGCTCCCCTGGCGCTGGCCCCGGACCACGACGATCCCGCGCTCGGCGCCGACCCGTACCGCCGTAACACCTTCCTGTACGAGAGCGACGATCCCGCGGGGTTCAAGACACCCGGCGGCTGCCACATCCGCCGGGCCAACCCCCGCGACGCCGCGGTGGCCGGAGAGGTGCGACTGCACCGCATGATCCGGCGCGGCACCGTCTACGGCCCGCCGCTGCCCGAGGGGGTACTGGAGGACGACGGAGCCGACCGCGGCCTGATGTTCGCGTTCATCGGCGCGCACCTGGGACGGCAGTTCGAGTTCGTCCAGTCGCAGTGGATGAACGACGGCGTCTTCTTCGGCGCGAACAACGCCCAGGACCCTGTGACCGGATCCCGCGACGGCTCCGCCGACTTCACCATTCCCCGGCGTCCGCTGCGTCGGCGCCTTGCCCCCCTGCCGCGGTTCGTCGTCACCCGGGGAGGCGAGTACTGCTTCCTGCCGAGCCTGACCGCCCTGCGCCGGCTCGGCGACCCGCACGACTGACAGCAGCGCGGCGAGGGGCGCTTCGGCGCCGTCCCCACGCGCTTCGCCGCCCGAGGGGAAGCCGATGGAGACCCTGCACCTGGTACTCAACGCAGTCACCGTCATCTTCATCGCTGCCACCATGTTCGCCGCCGGCCTGGGCGCCACGGTCTCGGCACTGCGCGGGGTCTTCGCCAACATCCCGCTGCTGCTGCTGGCCCTGATCACCAACATGGTGGTCGTCCCGCTGCTCGGCTGGGGCATCGGCGCGATGTGCAGCCTCCCCTCCGCCTCCTTCATCGCGCTCATCCTGGTCGCCTCGTCCCCAGGGGGCCCCTTCGGGGCGAAACTCGCCATGGTGCAGAGCGGTGACGTCGTCGGCGGCGCGGCGATGCAGGTGCTGCTCGCCTCCGTCGGCAGCATCACCTTCGCCCCCACCGTCAACGGCCTCCTGACCGCCGCCGACGTCGGCACCAACGTCTCCCTCGACGTCGGAGCACTGGTGCGGACCGTGGCCCTGCTGCAACTCGTACCGTTCGCCATCGGCCTGCTGATACGCCGCTACGCCGAGCCCACCGCAAGATCGTGGCACCCTCCGGCAGCCGCGGTCTCCAACGTGACGTTTCTGATCGTGCTGGCGGGCATGCTGCTCGGCAACTGGCAAGGCGTCGTCGCGCTCCTCGGCTCCCTCGCCCTCCTCGCCGGGTTCCTGCTCTCGGCCATCGCCTTCGCCGCAGGAACGCTGCTGGCCACGGGCCCGCTCGTGCGACGCACCACCATGGGCGGTGTCACATCGGTGCGCAACGCGGGTCCCGCGCTGGCCGCAATCGGTATCGCCTTCAACGACCAGCCCGCCATCCTCGGAGCGCTCGCCGCCATCCTGCTCAGCGGCCTGGCAGCAGCCCTGCCGATCGCCACGTTTCTCAGCAGCCGACGAAGGGTCCCCACGGCAGCGGAGACGGAGGTGCGGACAGATGGCCGACGATGACGCGCTCACTGAGCCACCGGCCGCCTCTCGGGCAGACCTCTCGCCGGAACGCATCCAGCACACATGAGGCCGGGAAACCGCGTGAACACGCGAGAATTACGGAGGGGTGTTGTCCCAGGCCAGACACCCGCAGTCGACGTTTCCGCAGGTCACAGCCCCGCCCAGAGAAAACTCCTAAAGCGGGTGTCGCAGGTTCGAATCCTGCCGGGGGCACAGACCTAAGTAGCAGGTCAGAGGGGTTAAAGGCCCTCCGTTCTATTCGAACGGAGGGCCTTCCTCATGCGGCAAACCCTCTCCAGCGCTGTTTCAGGCAGTGGCTCGCACGATGAGTGTGCCGATGTGACCCGGCTTCGGAGCGTCGATCACCCGGGCTTCCGCGCTGGTGAAGCCGGCCCGGAGCAGGTGCCGCTCCCACACCGCGGGCTTGTAGCTGTAGCGGTAGGTGAACATCGCCTTCCCGGCAAAGCCGCCCTTGTACATGCCCTGCGGGCCGTAGGCGCCCGGGATAGCCGGCGGCTGGGAGAACGCGAAGGTCCCGCCCGGGGTCAGGCGCTCACGCACGAGGGGGAAGAGACGCGACGGGTCGGTGAACCAGGCCGCGCCGAAGATGGAATACACCGCGTCGTACTGGGCTGGGTCGGCGGCGAGCCAGTCGAGGACCTCCGCCTGCTCGATCCGGACGCCGAGCGGCGCCCACCGCTCTCCGGCCAGCTGCACCATTCGGGGCGACAGGTCCACGCCGGTGGCTTTCACGCCCCGTTGAGAGAGGTAGGCCAGGGCGCGGCCGGTGCCGCAGCCGATCTCCAGGACGGACTCCGGCGAGCCGAGGAGTTCCGGGCCCGGCCCGTGGCCGGCGTACTGCGTCCAGCAGAACGAGGGCTCTGCCTCCGCATCGAACGCGCTCTTGGCGAAGGCGTCCCAGAGTTCAGTCTCGGCGGGGATGTCGTGCGGTACGGGCACTGCTGATCCTCCGGTCGTAGGTACGAGGGAGCCCCCGCCCTCCGGGGTGCGTGAGGGCAGGGGCGACTGTAGTGCGCTCAGTGGCTGTCGGGGACCTTGTCGTCGCACGGCGAGCAGTCCGCGCCGTCGATGGCCCACAGCTCAGCGTCGATCGGCCAGCCCTGGCTCTTGAGGAACTCGCCTGTGCGCAGGCACAGGCCGTCGCGGCGGCGCTCGGTGAACGGGGCGTGGTGCTTGAACCGGCCGCCGTTGCAGAGGCGGCAGATGCCCCACCAGACGGGTGTGTCGAGGATGAGCTGGTGGACGCCGATGTCGACTGGCTTGCCGACGCCGAGGTGCACATCCGGGTTTTCGATGGAGCCCATGACGTCGCCCCCGAGAGGTGCGCGGTGCGCCGCTTCGTCGGCCGCAGCTGACCTCAGCGGACTCCCCAGCCCCTCGTTTCCAGGGTTCGTGGAAGCCCTATGGGAACCGGGGGCACCAGGGAGAAGGCCCCGGACCGATCTTGGTCCGGGGCCTCCCCGTGCCGCTCTCAGGCCCGGCCCTCCCGCACACCCAGGGCTACGCGGAGCGTGGCGAGCAGCTCCTGTTGTCTCGAGACCAGGTAGAAGTGGTCTCCGGGGAACCTCTCCACCCGGAATCCGGCCTGCGTGGCCCTCGACCAGCCGGACATCTCCGTGGCGGTCGCGTACGGGTCGGACGCTGCGCTGAGTGCCAGGACCGGCGTTACCGCGAGTGGTTCCGCCGATGGCGCGTACGCCTCGAACAGGGCGAAATCCGCGCGGATGTAGGGCAGGACCAGATCGCGCAGTTCCAGGTCCTCCAGGGCCAGGGCATCGGTGCCGCCCATCTTCATCACTTCTGCGGCGAGGGCCGCGTCGTCCAGCCCTGCGATGGGTGGTCTGCTGTCGGCGACGTGCGGGGAACGGCACGCCGAGGCGAACAGATGAACGGGGGCCTGACCGATCTCCTCGAGGTGACGAGCCGCCTCATAGGCGACCAGGGCGCCCAGGCTGTGGCCGAACAGGGCCGTCGGGCGCTCGTCCAGCGTGGCGATCGCTTCGCCGACCTCGCGGCCGAGCTGCTCCAGATTCTCGGGGAACGGGTCTCCGAAACGATCGGCCCGACCCGGGTACTGGACACCGACCACCTCGACATCGGGTCCCATGGTCCAGGAGCGGAAGGCCGCGGCGGAGCCGCCCGCGTGCGGGAAGCAGACGAGCCGCATCCGGGCGCCGGGCGTGGGCCGGGGGCAGCGGAACCAGATCTCGGACGAGGTCCGCGGAGCGCGGCGCGTCCTCGGGCCCCCGCCACCTCTTCCCTCTCCGAGTGCAGCACCGCCGATCATCCGTGATCCGACGATCGCGACCTCGGCGCGTTTGCTGTCAGGCATGCATGGCCCTTTCGGTAGAGGGGGTCACGAGGTCGCCGCGTGGGCTGAATTCGTGATCGTCAAGCAGGTGAAGGAATTCCGGCGCGGCCGGCCCCGCCGTTTCCGGTGATCCTGGCGAGTCCTTCCCGGGGAGGTTGTCGGGGTCATTCGTCACCAACCTCCGGTCACCAGTGAGGTTTTACGAGCCGAGGCTCCACTGGACGGTGCACCAGTCCGGGTGGTAGGCCGCGGGCATGAGTCCTTCGAGGCGCCATCCGCCCCCTTGCATGAGGGCAGTGATCGCGGGTGACGCCGGGAGATGCGTGTAGAGCTTCCGGCCCAGGGTTCCGAAGAGCCGGGGGATCTCGTCGAGCATGAAGCCGAACGCCTCGGGGGACTTCGCGCACAGCGGCATGAGCTTCACCGGATCGCCCTTCTTGGGGCCGGCGGCGACGGTTCCCTGGATCGTCCCGGACGAGTCGACCGCCACGTGGATGATTTTGTATTTCTGGTTGAGGTTTCTGCCGGAGCGGCGGTTGTGGCCGTCGAACAGCGCCCGGACCCAGTCGTCGTCCACGCCCTGGAAGGCACTGGGCATCGCATCCAGGATGAGATCGCGCACCGCGGCCGCGTCGCCGTCCTCGAACAGGCGCATGCGCAGGTCGCGCGGTGACTCGCCGCCTGCCGCGACGAGCCCGCGGTAGAGGATCAGCTCGGTCATGCCGGGCTTGTACTGGCTCGGCGACTCCCCGGCGATCCTGAACCCATGGCGCGTGAAGAACGTGATGGCCGGTGTGTTCTCCGCGGCGACCGTGCAGTAGAGCTGCCGAGCGCCCTGCTCCCAGGCGAAAGCCAGGGCGGTGCGGAGGAGCACGCTCCCGTATCCGTCGCGCCGGCGATGGCTCGGTATCAGGATCAGCGGGCTGATCTTGACCGTTCCCTGCCGTTTGACCGCGAGGTGCAGGACGCCCAGTCGCTGCGCCTGCGGCGAGCCGTCCGACCAGAGGATGAAGGTTCGCTGCGCCACCGAGAAATGGCCGTAGCCGTCGGTCCCCGCGGCGAGATGAGCGTCGAGGACCCTGTCCGCGTGGGCCTCGTGGTCTCCGTCGTAGAAGGGGTCGAGGCTTGACGTGAAGATGCTTCTCAGGAATGCGCGGTCGTCTTCGGTCGCGAACGCCACGACCGGACCCGATGGGCGTTGTGCCGCTTCATCGCTGGATTTGTCGTTCGTGAGAATCGTCATCAAACATCAGCCTTGTCTGGTGGGTAATGCAAGACGCATTCGAGTGATCTCCGTGACGCGTGACCAGTGCGTCAGGCGGGTTGTTCGCCGGGCCGGGTCACGAGGTGACGGCGCTCGCCGAAGCAGGCCAGGAGTGCGGCCGGGGACCCGGCCACCGCGGCCGGCGTGGGCACCCCGCCGACCCCGGTGCCGTACAGAGAGATCTCGGGTCTCGCCAAGAGACGGCCGTGGTGGGAGGCCTTCATGGCGCGTCCTCCGTCACCAGTTCGAAGGCGTCCAAGACCTCGTGCATCCGGTCTTCCACGATCTGACGGGACGGCCCGATGATCTGCACGTACCCGGCGGAGGCGTGGGAGGCCCGCTGATCCGGCAGGTCGTCGCCGCACGCGACGTTCATCCGGCCGCGCACCACCCCGGGCATGGCGAGCAGCGTCTCCAGGGGCGTGACCTTGACGACGCGACCGGGCTTGTAGGGGAGCAACAGGTCTCCGGCACAGCGCGGCGCCGAGTACTCCAGCGAGGGGACGCGGCCCAGGTAGGTGTCGAGCGTCGCGGCCATCATGTCGAAGTTCCGGGCGAACCCGTGGTTGGAGGGGAGCTCGCAGCCGGCGAGCCTGGCTCCCACCTCGCTCATGTGGATGCCGCCGTCGTCCGACCGGAAGAACTCCATGTGCAGGTAGCCGTGGTCGATGCGCATACCGTCGACGATGCGCTGCACCAGTTTCCGGAGCAGTTCCCGCTCGTCGACGCCCAGTTCGTCGTCGACGCCGAGGCTGATGGAGCCGTTGATGCCGCCGTGGACGGTCTCCAGCAGTGCGCACGGCGTCCACGAGACGTAGGTGTCGAGGACCCGGCCTTGAGCGACGAGGGCGCACAACTGGTACTCGCGTCCGGTGAGGAACTCCTCCACCATCCACCGCCGTGCGGGAGACAGCGGAAGGAGCTCCGCGAGATCGTGCTCGTCGTCGAGTTTGTAGGTGTCGATGGATGACCAGCCGTCGACCGGCTTGAGGATGAGCGGCCATCCGTGCGCGGCGGCGAAGCGGAGGACGTCGTCGCCGTCCGCGACCTCGGCGAACTCCACGCAGGGGATGCCGATTTCCCGGAACCGCCGCTTCATCGCCGTTTTGTCCCGGACCCAGGCGACCTGCTCGGCGTCGAGGTGCGGCAGGCCGACGAGGCCGGCGAACCGCTGGGAGATCTCCTGAAGGGGCTCCTGCGGGTTGCAGAAGTGGGCCGGTCGTGCCGGGAGACCCTCCACCCAGGCGAGGAAGCGTTCGGCCTCCCGCCGGATGTCGGTGTCGGCGGCGATGGTGAAGGCGGGGATGTCCGCCGTGCGCAGGAGGTGGTCGGCGGGCAGTGAGGAGAGGTGCTCCTCGAATCTCAAGAGCACGAGGTCGAGATCGTCCCGGCTCAGGACGTGATCGGTGAAGGTGCCGGGCCGGCCGTCGACGAGCAGGAGACAGGGACGCATGACTTCTCTCCGGAGAGGACGGAGCGGACGAGGTCGCTGAGGCGGATCTGTTCTTCGGACGAGTACGCGGGCGAGACCGGGATGCTGGACGTTCGGGCCGGCAGGTCCCTGGTCCGGGCGCATCCGTCATGGGAGTTCGCGCATGAGTCGCCCCTCGGCGAGGTCCCGGGGACGCCGTGGGAGCGGAGCGGCTCGCGGTCTTCGAGGACTGGGTGGACGGGAGGACGTACCGATCGAGCGTGGGTGTCGGAGTGGGTCTTCTTGCAGGTGGTGGAGGCGGCGGAGTCGTCTGGCCTTTCGCGGTGCGAGCTCCCTGCCCGGCGGATCGCCCAGGGCGTCCTGCGGGATCGCGTGGTCGCGTTCGAAGCCGGCGCTGATCTCTTCCGGTCGTCGCGGCTGCCGTGGCCGGATGACGCGGAGCGCCTCACCGGCCCCGGGCTTCTCGCCGCAGGAGGAGTTCCGCTGCCGCGTCGGGTACGTCCCCGGTCACCGCTGCGGGCCGTGGTCGTGGTGGCCGTGCATGGTCTTCACGTCCGCGTTCTCACGGACGTGCACCGGCCCGCCCTGTCCGGAAGTGAGCGGGTCGGCGTGGTGAAGCCGTAGGGAGGCGTGGACTCTTTGGTGCCGGCCGTGGCTCCGTCCGGGTGGGCTGCGCCCATGGCCTGGGCGCAGTCCTCGACGACGAAGCGGACATGGGGAACGCGGACGGCCCTGCCGTCGCGAGGGACGACGAGACCACGGGAGGACACCGCCCTTGCGGTCGCGACGAGGGCCGTCGCCGGGAGGTGGGGCCGGTCTGCCCCCGCCGGCCTCGTCGCGGGCGGCACCGGACGCCGAGCCCGCGCCGCGTCGCCCACGACGAGCACGTGCCGTGCGCCCGGCAGCCGACGGAACCCCTCCCCGGCCTTGGCCGCGAGGCTCTCCGTGACAGGGCCGTACCGGGAGAGCGCGTCGTCGTCGATGGCCGCACGCCCTTCAGGCAGCTCCCGTCGAGACGGACAGCCGGCCCCATGGCGGACACACCGCATGTCCGTCCCCGCTCGCCGCACGGATCCCCTACGTCAGCCGATCACTCGGCAGGAGGCTGAACGGCGCAGGCCGCGCGAGGCGCGAAGGTTCCTTGTCACCGTGAGCTTCTTGAGCCAGCGGTCACGGCCGTCGTACCTCGCGCGGAACGGACGCCGGCCGTGCACCGCGGTGAAGTTGTCGACGTAGACGATGTCGCCCGGCTCCAGAACGACGTCGTACTCGGAGAGCATGAGCTTCTCGCAGATCTCCTTGAGCGCCTCCTCGGCCTCGGGGTCGGTCCCGAAGGTCGACATGTAGAAAGGGTCGAGCCGCAGGTAGGGCTCATCGGGGTGACCGAAGAGGACGGCCACGGGCTCCGGGTTGTCCCGCAGTTTCTGGATCTCGGAGAGTCCGAAATGGGTCCCGTCGTCGACGACCTGCCCCAGATGCTCGGTGTCGGGATAGATCACGTAACGGGGCTCGGAGAGGACCTTCCTGGCGTCTTCGCTGAGCTCGATGTCCCGGACCGAGGCGACCGTCGTGGGCACCCGGTCGAGGTTGCGGATGCAGAGCAGACCGACGTAGTCGCACCGGTGGGGGTGGAACGCGTCCTCGGTGTGCCACCCGAGCAGGACGTCGCTGCTGTGGCCGCTCTGCTCCTGCTCGACACCCGGCAGGGGCAGGACGTTCTGGATCAGACTGCCGTTCTGGAGGGTCGACCAACCGTAGACCTCGCCGAGGCACATACCGGTGAGCGCGAGGAAGAGTTCCTCCCTTCGCAGCGAGTCGGCATCGGCCCAGCTCGCCGGGGTCGGCTCGATCGCGTCCGGGTCCAGGCGGAAGCCCCGGATCGTGAACGCGCTACCGGTCTCCGCGTTGCGGAAGGCGCTCAGCGCCTCGCGCAGACCCGCGGGGACGCCGGCCAGATACCGCCACGCGAGGTCGTACAGCTCACCGGACCTCGGGTCGTGCCCCGCTCGCACGATGTCGTGGATGACGGCGTCGAGCGCGTCGTTGTCCTCTTCGCTCAGCACATAGGTCACGGGCGTCTTGGGGGGCATGCGTGTATCCGCCTCTCTCATTTAACGGCTTTGACGGCGACCATCGAGTCGGCCCACCAGTAGGTGCAGTCGCTCGGCGGCGCGAGATCGCGCACCACCTCCACCGAGAACGAGGAGAAGTGCCTGAGCAGGCTGCGCTGGTGGGAGCGTCCGACGGTGTCGATCTCGTTGGTGTAGTAGGAGAAGACGCCTCCGGGCCGAAGGTGGGCGGCGGCCGCCTCGAAGAAGTTCTCCGCGTAGTTGGTGCTGTGCACGACCGTGTCGCGGTACTCGCGCTCGTTGGTCGGATAGGTGTCGAAGAAGATGGCGTCGAACTGTCCGAGCTGGTCGATCACGTCGTCCCAGAAACCGCGCACCAGCCGGATGTCGCGGTCCGGGTAGCCGTCGCGCCACCGTTCGAACGCGGCGATGACGTCTTCGTTCGGCTCGATGACCGTGTGGGAGGCTGCTCCGAACTCCTGGATGTAGGTGGCCGAGATTCCCATGCCGAAGCCGACCTCCAGCACGTGCCCTCGGCTCTCGGTGACGTGTGCCGCCATCGCCCGCATGAGCGGGCGCTCCCAGTCCTGCATGACCTCCTGGCCCTCGATGACCAGCTGCGAGGGCGTGTACTGCGCCCCGCTCCGGTCCCAGGACCCGTTGATGGCAGGTCGGTCGACGCCGCGTATCTGCGACGCGACGAGCCGGTCCAGGTGCTCCAGATCCGCCTGGAACTCACTGAGGGAACGTTCCAGCATCCAGGTGCGACGGTGACCGATCGGTGTTCCGAGGAAGGTGGGATCGCTGACCGAGACCGTCACGTCGAACGCTTGGGAACGCGTCTTGAAGACCTCCTTGTCGTCGGGACGGGCAGAGTCGCGCCGTACGAGGTCCTCGACGAGCCCGGCGAGGTCCGACAGACGGCTGTGTTCCATGAGTTGGCGCAGCGGAACCCGGACTCCGAACACCGCGCCGATGCGCGCGCTGAGACGTGAGATCTTCAGCGAGTCGCCACCGAGGTCGAAGAAGTCGTCTCCCCCGGTGGCCGGGGCGGTGCCCAGCAGCGACTCCCAGATTCCCGCGAGCTCGGCCTCGGTGCGGGAGAGGGACCGGGCCCCCTCCGGGTCGGCGATGATGCGCCCGGCAGCGGGCAGTGCCGCCCGGTCGACCTTGCCCCCCGGCGTGAACGGCAGCGCGTCGAGCGTGGCCCACTTCACCGGGACCATGTGGTCGGGGAGCCGCTTCCTGAGGTCCTCGGCGAGCGCCCGCGCATCCACGTCTCCCACGACGTAGGCCGCGATCGCGACCTCGTCGCGGTCCTCCTCGGCCTGGGCGTGGGCCGCGCGGACGCCCGGATGAGTGCGCAGGGCGTGCTCCACCTCGCCGAGCTCGACCCGGAAACCACGGATCTTGACCTGGCCGTCCCGCCTGCCGTGGAACTCGAGGACGCCGTCTGCCCGCCTGCGGACCATGTCGCCGGTCCGGTACATGCGTGTACCGGGCTCACCCGCGAACGGGTCGTGCAGGAAGCGGGCGGCGGTCTCCTCGGCGCGGTTCAGATAGCCGGCGGCGACTCGCGGCCCGGAGATGAACAGTTCCCCGACCACACCGTCCCCGACGGGGTGCAGCTCTTCGTCAAGCACATGGACACGGGTTCCGGGGAGCGGTGACCCGATCGGGACCGGCGCTGACGGGTTCCTCCCCTCGGCCATCGCCGGAGTGACCGGGTACACCGTGGCGGTGATCGTGCCCTCGGTGGGCCCGTAGCAGCAGATGACATCCGCCGGGACGTCCTTGGAGAACCACTCCTGGAGGTCCCCGTAGCGGATGACGTCATTGCCGATGTTCAGCAGCCGCAGGGTACGCAGCCGCGGATCGCGGCGTTCGACATGGGGGAGCGTCTCGCGGAGGTAGGCCGGGGAGATGTCAGCCACCGTGACGCCCAGCTCCGCGATCTTGCCGGGGATCTCCTGCGGCATCCAGAAAGCGGCGTCGGGCAGGACGAGCGTGGCTCCGCTGAGGACCGCGAGGCCGATCTGCTCCAGTGACACGTCGAAGACCGGGCCTGCCAGCATCAGGATGCGGTCGACCGAGCTGCAGCCGTAGACGTCCTGGACCCTCGTCAGGTGGTGGAGGAACGCCTCGTGGCTCACCATCACGCCTTTCGGCGTACCGGTCGAGCCCGACGTGTGGATGATGTAGGCGAGACCGCGTGTGTCGGGTGCCGCCGCGAACGCCGACAGCCGTTCGATGCTCAGGCCCCCGCCGATGAGAACGTGGGCCTGTGCGGCTTCGACGATCGACTGCCTGCGCGCGGCCGGCTGGTCCGGATCGATCGGGACGTGGATCCCGCCGGCCCGGAAGACCGCCAGGAGCGCCACGAAGTGGTCGATCGAGCGCGGGATCTCCACCGCGACCCGCGCTCCCTGCGCGACGCCCAGGTCTCGCAGACGGATCGCGAGCTGCGTCGCCCGTTCGTTGAGCTCGGCGTAGGTCAGCACGGCGTCGCCGTGCTGGATGGCCGGCGCGTCGGGGGTGAGCAGGGCGTGGTTCGCCAGGTGGTCGGCGAGGGTCCTGGGGACCGGCTGCCCCGGGCCGTCCAGGGTTGGTGCGCCACGTCGATCAGCGTCTGCCGTCGTCGGGCGCTCTACGTGTGCATGAAGGGCTGACAATCGAGACCCTCCTCCGTATCTCCTGAGGTCCAGCGGCAGCGGTCGAGTCCTGCCACGGTTCCGCTTCAGCCGAAAGGAGTCCCGGCCCGCATGGCTGGAAGATCCTCGGCGCTGAGACGATGTTGCTTCAGTTGCCAAAACGATGTCAACACTTGACAACCTCTCTTGCCGTCGATGTGCCCGGGTGGCAACTTGTCGTCGATGCCGACGAAGGCCCCGCGCCGGCGCCGTCCGGCCCAGGCCACGGGTGGCGCCGGCGCGGCCGGTTCACCTGCTCCTGGCCGAACGGGGCGCACGACCGGCGCACCACCGGCGGTCGTGTCGTACGAGACCTCCGCGCGGCGTGCGGGCAGCGGCTCCTCGGCCCGCGGCCGGAGGGACGGGAAGCGGATGTCACCGCCGCACGCAGTGGGAGGCGGTCTCCGCCGGGCAGCGGCGGCCTGGTGCGACTCGGCCGGCCGCATGGCCATGCCCTCCGCGTCGATCGGCATCGGGATCGTCTCGCGGGGCCGGCCCGACGTGACAGCACCTCGGCCGGATCCCGGCGCGGGTGGCAAGGTCAGATCACCCCGGCAAGGGGCCCCCGGCCGGGGGGCGCGCTGCGGGCGTGAAGACGAGGCTTCCTCACGGCGCGTGGCCTACAGTAGGGGGGCACAGGCCCCAGCACGACTGCCGTGCCAGTAGTTTCCAGCAATTTGCCAAAACTGGCAATGATGTAGCGAGTTCTGAGTGATCTGACACAGTCGCCCTGCACGTACGTGCATCGATCTGACGAGTGGAACGTGGAATCTCTGAAGCAGCCCGACTTCGGCCGTCGCCTCAAGCGGCTGAGAACCGAGCGACACCTGTCGCAGGCGGCCCTCGCCGGTGAAGGCATCTCGCCGGGTTACCTCTCCCGCCTGGAATCAGGCGCCAGGCCGCCCACCGCGCAGGTGGTCGCCTACATCGCCCAGCGGCTGAACATCACCGTGGAGGAGCTCTCCGGAGAGCCGCACGACGTCAGTTCGCTGGCCCGGGCTCTTCTCTCCGCGACCTCCGCGGGGTCGGATGCGGCAGTGGAGGCACTGGCGGAACAGGGGGCCCTCGATCCCGAGGAGGATCCGCTGCTGCGCGCCCAGGCGCTGTGGCTGCTGGCCGATGTGTCAGGGCGGACCGGACGCCGAGAAGAGGAACAGGACTATCTGGAACGCCTCGTCTCGCTCAGTGACGATCTGGGGCTCCATGACCTGAGGTCCCGGGTCCGGTCCCGGCTGGGCCGCTCCCTCCGGGCGACGGGAGCGATGCGTCGGGCGAGGGAGATCGCGACAGGGGCCTTGGAGATCGCTCGCGGAACGCCGCTGGACGCGCCCGAGATCGCCGGCGCCCTGATCACGATGATCTCCATCGAGGCCGAGGACGGGCAGCTCACCGCTGCCCTGTCCTACGCCGACGAATTGCGCGACCTCGTCCCGGACGACAGGCCCGACCTGCGGGTCGAAGCCCTGTGGGCGTCGGCGACCGTCCGGGTCCGGCTGGGCGACTACACGACCGCGGAGCGGCACCTGGAGGAAGTGCTGCAGCTGCTCACCACGCACCACGACGCCAACCTCTGGCTCCGCGCCAGGCTCGCGACCGCCTCCCTGTTCCTGCAGCTGTCCCCGCCCAACACGGAGATGGCCCGCCGTCGGCTCACCGAGGTGTCCCACGCGGTCGAGATCACCGGAAGCCCCCTGCACCGCCAGGAGATGGAGCTGCTCTTCGCCTACCTGGCCTACCACGAAGGCCGGCTGGCCGAGGCCAGGGCGGGCTACCAGGCCCTGCAGGACTCCACACTGCTGCTCACGTACCGTGACAAAGCACGCCTGGCGGCGCTCGACGGTCTGCTCCTCATCGGTGAGGGGAAGACCGCCGAAGGGACGGAGACTCTCGAGCGAGTGGCGTCGAGCGCCCGTGACGAGGGCAGCCTGGATCTCGCCGCCGACATCTGGCGCCTCTTGGCGAAGGCGCTGGCAGGACTCCGATAGGTCGGGATGGAGCCTGCCGGGAGGTGCCGGCTCCGGGGGCGGTGCGGGGCGGGTGCCATGTTGTGCACAGGCCGGTCCAGCATCGCCGTCACCTGCCCGTGGGGAGGCACGGACCAGCTCTACGCCGCCGATCCCCCGAAAGCGCCCCACTCGGCGGTGCCGTCGATCGCGCCGGCCCGCTGTGGGCCGCCCCGCCGGCTGCCGCCCGGCGCGCCGAACACGCAGATCCAGGCCCGTCCGCCGGGCCGGCATCCGGGCGGCTCTCCGCCACACCCGTGGGCCGGGGCCCGTCCGTGGTGGTGCCTTCGCCAGGGCCTCGTCCGCCGCCCGGCGTCGCGCGCCGGGTTCTTCGAAGAGCGCGGCTGCGAGGTCCTTCTCGTCGAGCCACTCCTCGCCCGGCGGTGCGACCAGTGCGGCGAGCCCGTCGGGCAGGGTGCCGGGGTTCAGCAGGATGCCGCGCGCGTGGGGGCCGGGCGGCGCACACCCGCGTACACCGTGGCCGCGCGTCCCGCAGAGGCGACGAGGTCCGGGCGGCCCCCCGGTCCACACCGGGACGGTCGCGGGCGAGGGGTCGGTGAGGAACCGCTCGACGGCCGCCGTGCAGGTGGCCGGGCCGTCCACCGTCAGGAACGGGGAGGAGGCGGGGACCGCCGTCCCGTCGGCGTCGGCGTGGAGCGCGGACCGCGTCAGCGGGTGACCTTCTCGGGGATCATCAGGGGCTCCCGGAGGCCGGGGGCGGCCTGCTTCTCCGAGGCCCAGGCCAGGGTCTCGGCCAGTGTGCGCCAGATCTCGGAGGCCAGGTGGACGTTGGAGGCGTTCTGCGCCTCCTGGGCGAGTTCCTCGATACGGCGGACGCCGGCTTCGCGGTCGCCCTCGAGGATGCGGATCTGGTGGGCGAGGACCTCGAGCCGGATCCGGTCCCGGAAGGTCAGTTGCGGCAGGGCGTCCGTGAGCTGTTCGCACAGTCTCTTGGCCTGCGCCACGTCCCGTTGGTGGAAGGCGAGATGAGCCTTGATGACGAGAAGCTCCTGGCGGTGCAGCGGACCTCCGAAGAGCCCCAGGGCACGTTCGGCCTCGGACAACCACTGCTGGGCCTCGGTCACCCGGCGCGGAATCATCTGCAGGTACAGGGACGCGGCGGCCAGCCGCAGCCGCAGCATCAGGTCGTCGTAGGTGGGAAGTTCGGACAGGGCCCGCTGCAACAGCTGGGCGGCGCCCGGGTAGTCGCCCTGGCGGATGCGTACGTTGGCGGCCGACCACAGGGCCTCGGCGCGCAGCACGGGCGGCAGGACGTCGAGCGGTTCCAGCAGTTGGTCGGCCAGCCGGCGCGCCTCCGTGATCAGGCCCGACTCCGCCTCGACCGAGACGAGCACCAGTTGGGCACGGATGGTGTCCGCCACGGGGACGGCCCCGTTGCCGGCGGTACCGAGGGCGGCCTGGGCGACGGCGCGGGCCTCGTCGATGTCACCGACGGCACGCAGGCAACGGGCGAGGAGGGTACGGGAGCGCACCTGGAGGGTGGGCACCTCCAGGCGATCGCTGAGCCCGGTGAGTTCGCGTGCCGCGGCGAGTTCCTCCTGGCGCTTGCCCTGCTTGGCGTGCAGCTGGGCCAGCTTCCACAGGGACAGCCAGCGCAGGGAGAGGTCCTGGCCGCTCTCCGCCTGGACGGCCTCGCCGAGCAGGCGGATGGCGTCGTCGGTGTCGTCCGAGGAACTGGCGGAGGCGAGGGCCTGGCCCAGCAACGAGGTGCGGGTGCCCTGGAAGACGGACGCGGGCACGCCCAGCCGCCGGGTGAGGTGGTCGAGCACCTTGGCGGTCGGGCGCCGGGCCCCGGACTCCAGGCGTGACAGATACGCGGTGGACATGCCTCCCTCGGCAACATCGGCCTGGGACAGGCCCCGCTCCTGCCGGAGGGTCTTCAATAGCTGTCCGAACTCGGGTTGTTCGAGCACTTAGCCATCCCTGCCATCCCTGAGCCTGTCGGTCCCCGTCAACGGAACCATCTTCAGTACGGGACACAGGCTTGTCAACTATTGGCAACCCCGGTCCGTGCGGTGGAGCGGCAACCCGGCAAACCGGGCCGGTCACCGGGGCTGCCGGACTGGGCAAGTCCCGCCCTGACACCGGTACCGCCCGGTGGGGCACGCCGCACGGGGTTGCCGGGTACGGGCGGGGACGCAGAGCGGTCCGGTCACGGCGAGCCGGGGCCGGGACGCCCGGCCGGACGACGGCGGTGGCCGCCGGTCGGCCGGTGCGGCCGCGGGCGTCCGGCGCCCGTCGGGTCGAAGCGGTGACCCCGGCCGCCCGCCACGCAGGCCCCCGGCCCGCCGCAGTGGACGCTCCCGCAGGTCGGCTCGTCACCGCAGAGGCCCCGTGCGGTACCGGTCGCCGCGACCCGTACCGCACGGGGCGCAGCCCCTCCGAGCCGTCGGGCGCCCCGCGGATCACCGCCGGCCGAGCGCCCCGCGGGTCACGGCCAGTCGATGCGGTCCGCCGCGGCGCCCGGAGCGGACTGCGCGCGGGCGCCGTGCCCACCGTGAAGCGGCCAGTCGATCCTCACGTGCGCGGCACGGACCGTACGGCCCCCGGTGCCGGCCTGGACGGTGGCCGCCCCGAGCGCGAGGACGGCGGCCGACAGGACGGCGGTGGTGGCGCGACGGGCGTTCTTCATGAGTCTTCCCCCGGAATGTTGAGTGTGGTGGTGTCTGCAGGCCCACCGGAGGCTGCTGAGTGCGCGGTCGGCCTGGCGCGGAACGGGTAGTTCCAGGGAGCCGGTGGCGACCGCTCGGTCGGTTCGAAGCTAGATCACTTGCCAAAGATTGACAACCCTCAAAGGGTGATTGACAAATCTGTCCGGCCACGCCTAGCGTCCTGTCACGAACGAAGGAGCCGCGGTGATGCCGAGGCCCTGTCCGGGAGTCCCGGCGCCCGCCGCAGCGGGCGCGTGCGGAGACGACAGGGCGTGTGTTCCCGCGGCGGACGGCGACCCACGATGCGGAGCCCCATGGCACCGACCGCTGGCTGACGAAGACCGTGCCCACCCGGGACATGCGTAAGTCCCGTGCCATGCAGGAGTCCTCGGCCGGACGGCACCTGGTGTGAACAGCGACAACAGCCCAGCGACCCAGACCAAGGTGGTCACACGGTGACAGCCCTGACACATACGCCCCTGCCCACGACTGAGCCGCCCCGGGCCGGTTCCCCGCGCACCCGCGCGGCCCGCGAGGACGACCGAGACTTCCTCAGGTCCCTCTTCACCAGCGCGCTCAGCCCGTTCTACGACGGTGACCACGCCGCGCACGCCGATCGCGTCCTCGATGCTCACCTCGCCTCCGGACGCGACCCGTTCGGCCACTTCTCCCACTCCCAGCACACCTTCGTGCTGTGTTCGGACGACACACCCGACGCCGAGCGGCTGGGTGTGCTGCATCTGGTGGTCAAGCGCCAGGGGACGGTGAAGATCAGTCCGCTGATCCTCGTGCCGGAGCACCGCAGCCGCTCCAGGCTCGGCACCAGGCTGTTGCGCGCGGCGGAGGACTTCGCCCGCGAGGCCGGCGCCCGGCAGCTCTACTGCACGGTCGCCGCCGCCAACACCCCCGCGATCGACTTCTTCCTCCGGCACGGCTTCGTGCTGGCGGGTGGCGCGCCCGGGCAGTACAAGTCGGACAGCACCGAGCACATGCTCTACAAGAACCTGGCCCTGGGCACGGAGCCCGCCGGGGACGACCGCACCGGCGCTGTGAGCGGCATCCGCGTCCGCCTCTTCCGGCCACAGGACGCCCCCGGGCTGCGTGACCTCGTGCTGCGTGCGATGCATCCCGCGTACCGGGGTGTGAACGCGGACTGGGTGGACGCGCTGATCGCCGGGCACGACCGGCGCTACCAGGGTGATCTGAACCAGAAGTTCAAGATCATCCACGTGGCGGTGGACGACACGGACACCGTACGCGGAGTGGCCGCCGCCGGCCCGAAGAAGGGCCTGTCCGTCAAGCTGATGCCGCTGTGCGCGGACCACCCGGCCGTCCTGGCCCAGCTCCTGGACCAACTGCCCGACCTGTACCGCGGGCTCGGCCGCAAGCTGTACACCCACCAGCCGCCTGATCCAGCCGTCACCGCGCTCATGCAGAGCCGCGGCTGGTCCCTGGAGGGCCTGATGCCGGCCGCGTACCACCCCGACACCTGCACCGTGCAATGGGGCCTGATCCTGCCCGAAGCGCCACACCGCACCGGAGACGCACATGAGTGACCTCGACCAGTACGCCGACGAACTGCACTCCTTCGTGGCCGCACGCGGCTGGGACGCCTTCCAGAACCCCAAGAACCTGGCGATGGCCCTCGGCGGCGAGAGCGGGGAACTGCTGGCGCTTCTGCAGTGGCTCACCCCGGAGGAGGCCGCGGCACGCCCCTTCGAGGACCCCGAGTTCCGCCGCGAACTCGCCCACGAGCTGGCCGACATCCTCAACTACCTTCTGCGGTTGTCCCGTTCGGCCGGTATCGACCTGCTCGCCGCCGCCCGCGAGAAGCTCGCCCTCAACGAGCAGCGCTACCCGGTGGAGCTGGCACGCGGCAACGCCCTGAAGTACGACCGGCTGGCCGAGGCGGGTGACCAGGCATGAGCGGCACCGCTCCCCTGCCCCCCGCGTCCCCTGCCGCGGCGCACACCGCGGCCGGCCGGCGGGTCGGCGACGGCCCCACCGGTGGCCTGCGTGTCTTTCTCGCGGCGCCGTTCGTGCAGTTCATCGACCCGGCCGACGGCGTGGTCCGTCCGCAGTGGCGGCAGCGGCTGTCGGCCTTGCGTGCGGCTCTTCTCGACGCCGGGCACGCGGTCTTCAACGCCCACCACAACGAGGGGTGGGGCGAGTGGGGTCTGCCCCCGCAGGAGTGCGTCCCCTCCGACTTCCGCGCGATGCAGTGCGCCGACCTGGTGCTCGCCTACCCGGGGACCCCGCCCTCCACGGGCGTCGCGCTCGAACTGGGCTGGGCCTCCGCGCTGCGCAAGCCCGTCGCCCTGCTGCTCGACCCCGGCACCGCCTACAGCCCGATGATCGCGGCGCTCGGCGAGGTCTCCCCGGTGCTGCAGGTGCCGTTCGACGGCAGCTGGTCCGCTCAGTGCCTCGACGGCGCGGTCCGCACCGCCCTGGACTGGGCGGCCGATCTCGGCGTCCGGCCGGGGCCGTGGAGCGCACCGGAGCTGGACCCGGCCCTGGCCTACCACCGGCACGTGACGGACCGCCCTGGCACGCCCGCGGCGGAGCCGGTGGCTGCGGAAACGGTGGTGCCGGCATGACGACCGCACTGCGGACACCCCCCGCGCCCGCCGGTCCCGCCCAGCCGCCCACCACCGTGACCGTCGCCCTGTGCGGTGTCGAGTTCGGCTGGGGCAGCGCCGGAAAGCTCGGTGCGATCGTGCACGCGCTGCGGGCGAAGCTCGGCGACCGCGTGCGTTTCGTCGGGCTCGGCTCGCGGCTCGGCCGCGAGCTCGTACGCGGCCACGGTGTCGAAGAGTGGCACGACGTCGACCTCACGGATGCGCGGGCGCTGCGCGCCCTGGTGGACGAGCGGGCCCTGGACGCCGCCGTGTGCGTCCTGGACCGGGCCGCCGCGGTGGCGCTGGAGGACGCCGGCTGCCCCGTCGTGTTCGTCGACAGCCTGCCGTTCCTGTGGACGAAGGACGATCTGGACAGCCTGCCGCTGCGAGCCAGCGTCTACTGCGCGCAGCTGGTTCCCGGGCTGCCGGGTCCGGCCTGGCCCGTGCTGGCCCGGGTGGAGAACCTGCGCTGGGTCGAGTCGGTGGTCGTCCCCGGGCCGGTGCGGACCGGACGCGAGATGCGGCGGGCCGGCGAACGCCGGGCGGTGGTCAGCCTGGGCGGTCTGCTGTCACCACTGCTGGACGACGCCTCCGCCTACCTGTCCCTGACGGTGCCGGCCGCGCTCGACGCTCTCGCCGCGTGGGGCACCCGGCAGGTCACGCTGTGCGGCAACGTGCCCGAGGGCGTGTTCGACGGCATCACCGTCCCGGCGGGCCTGGACGTACGGAGCGGCGCCCTCGGCCACCAGGGCTTCCTGGCCGAGATCGCCGAGGCCGACGTCCTGCTCACCTCCCCCGGACTGACCACGCTGCTGGAGACGAGCACGCGCGGGGTGCCCGCGGTGTGCCTGCCCCCGCAGAACATCAGCCAGATCCTCAACGCCTCCTTCTACGCGCAGGCCACCGAGGCACCGGTCGCCGAGTGGCCGGAGGAGGTCTTCCGCGCCCAGGAGGTGCTCGACGCGCGCCTGGCGACGGCACCCGGTGACGTCGCGGACGGCGGTGGATCGCCCGGCGAGGACGCCGCCCTGGAACTGATCTACGGCGGGATCGCACGCGCCGCCCGCACCCCCGCGCCGGTCCGCGCGGCCCTGACCGAGCGCATCGGCGCCTGCCTCGCCGCGGTCGAGCGGCAGGAGGGCCGATGGACCGCCCTGGCCCGGCTGGTCGGCACCGGCGGCGCCGCCCAGGTCGCCGACGTCGTGCTGGCCACCACCGCCCGCCGCGGCACCGGTCACCGCCCCGCCGACCTCTCTTCCTGAAAGGCTGACGATCATGCAGGAACGACACCGGTACCTGTTCATCCGCGTGCTGGAGGCATGCAACGCCGACTGCTTCATGTGCGAGTTCGCGCTGTCCCGGGACACCTACCGGTTCAGCCTGGAGGACTTCGCCGAACTGCTGCCGGAGGCGGTGGCGAAGGGGGTGGGCTACGTCCGCTTCACCGGCGGCGAGCCGCTGATGCACCGGGACGTCGTCGATCTGGTGCGCATGGGCACGGAGCACGGCATGCGCATGTCGTTGATCACGAACGGCATGTTCCTGCCCCGCTTCGTCGACCGGCTCGCCGACGCCGGGCTGGCCCAGGTCATCGTCAGCCTGGACGGCTCCTCCGCCGCCACCCACGACGTCTACCGCCGCTCCCCCGGCATGTTCGACAACGGCCTGGAAGGGCTGCGCCGGGCGAAGGAGCTGGGGATCATCCCGCGCGTCAACTCCGTCGTGGGACCCCACAACTTCGCGCAGATGCCCGAGCTGCAGCGGGTGCTGACCGACCTCGGCGTGCAGCAGTGGGAGCTGTCCGCGATCAAGCTGGACCGTGAGATCCGCTATCCGTCGGCGGAGGAGGTCGTCGCCGCCTGCGAGCCCATCTACACCGCCGACCCGGCCACCACGCTCGTACCGCTCGGCAAACGCTTCTACGGCGACACACCCGAGGAGCGGAAGGCCTTCTTCGAGGAGTCCCTGCCGCCGCGCGCCTCGGAGCCGCTGTGCCTGGTCACCGACGACGTGATCTACCTGGACGGCAAGAACGGCCGGATGTTCTCGTGCAGTTGCCTCCCGCACAAGGAGGGCGACGAGGGCCCCGGCGGTGCGCCGCTGCGCACCGACGACGGCAAGGTCATGCTCGACAACCCGGTCTTCCGCACCCACGCGGACCTCTTCAGGCAGCAGGGCCCGACGATGTGCGGCGGCTGCTCCGCGACCGCCGCCGGCTACAGCGACGACCTCGCCCGCATGGGTGCCGTACCGGCCTGGAGCTACTGACGGCCCCGCCTTCCCCTCACGCCCGCGTCTGGAACCGACCGCGCCCGGAGCCACCATGTCCTCACCCACCACCGCCCCGCATCCCGCCCCGCCGCGGCTGCGCGTGCTCGCCGCCGCCGGACCCGCGCTGGAGTCCCAGGCCGCGCTGCGCCATGTCAGCGCCCACCTCACCGAAGTCGAGCTGACCGGTGAGCCGGACTCGGGCCCCGCCCCCGGCGCCGCCGTGGTGTGCGACGACGATGTGCTCGCCACGCGCCTGAGCTCCTCCGGCGTGCCCGTCGTGTTCGTCGCCTCCGGTGGCCCCCCGCCCGGTGACACCTGGCCGCCGTCGGCCGTCCGCTGTCTGCACCGGCCCGGCTGGCTGGGCGGGCGGCGCGCCGAGGGCGTGCACGCCGTCGGCACGATCGCCCCGCCCCGGTCCGCCCGGGCGCGTGCGGCGCGCGGCGCGGTCGTCCAGCTGTCCACACCGGATCTGCACCCCGCCGACCACGCGGCCGTCGCCCGGGCGGGCGCGGCCCTGCGCGCCGCCGTGGAAGCGGCGCGGTACGACGGGAAGCCGCTGCTCGGTGTGGTCCTGGACGCGCCGGTGCCCGCGCGGTCCGCCCTGCTGTCCGCGGTCGGAGAGGACACCGGCGCGCTGCCCGTCGTGGGGGCCGAGGAGGCCGTCACGGAGCGGCTGCTGGCCGAGGCGTCGCTGCTGGTCTCCTCGCCCCTGCTGACCGCCGTCAACCAGGCGCACGCCGCTCGGGTCCCGCTGCTGCTGCTCCCGGCGCTGGACGCGGACCAGGCCGGCCGGCTCGCCGGGATCACGGAGGCGACCGGCGTCGAGGTGCTCGACGCGGCCGCACCGGACACCTCGGCCGACCGCGCCGTCCGAGGCGCCGACCCGCTCTGGAACCGCGTGTCCCGGGCACTGGAACACGCCGGCGACGACCGGCGCGGCGCCCAGCGCGTCGCCCGTCAGGTCCGGCAGCTCCTGCTCGCCCCGTTCTGACGCGCCCTGTCCCCCGCAGCCCCTGTCCGCCCACCTCGAACGGAAGCCCGCTGATGCTGCGTCCCTTCCCCTACGGCGCCAACTACCTCTCCCTGGAGGACACCCCCGAACTGCGCCGGTCCCTCGACAACAAGGTCCTCTTCCGCTACAGCGCCCCCGCGCCGAGCAACGCCGACCTGCTGGAGGCGCACGCGGCCGAACGGCTCGGCGCGGGACGGGCGCTGACCGTGCCGAACGGCACACAGGCCCTGCGTGTGGCGCTGATGGGCACCCGGCCGCGGGCCGGCGACCCCGTGTACATACCGGCGGTCACGTTCGTCGCGGTGGCCGGTGCCGTACTGTCCTGCGGACTGGTTCCGGTCCTCGTCGACGTCGACGAACGGTTCGGCCTGGACGCCTCGCTGCTCCCCGCGGACGCGGAGCGAGTGGTGGTGGCGCACATGGAGGGCACCGTCGTCGACGTGCCCGAGCGGGTGCCGTACCTGATCGAGGACACCGCGCAGGCCATGGGCGGACGCCACGCGGACGGGCGGCACGCCGGCACCGTCGGCTATGCGGGCACGTTCAGCTTCCACCACGCCAAGATCCTCACCTCCGGCGAGGGCGGCCTGGTCGTCGTCCGCGACCCCGCCCACTGGGACGTCCTGCGCTCCTACACCGACCACGGCTCGGCCCGCGAGCAGGGCAAGTACCCGGGCTGGAACCCCGGCGCTTTCTACGGCGAGAACCTGTGCGCCAACGAGGCCGTGGCCGCCGTACAGCTCCAGCAGTTCCGGCGGCTGGACGAGATCCTCTCCTCCCTGGAGCGGCACTACGCCCTGGCGCTGGAGGCGCTCGGCGACCGCCCGGACGTCACCGTGGTCGCCAAGCGCCCCGGTGACGTCAAGACCAGCGTGCGGCTGCTGCTGGAGTCGCGAGATCTGCGGGACCGGGCCATGGAGCGGCTGGAGGAACGGGGCCTGCCCTGCTGGACCCTGGACAAGTACCTCCTGCCCGAGCACCCGGTGGTGGCGGGCCGCGCCTCGCTGTACGCGGACGGGTTCCCGTGGAACCTGGCCGACGGCGACGACCGTTACGCGCCGTTGACCCGGGACGGTTTCGCCGCGACGCGCGACAGGCTGGGCCGCACCCTGTGCGTACCGCTCACCCCGGAGCTCGACGAGGCGGAACAGATCCTGCTGGCCAAGGAGATCGCCGCCGTCGTCGCCGCGCTCTGAACGGCACCTGACCGCCCGGCGGACCGTCCCTCCTCGTGGACCGTCCCCACGAGAACCGAGAGAAAGCCATGACCCACGCCGCATCCGACAGCCGGCCCGAAGAGCCGTCCACCGCAACCGACTCCGAGTCTCCGCCCGCCGGGAACCGGTTCCTCACCGTGCTGAGCGACAAGACCATGCGCGCTCCACTGCTGTGGAGCGTCATCGGCCGGTTCCCGCTGTTCCTGGTCACGCTCGCCCTCGTCGTGTTCGCCACCTCGCGCGGCACGGGCTACGGCTCCGCGGGCCTGCTGCTGGCCTGCTACTCGCTGGGCGGTGCGGTGCTCGCGCCGATCGTCGCCCGCCGCGTCGACGTGCACGGCCAGACCCCCCTGCTCCTCCTGACCGGTGTCGTCCACCCGCTGGCACTGATCGCCCTGGTGTGCATGGCGCCCGACGCCCGCCTCGCGCAGCTGGTCTGCGCGAGCGTCGCGGGCGCCACGATCCCGCCGATCAGCGGCTCCGTCCGGTCGCTGTGGAGCGCGCTGCCCACCGGCGGCCGGGAGGCGGGTTTCTCCCTGGAGGCGGTGCTCAGCGAGATCTTCTTCATCGGCGGACCGCTGCTGCTCAGCGGCATACTGTTCTGGACGACCCCCGCCACGGCCCTGGTCGTCGGCGGGGTCCTGGCGGGCGTGGGTGCCATCGGTTTCGCCACCACGCGAGCCTCGCGCGACTGGCGCGCCGAGGAGACCGAGAGCGACCTGCTGGGCGCTCTGCGCTCGCCGGGCCTGGTCCGTCTGCTGGCCATCCTGGTCTGCGCGGCCGTGTCCACGGGCGTGTTCAACCTGGCCCTGCCCGCCTTCGCCGAGGAACACGGCTCCACGGACAGCGTCGGGCTGATCTTCGGTGCCTGGGGCGTCGGCGGGGTCGTCGGCGGGCTCTGGTACGGCAGCCGTACCCGGGACTGGCCCGCCGAACGCACCCTCGCCATCGGCCTGCTCCTCCTGTCCGCGCTGACCGCACTGCCCCTGCTCGCCTGGGACAACTGGTCGATAGGCCTGGCCCTCGCCCTCGGTGGCCTGGTCTATGCCCCGGTGACGGCCGTGCAGTACGAACTCGTCGCGCGCACGGCCCCGTCCGGCGCCATCACCGAGGCCTTCACCTGGGTCATCACCGTGAACGTCGTCGGCACCGCCGTCGGCGCTCAGCTCGGCGGTCTCCTCGTCGGCGCCTACGGCACCTGGGCGGCCTTCGTCGCCGCGGTCGCCGCCCTGCTCGCGAGCACCGCCGTCGCCTTCGCCGTACGCCACCGGTTCGCGGCCCCGGCCTGCACCCCCGGCTCCGCCCACCCCGATCCGGTGGAGTCGGAGCTGTACGACCGCACCGCCCTCCGTTCGACCGGGGATCACGCATGACCGGTCCGGAGATCGGCGTGGACGGCGGTGAGGTGGCCGAAACCATCTGCCGGACGCAGGCCGTACCGGACCATTTCCGGAGGGAGGTCCCCGACCAGGCGGCCTGAACGGACGCCCCGGCGGCCCGGCGGCCCGGAAAAATGAGCAGCCGTCGACCGGGCCCGACTGGCACCGTGGTCCGGGAACCGCCCGCCCACACCGCGCGCCGGCGCACCCACGGCGTACCCGTACAGCAGACAAGGACACAGGAAAGATGGGACATCTGGAGGCCTCTCACCTCGAGTACTACCTGCCCGACGGGCGGCCCCTGTTCGGCGACGTGTCGTTCCGGGTGGGCGAGGGAGCGGTGGCGGCCCTGGTCGGCGCCAACGGTGCCGGCAAGACGACCCTGCTGCGGCTGCTGTCCGGCGAGCTGAAGCCGCACGGCGGCACGGTCACGTCGAGTGGCGGTGTCGGGGTGATGCGGCAGTTCGTCGGTTCGGTGCGGGACGAGAGCACGGTCCGCGACCTGCTGGTGTCGGTGGCGCCGCCGCGCATCCGGCAGGCCGCGCAGGCCGTGGACGCGGCCGAACACCTGATGATGACGGTGGACGACGAGGCCGCTCAGATGAAGTACGCCCAAGCCCTGGCCGACTGGGCGGAGGCACGCGGCTACGAGGCGGAAACACTGTGGGACATGTGCACCATGGCCGCGCTCGGCGTGCCGTACGAGAAGGCGCAGTGGCGTCAGATCCGTACGCTCTCGGGCGGTGAGCAGAAGCGGCTCGTCCTGGAGGCACTGCTCCGCGGTCCCGACGAGGTGCTCCTGCTGGACGAGCCCGACAACTACCTGGACGTACCGGGCAAGCGGTGGCTGGAGGCCCGGCTCGGTGAGACGGACAAGACCGTGCTGTTCGTCTCGCACGACCGGGAGCTGCTGGCCCGGGCCGCCGAGCGGATCATCGCGGTGGAGCCGAGCCCGGCCGGTTCCGACGTCTGGGTGCACGGCGGCGGTTTCGGCACCTTCCACGAGGCGCGGCAGGAGCGGTTCGCCCGGTTCGAGGAGCTGCGCCGCCGCTGGGACGAGAAGCACGCCCAGCTCAAGAAGTTGGTGCAGGACCTGCAGCAGTACGCCGCGCGCAGCGACGACATGGCTTCTCGCTACCAGGCGGCGCGGACCCGGCTGCGCAAGTTCGAGGAGGCCGGTCCGCCGCCGGAGCCGCCGCGCAAGCAGGAGATCCGGATGCGGCTGCACGGCGGGCGCACCGGGGTGCGGGCCGTCACCTGCGCGCAGTTGGAGCTGACCGGGCTGATGAAGCCGTTCTCCCTGGAGGTCTTCTACGGCGAGCGGGTGGCGGTGCTCGGCTCGAACGGGTCGGGCAAGTCGCACTTCCTGCGGCTGCTGGCCGGGGAGGACGTGGCGCACACGGGCACGGTGAAACTGGGCGCACGGGTGGTACCGGGCCATTTCGCCCAGACGCATGCGCATCCCGAACTGATCGGGCGCACCCTCGTGGACATCCTGTGGACCGAGCACGCCCGGGACCGGGGCGCGGCCATGTCGGCACTCCGCCGCTACGAACTGGACCGGCAGGGCGACCAGGCCTTCGACCGGCTCTCCGGCGGGCAGCAGGCGCGCTTCCAGATCCTGCTGCTGGAGTTGCAGGGAACCACCGCCCTGCTGCTGGACGAGCCGACCGACAACCTGGACCTGGAGTCGGCGGAGGCCCTGCAGGAGGGGCTGGAGGCGTACGAGGGAACGGTCCTGGCGGTCACCCACGACCGCTGGTTCGCCCGGTCCTTCGACCGCTTCCTGGTGTTCGGCAGCGACGGCCTGGTACGCGAGACGCCGGAACCGGTGTGGGACGAGCGCCGCGTGGAGCGGGCACGCTGAGGGAGTGCCGCGTCTGCCGTTCGGGAAGGCGCCGCTGCGGCGGCGCTCGGCCTACCGGAGGGGACCGGCCTCGCCTGGGGAGTGAGACCATCCACGCATGGCAGACGCACGGCTTCCCCGGGGATGAGCGCTTCAGTGGATCCGCGACGTGCCGGGGGACCGGGAGGCCGCCGCTCCGCATCCCGCTCGGCCGGTGAAGTGGGCCGTCTCGCCGGAGACCCACGAGATGCCCCGCCCGGGGATCTGCTGCGGCGGCGTCGGTGCGTCGCCGCTGCCACCAGCGGGTTCCCGTACACGGCGAACTGCGCCGGCGTGCCGAACCGGCCGTCCGCTACGAGGCCACCGTGCCGGTCGCGGTCCTGAACGACCGGCTGTCACCGGCAGCGGAATCGTCCTCATCGGTCACCTTGTAGCCGGGGACGGAAGGCCAGCGGACCGTCAGAACCACGGACTCCTCCTCCGCGAACCAGGAGTGATCGACGCCCCGGCCCCACACGACGTAGTCCCCCTGCTCGGCCAGGAGAACACTGCGCCCGGGCAGTTCCACCCTGAAGCGCCCGCTGATGAGGACCAGCAGGGCGGTGCGCTCTTCGCCGGTCACCCACTGAGCCCGCTCATCGCCCTGCGGATGGACGCCCCACTTGATCTCCACGTCCTCGCTGTGACGGGGATCGGAGGCGTCCTTGAAATGTCCCAGCAGCCACCCTCGGTCCAGTGCCGCGTCCCTGCCGGCATTGCCCACGTACACACTGTCCGTCACGGCTCCGGACGGTAGCAGCCGGGCGCATCCGCGCTCTCACAGCAGCGGCTGTCACCATTTCCGCAACAGGCCCTGGGTGGCCCGACAGAGCTCCATGAGGGTGTCATCGAAGGTTGGGAACTCCCGCCGCCGAGTTGGTCTTGGCCGGGGTGGCGTGCGGAGGAACGTACGGCCTTGGCCCACAGTTCAGCGCGCTGTCACCGGTGTCGCCCGGCTGGGGCACGCCGGGATGCAGTGCGGGCGTGCGTCCGTACGGTCGGTTGCAGGGCCCGGTCGGTGCCCGGCCCCGCACCTCAGGAGGTTCGTCATGCGGCGCATACGCTCCACGCTCGCCACCCTCGCCACCCTCGGCGCCGCCGGGGTGCTCGCGCTGGCCGTTCCCTGTTCGGCCTTCGCCGCGAACGGGTTCATCGTGATCGACGGTGTCCGTCACGACAGTCCGAAAGGGTGCATCGAGATTCCGCACCTGTCGGTCGTCTTCAACGTCTCGGACGTGCCCGTCCTGGTGCACAACGTTCCGGGGTGCGTCGGCAGCGTCGTCCGGATCATCCCTCCCGGGCTGGCGGAACAGGTGCCCGGGACGCACAGCCTCTTCGTCGGGTGACCTGACGCCTCAGCGGCCCGTGCCCGGTGCGGCATTTCTTTACGCTTCCCTGACGCCCGGGCCGGATCCACGCCCCCTCCTCCCGGTGTCCTCCCCGTTGTCCGGATCGCATGGAAGACGGACGAAGAGGGTCCGCGAGGACCCGAGAAGGGGGCTGCCGTGGAAGGCACCGTCGTCGCAGTGGTCGTGGTCGTCGCCCTGCTGCTGCTCGTACTGAGGAGCGGGATGCGGGTCGTCAACCAGGTGGAGCGGGGGGTGGTGTTCCGCTGGGGCAAGGCGCTGCCCAGCTACCGGCAGCCCGGCGTCACCTTCCTCATCCCCTTCGCCGACCGTATGCGCAAGGTGAACGTGCAGGTCGCGACGATGCCGGTGCCCACCCAGGAGGGCATCACCCGGGACAACGTGTCGGTGAAGGTCGACGCCGTCGTCTACTTCCGGGTCACCGACCCGGTGCGCGCGGCGATCGAGGTGCAGGACTACGTCTTCGCCGTCGGCCAGGTCGCCCAGTCCTCCCTGCGCTCCATCATCGGCAAGAGCGACCTGGACGACCTGCTGAGTGACCGGGAGCGGCTGCACGAGGGGCTGGCGCTGATGATCGACAGCCCGGCCGCCGGGTGGGGCGTGCACATCGACCGGGTAGAGATCAAGGACGTCCAGCTCCCGGAGTCCCTGAAGCGGTCCATGTCCCGGCAGGCCGAGGCCGAGCGGGAGCGGCGGGCCCGGGTCATCACCGCGGACGGTGAGTTCCAGGCCGCGCAGCAGCTCGCCAACGCGTCCCGGATCATGGCGGACACGCCCGAGGCCATGCAGCTTCGTCTGCTGCAGACCGTCGTCGAGGTGGCCGCGGAGAAGAACTCCACCCTCGTCATGCCGTTCCCGGTGGAGCTGCTGCGCTACTTCGACCGGGCGGTGAAGAAGATCGACGCCGAGGTGGGGACTACGGAGAGCGCCGGGGGCGGGACGGAGGGCGCCGCGGTCAGGACCGAGAGCGTTCCGGCGCCTGCTCCCGCACCGGCGCCTGCTCCCGCACCGGCTCCGGCTCCCGTGCCGACTCCGACTCCCGCTCCCGCTCCCGCTCCGGAGCAGGCCGAGACGGAGTCCGCCCCACGGCCGTAGCCGGCGCTGACGCCGACGCCGACGCCACTGCCAGCACCACCGTCACGCACACCGACCCCGCCGCCATCGCCGTCATCGCCGCGGCGGGCGAGGTGAGCTGGGCCAGGGTCCCCGCCGCCGTCGCGCTCACGCCCTGGAAGGTGAGCATGCCGGCCGAGTGCAGCCCCAGGGCCTGGCCGGTGAGGGCGTCGGGGGTCAGGCTCATCAGCCTCTCCTGCTGGACCAGACCCGCCCCGAAGCCCACGGAGGCCACGGTCACGCAGAGGGCCGCCACCGGCACCGGCGGGTGTGTGCCGAACAGCAGGTACGGCGTCGCCAGCAGGAGCAGCAGCGGTGTGGCCAGGCGGGCGCGTACGGCGGCGGGGAGCAGCCGGCCGACCGTCACGTCCCCGGCGAACATGCCGAGCGCCGCGTAGGCGAACAGCGTGCCCGCCGCGTGCGGGGCGTACGACACGTAGAGCGACTCGCAGCCGACGACCATGCCGTTGGGCAGCCACAGGCCGAGGTAGGTCAGGCGGCGCGGCCGGGACGAGAACAGCTCGGCGTTGGCCCGCCAGGTCGCCGACGGCGAGGGGCGCCCGGCGGCCCGGGGTGAGCGGGCGGTCAGGCCGAACCGCAGGACCAGCGCGGCCGTCAGGTACAGGGCCGCCGCCAGCAGCAGGCAGGCGCGCGGGGTGAGCGCGGTGAGCAGGGCGCCGCCGGTGGCGAACCCGGCGACCTGTGTCAGCCCGCTCATCGTGTTGAACAGCGAACGGCCCGGCAGATAGCCCTCCTTGGTGAGGATCTCGTTCACCAGCCCCCAGCGGACCCCGCCGCCGAGCGAGGCCACCAGGCCCAGCAGGAGTACGACGGTGAGGAGCACGCCGGACGGCAGGCCGGGCAGCGCCTGCGCCGCCGTGCCGGCCGCGAAGGCCAGCGCGATCGCGGACAGGGCCGTACGCGGGGGCAGCCGGTCGGCGCCGGACAGCAGGACGGTGGCGCCCAGCACCTGCGCGAGCGACGGGCCGAACATGCTCACCGCCGACAGCAGCGGGGAGCCGGTGGCCCGGTACACGAGGGTGGCGAGGGCGAGGCCGCCGACGGTCTGGGCGGCGGTCTGCGCGGCCGAGCCGAGGAAGAGGGGGGTGAACTCCGGGGTGCGGAACAGGGACCGGTAACTGGGCATGGTCCGGAGTCTCGGCCGGGCCCGAGCGGGCCGGTTATTGTTTCGCCGTCGCGCGAAAGGTCGCGGCCCCCAAGAGCCGCAGCCGCGGGAAGTCGCAGCCACGACGAGAGGTCGTACCCGCCGCCTCTCGCAGCCGCGCGCGGCCGCAACCAGGGAAGGGGCGTGCCGGATCATGGGATGGTGGCAGGTCAACGCCGACACCGTCGCCCGCAGTCGGTTCGTCATCTCGCCGCTCGCCGAGGTCTTCGCCGGCCTGAAGCTGCTGCACGCCGGGCAGGGGTCGCATCCCGGGGAGCACGCGTGGCTGGGCGCCCATCGGCCCGCCTACGAGGCCCGGCTCGCGGCCGACCCCGTGACCGCCCGGCTGGTCCGGGCCGGGCTGGGCCGGGAGTGGATCGCCGACTTCCTCACCCCCACGCCCCGCGGCGGGGAGAGCCTCGCCGTGGAGGTCGCCCGCGTGCGCGCGGCCGATCCCGCTGCCGCCCGGGCCCATCTGCGGATGTCCCTGGGCGGGCCGCTCCCGGACGTACTGGACCGGGACGATCTGCCCGAGCGGGCGGCGGCGCTGCTGGAGTGGGCGTGGGAGGAGACCGTACGGCCGTACTGGGAGCGGCGCCGACGGGTGCTGGAGGCGGATGTGGTCGCGCGGACGGCGGGGGTGAGCCGGGGCGGCTGGGCGAGTGTGCTGGACGGGTTGCGGCCGGGCGGGACGCGGTGGCTCGGGGAGAGCCGGTTCCAGGTCAATCGGCACGAGTATCCGCCGCGGGAGATCTCCGGCGCCGAGCTGGTGTTCGTGCCGGTGACCGCGCAGCGCTCGGGGTGGGTGTCCTGGGAGGAGGGGGAACGGTACGCCGTGGTCTATCCCTGCGCCGGCGTCCTGGCCGGGGACGCCGGCCGTGCGGTGCCCGCGGGGCTGGGGGCGCTGATCGGGACGGCCCGGGCCGGGGTGCTCGTTCTGCTCGGCTCCCCCATGAGCACCAGCCAGCTGACCGCCGTGACCGGGCAGGGCCTCGGCTCGGTAGGGCGTCATCTGAAGGTGCTGCGGGAGGCGGGGCTGGTGGAACGGCGGCGGGCCGGGCGGTCGGTGCTGTACGTGCGGACGGGGGCCGGTGACGCGTTGGTGGAGGCCGGGCGGCGGGGACGCGGGGCGGCACGGCTAGCATCCGGGCATGACGACTACTGACCACAACGTGCTGGATGTCGAGATCGGGGCCCTCACCGGCGGCTCCGCGAACCTGCCGCAGTACGCCGGCAAGGCCGTGCTCATCGTGAACGTGGCCTCCAAGTGCGGCCTGACCCCGCAGTACTCCGGGCTGGAGAAGCTCCAGGAGCGGTACGCCGAGCAGGGCTTCACCGTGCTGGGCGTGCCCTGCAACCAGTTCCTCGGGCAGGAGCCCGGCACCGCCGAGGAGATCGCGGAGTTCTGCTCGGCGACGTACGGCGTGACGTTTCCGCTGACCGAGAAGGTCGAGGTGAACGGGGAGGGCCGGCACCCGCTGTACGAGCGGCTCGTCGGCTTCGCCGACGACGAGGGGCACACCGGGGACATCCGCTGGAACTTCGAGAAGTTCCTGATCGGGCGGGACGGCCGGGTCGTCGCGCGGTTCTCGCCGCGGACCGAGCCGGACGCGGCCGAGGTCGTCGCCGCGATCGAGGCCCAGCTGGGCTGAGCCCCGACGGCAAAGGACCGAGCCCTCTCGGCAAGGACGGCGACTGGTCGAGAGGGCTCTGCTGGTGGTGCTTGTGCAGTTGTGTGCCAGGCAGGGTCAGGGAGAACCCCTCACGCCTTGACCGAGGCCACGAAGGCGTTCCACGCGTCGGCGGGGAAGGCCAGGATCGGTCCCTGCGGGGTCTTGGAGTCGCGGACGGCGAGTTCGGCGGCGGTGGGCGACTTGACCTCGACGCAGGCGCCGTTGCCCGCGGAATAGGAGGACTTCATCCACGTCTCCGAAGCGCCCTGAATCAGTGCCATGTCCACTCCTGTTACGAGTTGCGGTAGTGCGGTTCACGCCAACCATGTCGTCTGATTGGCGTGATCGACGCTACCGGGCAACTGCGCCTGGCGGCGTAGTCGTTCACTCGACCGGATGGCATATTCCAGGTGAGCCTTCCACTGGAGCCGACCGACGGTGTACGATCCCGCGCCCGCTGTGGCCTGACCTCAGTCGGCGTACGTTTTCGCCACATCCGCGATGAATTGCCGGGATGCCTCCACATTGAGGGACTGTGCCCGCAGATGTTCGTACATCACGGCGTACTTCTGCACGTCCTGCGCCTTCTCCAGGTAGAGGTCGCTGGTGACGCCCTCCAGGTACACCACGCTGGAGTCGGCCGCGTCGGCGAACTCCAGGATCGCGTACTGGCCGTTGAGCCCCGGGTGCGCGCCCACGTCGAAGGGCAGCACCTGCACGGTGACGTGCGGCAGCTGCGACATCTCGATCAGGTGCTCCAGCTGCTCCCGCATCACCAGCCGGCTGCCCACGACCCGCTTCAGGGCGGCCTCGTCCAGCACCACCCACAGCCGGAGCGGGTTGTTCTGGGCGGTGATACGTTCCTGTCGGCGCATCCGCACCTGGACCCGCTTCTCGATCTCGGCGGTCGACGTCTCCGGCAACGCGCCCTGCACCAGGGCCTCGGCGTAGGCGCGGGTCTGCAACAGACCGGTCACCAGCTGGGGTTCGTACACCCGCAGCGACTCGGCGTCGGTCTCCAGACCGATGTACACGCTGTACGGGATGTCACCGAAGGTGTGCCACCACCCCTGCTGCCGGGAGTCCCGGGCCATCTCCATCAGCGAGTCGACGATCCGCTGGTCCTCGACCTCGTACACCCCGCACAGGTCACGCACGTCGCGCTGACTGATGCTTCTCCGGCCGTTCTCCAGCCTGCTGATCTTCGACTGCGACACGAGCAGCCGCTCCGCCACCTCTTCGGCCGTCATGCCCTTCAGCTCGCGCAGTCTGCGCAGCTCCTGGCCCAGCCGGCGCCGCCTGACGGTGGGATTGACATTGGACGCCACGGGACGTGCACCTCCGGCTGCCTGCCTGTTACTTGACACTTTCCGTATCTGCTGTTGAGCAGACTGCCACCAAGGTGCTTTCTACCGCTGGGAAACGGAGGATATGCGGCAGCCGCCTCGACCTCCTGTCCACCGGACGCAGTCGAGCGGGACGGCGAGACCACAGGGGTCTCACCGCCCCGCTCGGACCAGCGGCTCCCGAACCGGGTCTGTGGGGACCTGGGGTGCGGCTCAGTGGGCCACGGCGCGTGCCATGGACCCGCGGTGCGGCTGCATCGGAACCCCGTGTGCGGGTTCCGCCGCCCGGACTCCGGAGGCGGCCTGCCGGCCGCCCGCGACCGGGCCGCGGCGCGGCTGGGCCGCCGCACCGTTCTGCACGTCCATGACGGCGTGCGCGACCAGCCCGCCCATGGGGTCGTGCCGGATCAGATCCCGCAACCGGGACCTGGACGATCGGCCCTCGTTCCCGGGGTACAGATGCTTGCCGAGCCCGACGGCGTGCGCCAGGGCGGCGAGCGCCGCGGTCCGCGGGTCCGGCGGTACGCCGGTGCGGATCGCGGAGTCCAGCCGGGCCTTGATCTCCCGGCTGATGGCGGTGTCCGTCGCCTGGTAACGCGTCGTCGGCAGCACCCCGCACATCTGGCCGGGCACGGCGGCGACCATGCCGCACCGCTCCAGATGCGAGAGGTAGGTCTGCCTGAGCCCCAGCCGGGGCCCGCCGATCCAGTGGACGGCACGCACGGGAGCGCCACGCCTTCGCAGCAACTCCAACGCGCAGTCCAGAGTCGGATCTCCTGTCGGCCGTGGTACCACCACGGCGATACGATCCCCGTCTGGGGCTATCCGTCCGGCCAGCGCCAGCTCCACTAGCTGTGCACCGGCCAGACCGAGGTCGAGCGACTGCGGCTGTGCAGTGGTACCCGTGGCCGGGTCCAGTGCCAGCAGCAGAAGCTCCTCCGGAAGTGTTCTGCGGCTCCTGCCCATCCATGCCTCCCCGCGTGGATGAATGACAGGGTGACCCCTCTCACATTGGTCTGTCGAGGGCGCGTGACCGGTTCGTGAGGGAACCGGTAGGTATGTCGTTCTCGTCTACCGCAGGGGCCAAGCCCTCACACAGGACACTGGTACATGGTTCGGACAGGGCGCACACGTGGACGTGCGACGCATGGAGGAGGCATCGGTGGCGGGCGAGTCCCCCGACAGGTCGAAGCAGCGCGAGTCGTCGGCGGAACCGACGTCGGGGAGTGCGGGTTCGGTTCCCGAGGCGCGCGATCCGCGTCTCGCCGTGTCCCGTGAGAAGGATTCCTCGGGCGGCGGCTCGGACATGGCGACGAAGGTCCTGACGGTACGGCCGGAGTCCCCCGCCGAAGCGAAGCCGACCGCCACCGACGAGGAATCCGCCCTCAAGGCAGCGGTCTCCGCCTGGGTCCGCGACCCCAAGCCCGGCACACCCGCACACCCGACCGCCTCCAAGTCGGCGGCCGAGGACGAGGCTGAGGGTCCGTCGGACGCGGGACTCAAGGCTGAGGCGGCGTCCGGCGCGAGCGCCGAGGCCGGGGCGGAGACGGAGACGGCGGACGGGGAGCCGTCCGACGCGGAGACCGCGGAGACCAGGGGCGAGGCGGACGCGGAGCAGCAGGCGGCCACCGATGCCGATGCGGACGCGAAGGCTGACGCCGAGGCCGATGCGGACGCGAAGGCTGACGCCGAGGCCAAGGCCGACGCGAAGGCTGACGCCGAGGCCAAGGCCGACGGGAGCACTGACGCCAAGGCGGACGAGAAGGCCGAGGCGAAGCCTGACGCCGGCGCGGAGGATGCGTCCGGTGCCGAGGACGACGCACGTGCGAACGAGGCCGCTGCTGAAGCCGAGGCCCCCGACGACGGCGTAGCCGAGACGGAAGAGGCCGAGAAGGCCGAGGAAGTCGCGAAGGCCGAGAAGGCCGAGGACGGGCCGAAGGCCGCCGACGGCGGGGACGCCCCACAGGGGCCACCCGCAGGCGACGACGAAAGCCGCACGGGTGGTGCGGGTGGGAAGACGGACGCCGAAGGCGCAGCCGAGGCGGAGGCCCCCGCCGACCCGCCGCAGGCAACCCGTGCGGGTGGGAAGACGGACGCCGAAGGCGCAGCCGAGGCGTCCGTCGATCAGCCGACCACCGTCTTCAAGGCCGTACAGCCCAAGAAGCCCGCCGTCGATCAGCCCACGACCATGCTCAAGCTCGGCGGCAAGCCCAAGCCTGCGGAGTCCGACTCCGAGCGCACGAGCAAGTTCGTCGCGCTGAGGGACGACCTGACCAAGCCGGCCGCTCCCAAGCCCGCCGCCCCCCAGCCGGCCCCGGACGCCACCACCCCCGTCCCCCAGGTCGGCCCCGAGCGCACCACCCAGCAGCCGCTCCCGCCCAAGCCGCCGCTGGACCTGCTGGCCGAGCTGACGAACACGCCGCCGCCCCCGGAGACCCCGGTCCGCACGCTCGTGCGCCGGGTCAAGATCTGGACCCCGCTGGTCCTGCTCCTGGTGATCGTCTTCGCGGTCGTACAGGCGTTCCGCCCGCTGCCGTCCCCCACCCTCGCGCTGACCGCCGAGGAGACGTACACCTTCGACGGCGGCACCACGAACCTGCCGTGGCCCGGCGAGGGCCAGGGCTGGATCGACGCGGACGGCGTCGGCACGATGGGCCACTTCGGCAAGCAGACCCCCGTGGCCATCGGCTCGGTCGCCAAGACGATGACCGCGTACATCATCCTCAAGGAGCACCCGCTGAAGGCGGGCGAGGAGGGTCCGAAGATCAAGGTCGACGCGACGGCGGAGAAGGAGGGCGGCTACAACAAGGACGGCGAGTCCACGCTCGACACCGTCCACGCCGGTGAGTCCCTCACCGAGAAGCAGGCCCTGTCGGCCGTCCTGATCCCCTCCGCCAACAACATCGCCCGGCTCCTCGCCCGCTGGGACGCGGGCTCGGAGGCGGCGTTCGTGAAGAAGATGAACGCCACCGCGCGGGAGCTGGGGATGACCCGCACGACGTACACCGACCCGTCGGGCCTGAAGGAGACCACCGTCTCCACGGCCGAGGACCAGGTGAAGCTGGGCCGCGCGTTCGTGAAGGTCCCGGCCCTGGTCGCGATCAGCAGCGCGGCCAGCTGGACGGACCCCTCGGGCAAGTTCTGGCCCAACTACAACGAGCTGCCGTACCGGATCGGCGCGATCGGCATCAAGACCGGCAGCACCACCGCGGCCGGCGGCAACCTGCTCTTCGCCTCCCGCAAGAAGGTCGGCGGGCAGACGGTCACGCTCGTCGGCGCGGTCCTCGGCCAGCACAAGCGGGAGATCCTCAAGACGGTCAACACGGTCAGCCAGACCGCGCTGCTCGCCGCCCAGGACGCGCTGACCTCGTCGAAGATCCTGAAGAAGGGCGACGTGGTCGGCTACGTGGACGACCGGCTCGGCGGCCACACCCCGATCGTCGTCACGAAGGACGTCACGACGCCCGGCTGGGCCGGGATGAAGGTGAGGCTGTCGTTCGCCTCCGGGACGGTGCCGCACACCGCGAAGGCCGGGACCCGCGTCGGGACGCTCACCGTGGGTGACGGGACGGCCGGTGCGGTCAAGGTTCCGGTGGCCTTGGAGAAGGACCTGGCCGAGCCCGGTTTCGGCGCCAAGCTGACCCGGCTGGGCTGACCGCCCCGCCCCCCGCCCGCAGCGCACCCCGCCCTACGCCGGGCCCCACCCGGGAGCCCCGTGGCGGGGTGCGTGCTAGCGTCACGAATCGGGGCAGGTCGCCGGTCCCGGGAACCGGGCCGCGAATGGGACGGAAAACGGCCGGGAACACCGTGGGAAGCCGGCCGGGAAGAGAAAACGGGACACGGGGAGTGCCTTCAGGTGGCCACAGCGGAGCCGACACGCGCCGACGAAGCAGATCCGGGCCCCGGATCGGGATCCGGCCAGCGAATACGTGCGTCCATGACGGACAGGCCTGACGCGGACGGCAGCCGTGCCGCGGACGGCCGCGCCTTCGGCGTACGGCCCGACGGGCACTGCGACGCGCACCCCGACGCACGCCCCCGCGGGCGCGCGCGCCCGCTCGCCCTCCTGGAGCCCCTCCGGCAGCGCATGCTCCGGCACCCCGTGCTGTCGGTCACGGCGCTCGCCGGCGTCCTGCACATCATCTGGTTCTTCACCTTCGCGAACAGCGGCGGCGATCTCGCGGCGCAGGACGCGTGGGCGGAGTTCGTCGGCCGGCACCCGGACTCGGCGTACAACCTCGCCTGGTACGGCGGCATGCACCCAGTGTCGTACAGCGTGGTGTCGCCGTATCTGATGTCGGTCCTCGGCGTCCGTACGACGATGATGATCGCCGGAACGGTGTCCGCGGGCCTGCTGACGATGGTCCTCATCCGCAGCCGGGCGGTGCGGAACCCGCTGTGGGCCTCGCTCGCCGGGGTCTTCGCGCTGCTGTGCAACGCGATCTCCGGCCGGGTCACCTTCGGCCTCGGCACGATGTTCGCGCTCGGCGCGGTCGCGGCCGTCTTCTGCTGGCCGTACCGGTGGCGGTACAAACGCTGGGCGAAGGCGCTGGTCGCCGCCCCGCTGGCCGCGCTCGCCACGATGGCCTCGCCGGTGGCCGGGCTGTTCGTGGGCCTGGTGGCGGTCGCGCTGTTCCTGCAGAAGCGGCGGCCGGGCGCCTGGGCGCTGGGGCTCGCGCCGTCGGCGGTGGTCGCGGTGTCGGCCTGGCTGTTCCCGTTCTCCGGCACCCAGCCGATGGTCTTCGGCTCGGTGGTCATGCCCCTGCTGTACGGCCTGTTCTGCCTGTTCCTGGTGCCGAAGGAGTGGGTGACGGTACGGCTGACGGCCGGCGTCTACAGCGTCTCCGTGGTCCTGGTCTGGCTGATCAGTTCGCAGATCGGGTCGAACATCTCGCGGCTGCCGATGCTGTTCGCGGGCGCGACGCTGGTCGCGGCCCTGCCGTACACCGTGCCGAGGTCCCGCAAGTGGTACGTGACCGTGGTGGCCTTCCTCGGCTTCGTCGGCTGGCTCGGTTTCAAGTCGGTGGACGACATCATCCACACCACACCGGCCGCGTCCTGGGCGAGGGAGCTCGCCCCGCTCGTCAACCAGCTGCAGAAGGCCGGCGCCGAGAAGGGCCGTGTCGAGGTGGTCCCGGCCCGCTCGCACCGGGAGGCGTCCGCGCTCGCGCCGTACGTCAACCTGGCCCGCGGCTGGAACCGGCAGGCCGACATGGAGCGCAACCCGCTCTTCTACGACGACACGCTCAACTCGGCGACCTACCACGAGTGGCTCCAGCGGTGGGCGGTGCACTACGTGGTGCTGCCCAAGGACAACGTGGACGGGGACGGCGGCGAGCGTCAGCTGCTCCAGCGCGGGATGCCGTACCTGCGGCAGATCTGGGGCGACGCCAACTGGCAGCTGTTCAAGGTGACCGATCCGACGCCGCTCGCCGAGCCGAACGCGGTGGTGGACCGGGCCGAGCAGGGCGAGATGACGCTGCGGGTGCGCAAGCCGGGGCGGATCCTGATCCGGATCCCGTACTCGCCGTGGCTGAGCGTCGTCGACGAGCACGGCAAGAGCCGGCCCTACGCGAAGACCAAGGCGTGTCTGATGGCGACGCCGGAGGACGTCGACGGGGACAAGTGGACCGTGCTGCACGCGCCCAGGGCCGGGACGTACCATCTGGCGGCGCCCTACCAGCTGCCGCGCGGCACGCCCTGCCCGGACGAGCTGAGGAAGCCGTGACGGTCAGCGGAGCCGGTCCACGTACGTGTCCGTGCCCGGCACCGTCGGGATGAACGGCGCGACCAGCTCCACCCGGCCGAGGCCCGACTCCGCCACCTGTTCCTCCAGGCCGGTGAAGTGCTCCGCCCAGCAGGCGCGCGGGTCCCGCTCCAGGAACCACAGCAGCGTCAGCCGGGTGCCGACGCCCTCGACCTGCCGGACGTAGGTCATGCGGTCGCCCGGCAGCGGGGTCGGCCGGAACACGGTGACCAGCGCGGCCGGGGAACCGGCGAGGCGCCGCGGCAGGTGCCGGGCGCGCAGCCACTCCAGCAGCGCGGCCCGCTGCTCGGGCGCGTCGCTGTCGATCACCTCGAGCACCAGGCCGGCGTACGGGTGGTCGAGGGCGTGGACGTCCCGGGGTCCGGCGGCGCCGTCCCGGTACACGGTGGTCTCGTGGTCCTGGAAGGCCGTGAAGACGTGGGTGCGGTCGTGGTAGACACGGGCGTCCCGGTTGAGGCGCCTGTTGATGGCGACCGTCCACCTCATGTGGTCGTCGTAGCGGCCGGCGGTGATCCAGTAGGTGGAGAGGTAGCAGCCGGCGGTGACCGGCCGGGCGACCGCCGACTTCTCCGGGTAGCGCAGGAGCTGCAGTTCGCGGGTGGCCACCCAGCGGCGGCCCGCGTACATCCAGGGCATGGCCATCGCGCCGGCGTAGTAGTGGTCGTCCTCGTACCAGCGGTTGTACGCGTACTCGTGGCCGGGGTGCGGCTCGACCATGGTGATCAGGGCGTGACCGGGACGGACACCGTACGGCCCGACGGCGGCCAGCTCGGCGTACGTCCCACTGCGGGTGTCCTCGCGGGTGTCCTCGCTCATGCGGTTCCCCTTTCCTGCGGTCGCCCATACTCTGACGCCCCGTCAGGTGAAGCGCCAGGGTCCGGGAGGCCTCCATGCCGCTGCTCGCGGGCAAGACGGTCGTCGTCTCCGGGGTCGGCGCCGGACTCGGCCACCAGGTCGCCGCCGCCGTCGTGCGGGACGGGGGGAACGCCGTTCTCGGCGCCCGCACCGGGGCGAACCTCGCCCGGAGCGCGGCCGTGATCGATCCGGAGGGGACGCGTACGGCGTTCCGGGCGACCGACATCACCGTCGAGGGGCAGTGCGAGGCGCTGGCGGAACTGGCGCGGGAGCGGTTCGGCGGGATCGACGCGGTGGTGCAGGTGGCCGCCTGGGACACGTACTTCGGCGGGCTGGCGGACGCCGACTTCGCGACCTGGCAGTCCGTCCTCGACGTGAACCTGCTGGGGACGCTGCGGATGACCCGGGCCTGCCTGCCGGCGCTGCGGGCGGCGGGGGGCGGGTCGGTGGTGTTCATCGGGACGCAGTCCGCGGTGGCCGCGCCCTCACAGGTGCGGCAGGCCGCCTACGCCGCCTCGAAAGGGGCGCTGACCAGTGCGATGTACTCGCTGGCGCGGGAGCTGGGGCCGGACCGGATCCGGGTGAACTCGGTGCTGCCGGGCTGGATGTGGGGGCCGCCGGTGCAGGCGTACGTCCGGTTCGCCGCGCGGAGCGAGGGGGTGCCGGAGGAGGAGGTGCTGGGGCGGCTGACCGAGCGGATGGCACTGCCGGACCTGGCCACGGACGGGGATGTGGCCGAAGCGGCGGTGTTCCTCACCTCCGACCGGGCGCGGGCGATCACCGGGCAGTCGCTGCTCGTGAACGCCGGGGAGCTGATGAGATAGGCCGTTTGTTCATATGGCTGAACACAGGTCACTACAACGAACAATTTTGCCGTGACTTGACCTACCGCTTGCTTGTCGCGTTCATGTGGACAGACCCACGATCGGGCACATGAACAGTCTCGACTGGGCCGTGCTCATCGGCTACTTCGGTGTGATGGTCGCGATCGGCGTCTGGTCGCACAAGCGCGTGGACAACGTCTCCGACTTCTTCACGGCCGGCGGCAAGATGCCCTGGTGGCTCTCCGGCATCTCGCACCACATGTCGGGCTACAGCGCCGTGATGTTCACCGGATACGCGGGCATCGCCTACACCTACGGCGTCACCTCCTTCATCACCTGGTCCTTCCCCATCGCGCTCGGCATCGCCATCGGGTCGAAGCTGTTCGCGCCGCGCATCAACCGGCTGCGCTCCCGGCTCCACGTGGCCTCCCCGCTGGAGTACCTGAAGAACCGTTACAACCTGCCCACCCAGCAGGCCCTCGCCTGGTCCGGCATGCTGCTGAAGATCGTGGACGTGGGTGCCAAGTGGGCGGCGATCGCCACCCTGTTGTCGGTGTTCACCGGGATGTCGCTGAACCAGGGCATCCTCATCACCGGCGCGATCACCGCCGTCTACTGCACCATCGGCGGCCTGTGGGCGGACGCGCTGACCGAACTCGGCCAGTTCGTCATCCAGTTGCTCGCCGGCGTCTCCATGTTCGTCGCGGTCGTGGCGAAGCTGAACGACAAGGACATCGGCTTCCTCGGCGCCTGGGACGAGCCCGCGCTGCACGGCCACGGCAAGCCGCTGGTCGGCCCCTACGGCACGGTGTTCCTGCTGGCGTTCCTGTTCATCAAGCTCTTCGAGTACAACGGCGGCATGCTCAACCAGGCCCAGCGGTACATGGCCACCGGCAGTGCCCGCCAGGCCGAACGCTCGGCCCGGCTGTCGGCGATCCTCTGGCTGGTCTGGCCGGTGGTCCTGTTCTTCCCGATGTGGATGTCACCGCTGCTGGTCACGGCGAAGAAGCCGGACGGCTCCGACTCCTACGCCCTGATGACCGAACAGCTGCTGCCGCACGGGCTGCTCGGTCTCGTCATCGTCGGGTTCTTCTCCCACACCATGGCGATGTGCTCCTCCGACGCGAACGCCATCGCCGCCGTCTTCACGCGGGACTGCGCGCCGGTGATCTCGGCGCGGGCGCGGGAGTGGAACGCGCGCAGCGGGCTGATCGCGGCACGCGTCACGACGGTGGTCTTCCTCGGGCTGTCGATGGCGGCCGCGACGCAGGTCAACTCCCCCGCGTTCAAGGACATCATCACCGTCGTCATCAAGTGGGTCGCCGGTCTGATGGGTCCGATGGCGATCCCGATGATGCTCGGTCTGCTCCGCCCGTTCCGCCGCTCCGGCCCCACGGCGGCGCTCGTCAGCTGGGCCCTGGGACTGCTCGCGTTCTGGCTGGTCAACTACCCGGTCAACTGGCGGATCGACGGGGGCGTGCCGCTCCAGTACCAGGTGTCCATCCCGCTCGCCGTCTCCCTCGTGCTGTACATCGCCATCGGCTACCTGAAGCCGGAGGACACACCGGAGCGGCTGGCGATCATCGAGAAGGTGAACACCGACGGCGACGAGGGGGCCGCGCGGGCCGTGCCGGTCCCCGCGGGTGCGGGCGACGACGTGGTGGGGGCGCCGTAGCGGTCGCCGCCGCGGCAGCGGCCGGCACGGCATCCTCCCTCAGGCCCGCGGATACCTCGCCAGCCACCCCGGGGACGACCCCGCCGGGCCGTGCAGCGCCGGGCCCTGGGTCATCTCCATCGCGAAGTCGTCGGCCAGCTCCAGGATCGTGGGGCGGCCCTCCAGCTCGGCCAGCCAGGCCGGCGGGAGGGCCGTCTCGCCGTGCAGGGCGCCGAGGAGGCCGCCGGTCAGGGCGCCGGCGGCGGCGGAGGGGCCGCTCTGGTTCACCGCCAGGCCCAGCCCGTGGCGGACGTCCTCGCCCACCAGCGCGCAGTACACCGACGCGGCCAGCAGCCCGTCCGCCGTGCCGTCGCCGGCCAGTTCCTCCACCCGGGAGGGCGTCGGTATGCCCTGCCGTACCGCGCCGAGGGCGTGCTGGAGGGCGTCCGAGACGGGCTGGTGGCCGGGGCGCACGGCGAGCAGGGCGAGGGCGCGCTGCACGGCGCCGTCCAGGCTGTCGCCCCGGGCCAGCGCGTGCACGATCACGGCGTACGCGCCCGCCGACAGGTAGGCGATGGGGTGGCCGTGGGACTGGGCCGCGCACTCCACGGCGAGCTGGACGACCAGTTGGGGTTCCCAGCCGACGAGGAGGCCGAAGGGGGCGGAGCGGGCGACCGCCTCCGGGCCCAGCTCGCCCGGGTTCTTCGGGGACTCCGGCGTGCCCATGGTGTCGTCGCCGAACCCGATGAGCAGTGCGCGGGTCGGATCCCGGCGGGCGTACAGCCACTCCTCGCGGGCGAGCCAGCCGTCGTCCTTGCGGCGCTCGTCGGGCCCCCAGTCCCGCTGGGTGGACGCCCAGCGCAGATAGGCCCGGTGCAGATCGGTCGGCGGGTGCCAGGCGCCGGTGTCACGGCGTACCTGGGCGCGTATCAGCCCGTCGACCGTGAACAGGGTCAGCTGGGTGTGGTGGGTGACGGTGCCGCGCCGGCCGTGGCCGAAGGCCAGGTCCAGCAGCCCCTCACCGCCGTACGCGGCCCGGATCTCCTCCAGGGACAGCGGGTCGGCCGGTCCGCCCAGCGCGTCGCCGACCGCGGCCCCGAGCAGCGTGCCGCGCACCCGGCTGCGGAAGTCCTGCTGCTCGGCACGGCCCCAGACGGCACCGGTCGTCGCCCCCACCAGACCTCCCACGGCACCGTCCGCCTGTACGACGCCCAGCAATGTAGTCGACCGGGGTCACTCGGTTCACGGGGGCGGACCGGCCAGGGCGGCATGCTCGGCCACCTTGCGGGGCGTTGATCGCCGTTCTTGGCGCAAAGCGTGCGGCAGCGGGCGGGGCGTAGCGGCGAGAATTCGTTCATGACCACCACCCCCACCCGCCACACCGGCCTCGGCCTCGCCGCCGGTGTGCTCACCGGCATACTCGCCCTCTACATCGCCCTGGTCGCCCTCGGGAACATCACCGACTTCGGGACCAACCAGCAGTTCGTACGGCATGTGCTGGCGATGGACACGACGTTCAAGGACGAGGACCTGATGTGGCGGGCCGTCACCAGCACGGCTCTCCAGGACACCGCGTACGTCCTGATCATCGTGTGGGAGACGGTGGCCGCCCTGGTCCTGCTCTGGGGCACGTATCTGTGGGCGCGGCGGGATCACGAGCGTGCCCGGCGCCTCTCCACCTACGGGCTGCTGATGCTGCTGCTGCTCTTCGGCGCCGGGTTCATCGCGATCGGCGGCGAGTGGTTCGCGATGTGGCAGTCGAAGACGTGGAACGGGCTGGACGCGGCGACCCGCATCTTCCTGCTGGCCGGGGTGGCGCTGGTCGTGAACCAGCTGCCCGACGGCCGCCGGGACGCTATTTGACGACCGCGACCCGCGTGCCCTGGTCGCCGAAGGCCCACAGCGCGGCTCCGTCCTCCTTGTGGAGGCGGATGCCGCCCAGCTTCTGGCCGTTCGCCGGGGGCGGGGAGGCGCCGTCCAGGGCGTTGGAGAAGGCGATGTTCACGCCGTCCGCCTTGGTGAAGTACATGACGTGCTCGATCTCCACGCCGTCCGAGCCCTTGAGGGACTGGGTGCGCAGGGTGACCGAGTAGCGGCCGGGCTGCGGGCTCACCGTGCCCGGCCACACCGTGAACGTGCGGGTCGCGTTGCCGGTCGCGTCGACCAGCCAGACCCGCTTCTCGCCGAGCGAGTACACGATCCGGCGGCCCTCGCCCGATCCGTCCGGCAGGGCGTCCTCGGCCGGTGCCTCCGGTGTGAGCGTGGCGTGCGGGCGCGCCGACGCCGAGGTGCCGGGCCTGGCCACGGAGGCCGTGGGATGCGGCCCGGCGTCCGCCTGTACGGCGAGGGCGACGACGACGGCGGTCGCCCCCGTCGTCAGACCGGTGACCCAGGCCCACGAGGGCAGTCGGGCAGCCACGGGACGCATCTCCTCCGCTACGGGTCCCCTCTTCTCAGCACAGGGGTCGGATCATCGTACTCAGTCCAGGACCGGCAGCAGATCCGGCAGGTGCCCGTCGGACGCCTCGGCCGTCCGCCGCCGCTCCTCCGGCACCTCGCCGTAGAGCGTGGTGCGCGGCTTGGCGGGGCGGCCGGCCGCCTCCGCGACCGCGACCAGGTCGCGGATCGACTTGTACGAGCCGTAGGAGGAGCCCGCCATGCGGGAGATCGTCTCCTCCATCAGCGTCCCGCCCAGGTCGTTCGCCCCGGAGCGGAGCATCTCCGCCGCCCCCTCGGTGCCCAGTTTCACCCAGCTTGTCTGGATGTTGGTGATCCAGGGGTGGAGCAGGAGCCGGGCCATCGCCGTCACCGCCCGGTTGTCCCGCATCGACGGGCCCGGCCGGGCGATCCCCGCCAGGTACACCGGGGCGTTCGTGTGGATGAACGGCAGCGTCACGAACTCGGTGAAGCCGCCCGTCTCCCGCTGGATCCGGGCCAGTGTGCGCAGGTGGCCGAGCCAGTGGCGGGGCTGGTCCACATGCCCGTACATCATCGTGGACGAGGATCGGATGCCCAGCTCGTGCGCGGCGGTGACCACCTCGATCCAGGTGGCCGTGGGCAGCTTGCCCTTGGTCAGCACCCAGCGCACCTCGTCGTCCAGGATCTCCGCCGCCGTACCGGGGATGGAGTCCAGGCCCGCCTCCTTGGCGGCGGTCAGCCACTCCCGGACCGACATCCCGGTCCGGGTCGCGCCGTTCACCACCTCCATCGGGGAGAAGGCGTGCACGTGCATGCCCGGGACGCGGTCCTTCACGGCCTTGGCGATATCGAAGTAGGCGCTGCCCGGCAGGTCCGGGTGGATGCCGCCCTGCATGCACACCTCGACCGCGCCCACGTCCCACGCCTGCCGGGCGCGGTCCGCCACCTGCTCCAGCGAGAGCGTGTACGCGTCCGCGTCCGTGCGGCGCTGCGCGAAGGCGCAGAACCGGCAGCCGGTGTAGCAGACGTTGGTGAAGTTGATGTTGCGCGTGACGATGTAGGTGACGTCGTCGCCGACCACCGACCTGCGCACGTCGTCGGCCACCCGGCACAGCGCGTCCAGCGCCGGGCCGTCGGCGTGCAGCAGGGCCAGGGCCTCGGCGTCGGTCAGCCGGGTGGGGTCGTCGGCCGCCGTGCGCAGCGCCTCGCGCACATCGGCGTCGATGCGCTCCGGGGCCATCCCGGGGGCCGCCGCCTCGCGCAGGGCGTCCCAGTCGCCGTACACCTCGTCGAAGTCGGTGCGCCGGTCGCCGGTGCGGCCCTCGGTGTCGACGGCCGTGTGCAGGTCCGTGCGGCCGGAGGCGGTGAACACCTCCTCCGGCTCCTGCCAGGGCCGGCCCTCCACGACCGCGTCCTCCCGGGCCAGGCCCGTCTCCGGGTCGGCGAGGGCCGACACGTGCGGGCGCAGCCGCGGGTCCAGCCAGGGCTCGCCGCGGCGGACGAACTCCGGGTACACACAGAGCCGTTCGCGCAGGGTGAAGCCGGCCGCCCGGGAGCGCTCGGTGAGTTCCTCGATCTGCGGCCAGGGGCGTTCGGGGTTGACGTGGTCGATGGTCAGCGGGGAGACCCCGCCCCAGTCGTCGATGCCGGCGCCGATCAGCCGCTCGTACTCGCTGTCGACCAGGTTCGGCGGGGCCTGGAGGCAGGCCGAGGGGCCCATGATGTGCCGGGCGACCGCCACCGTGGCGACCAGGTCGTCCAGTTCGGCGTCCGGCATGCCGCGCATCGCCGTGTCCGGCTTGGCGCGGAAGTTCTGGATGATCAGTTCCTGGATGCCGTGGTGGGCCCGGGAGATCTTCCGGAGCGCGAACAGCGAATCGGCGCGCTCCTCGTACGTCTCGCCGATGCCGATGAGCAGGCCGGAGGTGAACGGCACGGAGGAACGGCCGGCGTCCTCCAGCACCCGCAGCCGTACCGCCGGTTCCTTGTCCGGGGAGCCGTGGTGCGGGCCGCCCGGCTCGGACCACAGCCGCTCGGCGGTCGTCTCCAGCATCATGCCCATGCTCGGCGCGACGGGCTTGAGCCGCTGGAAGTCCGTCCACGTCATCACGCCCGGGTTGAGGTGGGGCAGCAGACCCGTCTCCTCCAGGATGCGGATGGAGATCGCGCGGACGTAGGCGATGGTGTCGTCGTAGCCGTGCGCGTCCAGCCACTCGCGCGCCTCCGGCCAGCGGTCCTCCGGCTTGTCGCCGAGGGTGATCAGGGCTTCCTTGCAGCCGAGGGCGGCACCCTTGCGGGCGATGTCCAGCACCTCGTCGGGGGACATGAACATCCCGTGCCCGGCGCGGCGCAGCCTGCCGGGCACGGTGGCGAAGGTGCAGTAGTGGCACTTGTCCCGGCACAGCCGGGTGAGGGGGATAAAGACGCTCTTCGAGTACGTGATGACGCCGGGCCTGCCCGCCGCCTCCAGGCCCGCGTCCCGCACCCGGGCGGCGGAGGCGGCGAGGGCGGTCAGGTCCTCACCGCGTGCCTGGAGGAGCACCGCCGCCTCGGCGACGTCGAGGGCGACGCCGTCCCGGGCACGTTTGAGGGCGCGACGCATGGAGTTCTCGGTGGGGCCGGTTCCGGAGGTCGCGGAAGTCGTCATCCCTTGAGCATACGTTCGCGGTGATCACCGCCGAGGAGCACCGCCCGCGAGGAGGGGACCGTAGGCGTCGAGCGCGCGCAGCACCTCCGCCGCACCGCCGGGCGGCAGTTGCACCACGACCTCCTCGATCCCCAGCTCCGCGTAGTGGGCGAGCTTTCCGGGGGTGGGCTGGACGGCGTACGGGACGATCTGGAGGGCGGCCGGGTCGCGGCCCGCGTCCGCCCACACCGAGCGCAGCACCGGCAGCGACTCGGTCAGCCCGCGCCCGCCGATCGGCAGCCAGCCGTCGGCGAACTCGGCGATGTGCGCGAACAGCCTGGGCCCCGCGCCCCCGCCGACGAGGGTGCGGGGGCCGACGACCGGTCCGCGCGGCTTCTGCACGGGCTTGGGGTGCGCGAGGCTGGCCCGGACGCCGCCGAACTCACCCTCGTACGCGGTCGGCTCCTCGCTCCACAGCGCCCGCATCAGCGCCATCCGGTCCCGGACCAGCTCCCGCCGGGTCCGCCAGGCCACTCCGTGGTCGGCGGCCTCCTCCACGTTCCAGCCATAGCCGAGGCCGAGGGTGAAACGGCCGCCGGACAGGTGGTCCAGGGTGGCGATCTGCTTGGCGAGGTCGATGGGGTCGTGCTGGGCGACGAGGGTGATGCCGGTGCCGAGCGCCAGGTCCCGGGTCACGGCCGCCGCCTGGCCGAGGGCGATGAAGGGGTCGAGGGTGCGGCCGTACTCGCGGGGGAGGTCGCCGCCGGCGGGGTACGGGGTGGTGCGCTCTGCGGGGATGTGGGTGTGTTCCGGCAGGTAGAGGCCGGAGAAGCCGCGTTCTTCGAGTTCGCGGGCGAGGTGGACGGGGGTGATGGTCTCGTCGGTCAGGAAGATCGTGACGGAGATGCGCATGGGGCATCGTACCGACTGGTCGGTCGCTCGTCAGGGGTACGCGCGGTCCGATGTGGCCGGTCGCGCCGTTCCGCACGCCCCTGGGGGCGCCTACGTTGAGGAGGTGACGACGTTGCGCGGCACCATCCCGCCCGGCTCCCCCGACTTCGTGTACCTCCCCTTCGAAGTCCCGCCGGACACCTCCGAGTTGAACGTCTCGTACACCTACGACAAACCCCCCGTCCCACCCGGCACCCCCGGCAACGCCCTCGACATCGGGCTGTTCGACCAGCGCGGCACCGAGCTGGGCGGGCGGGGGTTCCGGGGATGGTCGGGCGGGGCCCGGACCGGGTTCTTCGTGCGGGCGGACGACGCCACACCCGGGTACCTGCCCGGGCCGCTGCGCCCCGGCACCTGGCACATCGTGCTCGGGCCGTACACCGTGGCGCCGCAGGGCCTGTCGTACGAGGTGACCGTCACGCTCACGCAAGGGGCGGCCGGGACGACGCCGGAGCCGGTGTATCCGCCGGACCGCGCCCGGGGGCGGGGCCGGGACTGGTACCGGGGCGACTGCCACCTGCACTCCTGGCACTCCGACGGGCGCCGCACCCCGGCCGAGATCGCGGCTCTGGCCCGGGCGGCCGGGCTGGACTTCCTCAACAGCTCCGACCACAACACCCACGCCTCGCACGCCCACTGGGCCGACGCGGCCGGTGACGACCTGCTGGTGCTGCTCGGTGAGGAGGTCACCACCCGCAACGGGCACGTCCTGGCCGTCGGCACCGAGCCGGGCACCTTCACCGACTGGCGCTACCGGGCCCGGGACGGCCGCTGGGCGCGGTTCGCGCGGGACATCCGCCGGGCCGGCGGTCTGGTCGTACCGGCCCATCCGCACGGCGACTGCGTGGGCTGCGCCTGGAAGTTCGGGTTCGCGGAGGCCGACGTCGTGGAGGTGTGGAACGGGGCCTGGACCCCGGACGACGAGGTGGCGCTGGCGGCCTGGGACGCGCGGCTGGTGGCGTCCGTGCGGGGCGGGCGGGCGTGGCTGCCGGCGATGGGCGACAGCGACGCCCACCGCGATCCGGACGTGGTCGGACTGCCCCAGACGGTCGTCCTCGCCGACGGGCTGACCAGGGAGGCGGTCCTTGAGGGGCTGCGGGCGGGACGGTCGTACGTCGCCGAGTCACGGCACGTCTCGCTGGCGTTCTCCGCGTCGGCCGACGGCGGTGGACGGGCGGGCGAGGAGGCGGGGACCGGGGAGCGGCTGGCGGTCGGGTACGACACCGAGGTGACCGTCCGGCTGGAGGTGTCCGGGGCGCCGCGCTGCTCGGTCCGGCTCGTCACCGACCAGGGCGTGATGTTCACCGGGGAGCCGCTGCCGGTGTCCGGCACGGGAACCGTTCAGTGGCGGACGACCCCGGCCCGCGCGGCCTACGTGCGGGCCGAGGTGCGGCACGAGACGACGCCGGGGCCGGTGCCGGGGGCGATGGCCGCGTTCACCAACCCGGTGTTCCTGGGGCGGGCCGGCGACGAGGGGGCCGCCCACGGGGCATGATGGCCCCGTACCGAGAGGGGCGAGATGTCCGACCGCACCGACCGCAAGCACCGCCTGGTGACCCGCTTCCAGCGGTACGTCGCCAACCCGGTCAACCGGCGGCTGCCGTTCCAGACCCTGCTGGAGACCACCGGCCGCACCTCCGGCCTGCCCCGGCGGACCCCGGTCGGCGGGCGCCGGGTCGGCACCTCCTTCTGGCTGGTCTCCGAGTTCGGCCTCAGGTCGCAGTACGTGCGCAACATCCAGGCCGACCCCGTGGTCCGGGTGCGCATCGCCGGCCGCTGGCACCGCGGCACCGCCCACCTCCTCCCCGACGACGACGCCAGGGCCCGGCTGCGCGCCCTGCCCCGCTTCAACAGCGCGGCGGTACGGGCGTTCGGCACGGACCTGCTGACGGTGCGGGTGGATCTGGCCGACTGAGGGAGGCGACACTGCGCGGGTGAAGCTCACCACCGCCCCCTCCGTGATCGACCCCGCGCGCGACGTCCCGGACCTGCTGCCGTACGCCCGCCCGGCCGTCCGGCTGCATCCGCGCCGCGGCACACCCGGCCCGTACGACAGTCACATCGGCGGCCCGGTGCCGTGGCCGGCGGCCGAACCGTGGCCGCGGTGCACCGACCACCGGGACGTGAACGGCAGGGCGTTCACGCTGCCGCTGGTCGCGGTGGCCCAGTTCACCGCGGCCGATTTCCCGGAGATCCGCTTCCCCGACGGCACGGACCTGGTCCAGCTCCTGTGGTGCCCCGACTGGCACGACCAGCCGCACCCCGCGGGCTGGGGCCAGGCCTGCCGGCTCTTCTGGCGCCGGGCCGCCTCGGTCACCGGCGCGCCGACCGGGCAGCCCGACCCCGGGGACCACCCGCGGTACGACACGGGCATGATCCCGCGCGCCTGCGTCCTGCACCCCGAGCGGGTCACGGACTACCCCGGCGACGAGGAACTCCCGGCCGGGCTCGCCGCCCGCTTCGGGACCTGGCTGACCGGACGCGGCCTGACCGACGACCTCACCACCGTCCCCGGCTACAAGCTCGGCGGCTTCCTGGACTGGTGCACGACCGGCCTGCCGGCCGCCCTGGAGTGCGGCGAGTGCCGGGCGCCGCTGGAACTGTTCCTGCAGTGCGACACCTGCGAGTACCCCCTCGGCAGCTGGGCCCCCGACGACGCGCCGGACCGCTTCCGGCCGCTGGAGGAACGCCACCTGCGCACGGGCGACGCGGCCGGCGACGCGTCCCGCGAGCCGGTCGGCATGACCATCGGCCGCGGCAGCCACGCGGGACTCTTCGTGTGCTCCGCGGACCCCCGCCACCCGGCGTCGTTCTTCACCCAGTGAACGGACCCGGGACGGCCGCGGGCCGCCCCGGACGGCGCCGTCACCCCGGCCACACGATCGCCTGCACCTCGCTGTAGGCGTGCAGGGCGTACACGCCGACGTCCCGGCCGACCCCGCTGCTCTTGAACCCGCCGAACGGGGCCTCCATGTTGCGGCCGACCGTGTTGACGCCCACGCCCCCGGCCCGCAGCCGCCGGGCCAGGCGGAAGGCGCGGGAGACGTCACCGGACCAGACGTAGTCGACGAGCCCGTAGTCGGAGTCGTTGGCGAGGGCCACCCCCTCGTCCTCGTCGTCGAACGGGATCACCACCACCACGGGCCCGAAGATCTCCTCGCGCGCCACCCGCATGGCGTTCGTGCAGTCGGCGAGCAGGGTGGGCGCGACGAAGAACCCCCTGTCCAGCGCGGGGCGTTCGCCGCCCGCCACGACCACCGCGCCCTCCTTTCGTCCCAGTTCGACGTACGACTCGACACGCGCCCGGTGCGCGGCGGAGATGACCGGCCCCACGACCGTGCCGGGCTCCCGCGGGTCCCCCACCTTCAGGCGGCGGGCGTACGCGGCGAGTTGACCGACCAGCCGCTCGTACACCCCGCGCTGGGCCAGCACCCGGGTCGGTGCCGTGCAGATCTGGCCGCTGTAGAAGGAGAACGTGGTGCCGATGCCGGCGACGGCCGAGGGGAGGTCGGCGTCGTCCAGGACGAGCGCGGCGCCCTTCCCGCCCAGCTCCATCAGCTGCCGTCTCATGTCCCGGCCGCACACCTCGGCGATCCGCCGTCCGACGGCCGTGGACCCGGTGAAGCTCACCATGTCGACGTCCGCGGAGGCGACCGCGGCCTCGCCCACCGAGACGTCCCGCCCGGAGACGACGTTCACCACGCCCGGCGGCACCCCGGCCGCCTCCAGCGCCCGCGCCATCCGGTAGACGGAGAGGGGGTCCTGCGGAGCGGGTTTCACCACGACCGTGTTGCCCATCGCCAGCGCGGGGGCGATCTTCCCGGCCGGGTTGGCCCAGGGGTTGTTGTAGGAGGTGACGCAGGTGACGACCCCGACGGGCTGCCGTACCGCCAGCGCCCCCAGCACACCGGCCCGCCCCATCGGCCCGGCCTCGGTGATCTGCGGGGCGATCGCCCACTCGGCGCTCTCCACCCGCGCGTACCGGCGGAAGCGGGCGGCGGCCACCCCGACCTGCATCGCCCGCGCGGTCGCGGTGGTCGCGCCGGTCTCGGCCCGGGCCAGGTCGGCGTACGGCACCAGCCGGTCTCGGATGATCTCCGCGGCCCGCCGGAGCACCGCGGCCCGCTCCTCCGGCCGGGTCCGCGACCACGCCCCGAACGCCTCCCGGGCCGCCGCGCAGGCCGCCCGCGCCTGCTCCGGCGAGGCCTCCGGCGCCCAGCCGACGGTCTCCTCGGTGGCCGGGTCGGTCACCGGGTAGTGTCCGGCGTCCGGCGCGACCCACTCCCCGCCGACGAACAGCGGCTGCCCCTCGCCCGCCGCGGGCCCACCGTCCGCGTCGCTCACCGCGTGTCCACCGTCCGCGTGTGCCGCCCGGAGCGCAGCACCCGGCCCGGTACGGCCCCGGTCACCACGTCGTCCCGGATGGCCTCCACCCCGTTCACCCACACGGCCCGCACTCCCAGCGCCCGGGAGTCCAGCCGGGGACCGTCCCCCGGCAGGTCGTGCACCAGCCGGGCCGGGCCGGCGTCGATCCGCTCCGGGTCGAAGAGGACGAGGTCCGCGTGCCAGCCCTCCTCGATCCGGCCCCGCTCGCGCAGCCCGAACAGCCGCGCCGGGTCGTCGGTCAGCATCCGCACCGCCCGCTCCAGACCGACCAGCCTGCGCCCGCGCAGACAGTCCCCCAGGAACCGGGTGGTGTACGGCGCCCCGCACATCCGGTCCAGGTGGGCGCCCGCGTCCGAACCGCCGAGCAGGACGTCCTCGTGCCGCCAGGTCTCGGCGCGCAGCGCCCAGGACGCCGGGTCGTTGTCGGTCGGCATGGGCCACAGGACCGTACGCAGGTCGTCGTGGACGCAGATCCCCACCAGGCAGGCGAAGGGGTCCTGGCCGCGCTCGGCGGCGATGTCCCGCACCACGCGGCCGGTGAGCCCGCGGTTGGCCTCGCTGTAGGTGTCCCCGATGACGTACCGCCCGAAGTCCGTGAGCCGCCGGAACACCCCGGCCTCCTCGGACCGGGCCCGCCGCAGCATCTCCTCCCGGACGGCCGCGTCCCGCAGCCGGGCGATCCGCTCGGGCACCGGCAGCGCGAGGACCTCCCCCCAGCCGGGGATGAGGTTGAGGGCGCAGAAGGTCCCCAGGGACATGTTCATCGGGGTGAGGATCGGCATGGTGAGCGCCACGACCCGCCCTCCGGCCTTCCTCGCCCGCTCGCTCGCGCTCAGCTGCCGCGGCACCCGTTCCGGTACGGCGGCGTCGATGGTGAGGACGTTCCAGTTCAGGGGCCGGCCGGCGGCCGCGCTCATCTCCACGAGGAGATCGATCTCGTCGTCGCTGAACCGGTCCAGGCAGCCGGTGACGATGGCCTCGATCTGCGTCCCCTCGTGCTCGCCCACGGCCTTCGACAGCGCCAGCAGCTCCGCCGGCCCCGCGTGCCGGGACGCGACCGGCTGCCCGTCGCCGTCGGAGTGCGTACCGGACTGCGTGGTGGACAGCCCCCAGGCCCCCGCGTCCATGGCCTCGTGCAGCAGCCGCAGCATGGCGTCCATCTGGTCGGCGCCCGGCCGGCCTCCGACGGCCTCCGGGCCCATGACGTACCGCCGCAGCGCGCAGTGCCCCACCATGAACCCGGCGTTGACGGCGATCCGCCCCTCCAGGGCGTCCAGGTACTCCCCGAAGGAGTGCCAGTTCCAGGGCGCCCCCTCCTCCAGCGCCACCAGGGACATGCCCTCCACCTTGGACATCATCCGCCGGGTGTAGTCGGCGTCCCCGGGACGGGAGGGGTGGAGCGGGGCGAGGGTGAACCCGCAGTTGCCGGCGGCGACGGTGGTCACGCCGTGGTTGAGGGAGGGGGTGGCGTAGGGGTCCCAGAAGAGCTGGGCGTCGTAGTGGGTGTGGGGGTCGACGAAGCCGGGGGTGAGGACGAGGCCGTGCGCGTCCTCGGTGCTGCGGGCCGCCTCGGTGACGGTGCCGACGGCGGCGATCCGGCCGTCCCGGATGCCGACGTCGGCGGTGACGGCGGGCGCACCGGTGCCGTCCACGACGGTGGCGCCCTCGATCAGGTGGTCCAGCATGCCCGGCCCCCTTGCACAGCCTGACGGAACCGCGTGGTCCGGTGCACCGGATCGGTGTCGATCTTCGGGATCACGTGCTCCCCGATGAGCCGGATCGTCCGCAGCGTCTCCTCCTTCGGCACCCCCACCGGCAGCCCGAAACTCAGCTGGTCCGCGCCCGCCTGCTCCCAGCGCTTGCACTGGCGCAGCACCTCGTCCGGATCGCCGCAGATCAGCAGCTCCTCCTCGATCAGCAGCTCCACGAACTCCGGGGTGTACGGGGGCAGCGTCTCCGGCCACACCGGGAACCCCTCCGGCCGCGGGAAGGTGTCGTGGTAGCGGAAGACCAGCGAGGGCAGGTAGTGCAGTCCGCCGTTCACGGCGGTCTCGACGGCCTCGGCGTGCGTGGGCGCGCAGATCGCGGTGGTCGTGACCATCACGTTGTCGTTGACGAAGTCCCCGACCGGCTCGGCGTCGACGACCGCCGTCTTGTACTGCTCCAGCACCCATTCCATGTCGGAGACCTTCTGGATGCTGAAGCCGAGCACCCCGAGTCCCTTCCTCGCGGCCATCGCGTACGACGGCGGGGACCCGGCCGCGTACCACATCGCCGGGTGCGACTTCCCGTACGGCTTCGGCAGGACCTTCCGCGGCGGCAGCTGCCAGTGCTTGCCCTGGAAGCCGGCGTACTCGTCCTGGAGCCACATCTTCGGGAACTCGGCGATGGTCTCCTCCCAGATCTCCTTCGTGAAGTTCATGTCGGTGACCCCCGGTATGAACCCGAGGATCTCGTGGCTGCCCGCACCCCGTCCGCTGCCGAACTCGAAGCGGCCCTCGCTGAGGTGGTCCAGCATGGCGACCTTCTCGGCGACCTTCACCGGGTGGTTGACCTGGGCCAGCGGGTTGAAGATCCCGGAGCCGAGGTGGATCCGCTCGGTGGCGTGGGCGAGGTAGCCGAGGAAGACGTCGTTGGCGGACAGGTGCGAGTACTCCTCCAGGAAGTGGTGCTCGGAGGCCCAGGCGTACTTGAAGCCGGACCTGTCCGCCTGGATGACGTACTCGGTCTCCTCCATCAGCGCCTTGTGCTCGGCCAGCGGGTCGGTCTCGGCACGCTTGCCGACGTATCCCTGTACGAAGAGCCCGAATTCCACGGCGGTTCACCGTCCCCGGTCCTGAAGTATCTGACGAGCCGTCAGTTTTGACGACTCTCGCACCGGCCGCGCGGAGGGTCAATACCTGACGGTAAGTCAGATGACGTTGATCCCGGCCAGCCACCCGCCGTCGACGACGAACGGCTGCCCGGTGATGTACGACGAGTCGTCGCACGTCAGGAACAGCGCCAGCCGCGCCACCTCCTCCGGCCTCCCGATCCGCCCCAGCGGCACCAGCCCCCGGTACAGCTCGTCCAGGGCACGGCTCGTCTCCTCCGGATCGGCGCCCGGGTCCAGCAGGGCCGGGTTCGACATCGCGGTGTCGACGGCGCCCGGACAGACCGCGTTGACCCGGATCCGCCGGCCCGCCAGCTCCAGCGCCGCCACCCGGGTCAGCCCCAGCACCGCGTGCTTGGTGGCGGCGTACGCGCCCACGGCGACCATGCCGGTCAGCGCGGTGTAGGAGGCCGTGTTGACGATCGTGCCCCCGTCGGCCATCTGAGGCGCCACCGCCTTCATCCCCAGGAAGCAGCCGACCTGGTTCACCTGCACCACCTGCATGAACTCGGCCAGCGGGGTGTCCACGAGGGCGTTGAAACGCAGGATGCCCGCGTTGTTGACGAGCCCGTCGATGCGCCCGTACTCCCGCATGACGGCGGCCACGGCCTCCCTCCAGCCGTCCTCCGTCCCCACGTCGAGATGGACGTACAGCGCCCCGATCTCCTCGGCGAGCGCCTTGCCCTGGTCGTCCAGCACGTCCGCCACGGCCACCCGCGCGCCCTCCGCCCGGAACAGCCGCGCCTCCTGCTCGCCCTGTCCGCGCGCCGCCCCGGTGATGATCACGACGCGTCCGTCCAGCTTGCCCATGCCGTACTCCTCAGAGGTCAGGGGCCACTTCGGCTCCGAAGGCCGCCATCTGGTCGGTGAGTTCGGTGCGGCCGCGGCTGCGGAACCGCACCTGGATCTGGTCCACGCCCATCGCGCGGTACGCGCGCAGGGACTCGGCGAGCGCCCGCGGCGGCCCGCTGACCGTGCGCCGCCCCACGTCCCAGCCGGGCCGGCCGACGTACAGGGGCTCGGTGATCGCGCCGATGGTGCAGGGGGCCTCGACGCCCGCCTCCTCCCGCAACGCCCTCAGCCGGGCGACGGCGGCCGGCAGCCGCTCCCGCGGGTCCCCCTGCGGCAGCCAGCCGTCGCCCTTCAGCGCGGCCCGGCGGACGGCGGCGGGCGAGGAGCCGCCGACCCAGAGGGGGACGGACGGCTGGGCGGGGCGCGGCCGTTGGCCCAGTCCCGCGAAGTCGTAGCGCTTCCCGTGGTGTTCGGGGAACTCGTCGGGCCCCAGGGCGGCCCGCAGGGCGTCGATGGTCTCGTCCAGCACCGCCCCGCGCCGCTCGAAGTCGACGCCGAGCACCTCGAACTCCTCCCGTACGTGCCCGGCCCCCACCCCCAGGACGAGCCGCCCGCCGGAGAGGTGGTCGAGGGTGGCGTACTGCTTGGCGGTGAGCAGCGGATGCCGCAGCCCCACGACCGCCACATGGCTGAGCAGCCGCACCCGCTCGGTGACGGCGGCGAGGTGGGCGAGGGTGGCCACGGGGTCGTACCAGACGGTGCTCATGGCCGGGGCGAGGCGGCGCGGTACGCCCACGTGGTCGCAGCAGGCGACGTACGCGAACCCCGCCGCGTCGGCCGCCCGTGCCACGGCGACCAGGTCCTCCGGTCCGGCCGCGGCCTCCCAGGGCTCGGTGTAGAGGGTGCTCTGCGACTGGACGGGCAGCTGGATGCCGTACGCCAGGGCGCTCACGCCCGCCACAGCCCCTGCGGGGTGAGCCCGAGCAGCTCGATGGCGTTGCCCCGGACGATCCGGGTCACGGTCTCCGGGTCCAGGTGCCCCATCTGGGCCTCGCCGACCTCGCGGGACTTGGGCCAGGTGGAGTCGGAGTGCGGGTAGTCGGTCTCGTACAGGACGTTGCCGACACCGATGGCGTCGAGGTTCCCGAGCCCGAAGGCGTCGTCGAAGAAGCAGCCGTGGACGTGCTCGGCGAACAGCTCGGACGGCGGCCGGGTGACCTTGCCGGCGACCCCGCCCCACCCCCGGTTCTCCTCCCACACCACGTCCGCGCGCTCAAGGATGTAGGGAATCCACCCGATCTGGCCTTCCGCGTACATCACCTGCAGGTTCGGGAAACGCTCGAACTTGCCGCTCATCAGCCAGTCGACCATCGAGAAGCAGCAGTTGGCGAAGGTGATCGTGGAGCCGACGGCGGGCGGCGCGTCGGCCGAGGTGGAGGGCATCCGGCTGGACGACCCGATGTGCATGGCGATGACGGTGCCGGTCTCGTCGCAGGCGGCGAGGAACGGATCCCACTCGTCGGTGTGGACGGAGGGCAGCCCGAGGTGCGGCGGGATCTCGGAGAAGGCGACCGCCCGGACACCGCGTGCGGCGTTCCGCCGCACCTCCTGCGCGGCCAGGCGGGCGTCCCAGAGGGGTATGAGGGTCAGCGGTACGAGCCTCCCCCGCGCCTGGTCCCCGCACCACTCCTCCACCATCCAGTCGTTGTAGGCGCGGACGCAGAGCAGGGCGAGTTCCTTGTCGGCGGCCTCCGTGAACGTCTGCCCGCAGAAGCGGGGGAAGGTCGGGAAGCACAGCGCCGACTGGACATGGTTGACGTCCATGTCGGCGAGGCGGGCGGGCACGTCGTACGACCCGGCCCGCATCTGCTCGTAGGTGATGACTTCCAGCCGGACCTCGTCCCGGGCGTACCCCACGGCGGTGTCGAGACGCGTGAGCGGCCGGCGCAGGTCCTCGTACACCCACCAGTCGCCGACGGGCCCCTCGTCGGAGCCCGGGGTGCCCATCACGGGCTTGAAGCGTCCGCCCAGGAAGGTCATCTCCTTCAGCGGCGCCCGCACGATCCGGGGCCCGACGTCCCGGTACTTCCCCGGCAGCCGGTCCTGCCAGACCCGGGCGGGCTCAACGGTGTGGTCGTCGACGGAGATGATCAGCGGGAACTGTGTGGTCTCCATACTCCTCACGGTAGCGTTGATCTGACGAACCGTCAGCTACGGCGCCGGGCGGCCGGCATGCGGAGGGAATGTGAGGACCTTGTGGACCGCCGCGCGAACCCCGGTGATCGGCCATGATCGCCTGTGATCGGCGTCTCGCACGGCTGACGCAACCGCCCCGAACAAGGCAAACTGACGGGGTTGTTCGTGATGCCGAGGGGGACGAACGCATGGACGGTGGGCCGCGAGTGCCGGAACAGCGCCGCGCCGACTCCGTGACCATCGCGGAGCCGGCGGCGTTGCGCTTCGGCGTGCTCGGTCCGGTGCGTGCCTGGCGCGGCGAGGAGGCGCTCCAGACGGGCTCCCCCCAGCAGCGCGCCCTGCTGGCCGCACTCCTGCTGCGCGAGGGCCGCACGGCCACGGCGGCGGAACTGATCGACGCGCTGTGGGGATCCGAGCCGCCCTCCCAGGCCCTGGCGGCGGTCCGCACCTACGCCTCCCGGCTGCGCAAGGCGCTCAGCCCCGGGATCCTGGTCAGCGAGTCCGGCGGCTACGCCGTCCGCGGCCTGCGCGAGGGCGCCCTGGACCTGGCGGTCGCCCAGGACCGGGCGGCGGAGGCGGAGAAGGCGCGGGGGGCGGGTGACCTGGGCCGGGCCCGCACGCTCCTGAACCAGGCCCTCGCCCTGTGGGACGGCGAACCCCTGGCCGGAGTCCCCGGCCCGTACGCCGAGGCCCAGCGGGCCCGCCTGGAGGAGTGGCGCCTCGTCCTCCTCGAATCCCGCCTCGACCTCGACCTGGAACAGGGCTGCCACGCCGAGGCGGTCTCGGAACTGACGGCGCTGACGGCGGCGCACCCGCTCCGGGAGCGTCTGCGCGAACTCCTGATGCTGGCGCTGTACCGCAGCGGCCGCCAGGCGGAAGCGCTCGCGGTCTACGCCGACACCCGCCGCCTCCTGTCGGAGGAGCTGGGGGTCGACCCCCGCCCGGGCCTGAGCGAACTCCAGCAGCGCATCCTCCAGGCGGACCCGACCCTGGCGGAGCCCTCGGCCCCCGTGACGGAGCCCTCGGCGACCCCGGTCCGCCCCGCCCAGCTCCCGGCCTCGGTCCCCGACTTCACCGGCCGCTCCTCCTTCGTCGCGGACCTGACGCACGTCCTCTCCTCGGCGTCCGAGGCGGAGGGCCGGATCATGGCGGTGTCGGCCCTGGCCGGCATCGGGGGCGTGGGCAAGACGACGCTGGCGGTACACGTCGCCCACCGGGCCAGGGGGGCCTTCCCGGACGGACAGCTGTACGTGGACCTCCAGGGGGCGGGGCCTCGCCCGGCGGAGCCGGAGACGGTACTCGGTTCGTTCCTGAGGGCGCTGGGCACGGCGGACGCATCGATCCCGGATTCGCTGGAGGAGCGAGCGGCCCTCTACCGCTCGGTCCTGGACGGCCGCCGGGTCCTGGTCCTGCTGGACAACGCGAAGGACGCGGCCCAGGTGAGACCGCTGCTGCCGGGGACGGAGGGCTGCGCGGCCCTGGTCACCTCCCGGGTCCGCATGATGGACCTGGCCGGCGCGCATCTGGTCGACCTGGACGTCATGTCTCCGGACGAGGCGCTGGCGTTGTTCACGAGGATCGTGGGCGAGGAACGGGTGGCCTCGGAGCGGAAGGCCGCGCTGGACGTCGTCGCCGCGTGCGGCTTCCTCCCGCTGGCGATCCGCATCGCCGCGTCCCGCCTCGCGGCGCGCCGCACCTGGACGGTCTCGGTCCTGGCGGCCAAGCTGGCCGACGAACGCCGCCGCCTGGACGAGCTGCAGGCCGGGGACCTGGCGGTGAAGGCCACCTTCGAGCTGGGGTACGGCCAGCTTGAGCCCGCCCAGGCAAGGGCATTCCGGCTGCTGGGCCTGGCCGACGGCCCGGACATCTCCCTGGCCGCCGCGGCCGCGGTCCTGGACCTCCCCGCGGAGGAGACCGAGGACCTGCTGGAGTCTCTGGTGGACACGTCGCTGCTGGAGTCCGCGGCGCCCGGGCGGTACCGGTTCCACGACCTGGTACGGCTCTATGCGCGGGCTTGCGCGGAGAGGGACGAGGGGTCGCCGAGCGAGCGGGGGGCGGCGATGTCGCGGTTGCTGGACTTCTACCTGGCGACGACCGCGGGTGTGTACGCGATCGAGCGGCCGGGGGACCGGTTGGTGGACGACCTGGAATCGACGGAGTACGCGGGGCTGCGGTTCACGGAAGCCACTGCGGCACTGGACTGGCTCTACACGGAGGCCGCGCCGCTCCTGGCGTGCGTGCGGCAGTCGGCTGGCACCGAACGACTGCGGCGGGGCGTCGACCTGCTGTGGGCGGCCAAGGACCTGACCGAGTCAGGGGCGAACTCCCACCAGTACGAGGCGACGGCCCGTGCGATGTGCGAGGCGACTCAGGCGGTAGGGAATCCCCGGGCCGAGGGCAGGGCGCGGACCATTTTGACAGACGTCCTGCTGGTATCCGGGCGTATTCAGCAAGCGGAAGCGGAAGCCCGGACAGCGATGCGTCTGGCAAAGGGCGTGAGCGACTCGACCGCCGCCAGTTGGGTGGCCAACAACCGAGGACTGATCTGCCTTCACCAGCGACGTTACGCGGATGGTCGGGCCTACTTCGATCAGGCCATCGACGGTTTCAGGGCTGCAGGGAACCGCCCGGGCGAAGCCTCCGCCCTGTCCAATCTCTCACGGGCGCAACTGGGTGTCGGCAACACCGCTGAGGCGGTCGAGATCGCCATGCGTGGGCTGGCCGTCTACCTCAGTCTGGGACGGACCATGCGTCTGGCGAACGGGCACTTCGCGGTGGGCGTCGCGCTGTCTCAGGCCGGTAGACACAGTGAGGCGCTTGCGCAGTTCTCCGAAGCGCGAGCCATCTTCAGTGGGCACCGTCAGCGCCTGTGGGAGGGGACGACGAACTTCCGCATCGCTGAGGTCCTCATGGCCACGGAACATGTCACGCAGGCGGCCCAGCATGCTGAACAGGCCCTGGCACTGGGGTGCATCGGCGGGGACCGCATGCGGGGGAACGTCCTGACGCTCCTTGGTCAAGCCCTGTCCGCGCTGGGCCAGGTCGACCGCGCGAAGGCCTGCTGGCGGGAAGCACTCAGCTTGTACGAGCAGAACAGCGCAGCGGAGGCGGAGGACGTACGCGCCTTGCTGGCTGCGGGCACTGCGGCGTGAAGCTGCCCAGTACGGCGCGGGCCTGAGGCCCGTTCAGCATTCGTTTATCCCTGCGCGGCACTCTGTTACCAGTCAGACCATCGCGTCGGGGGGCAGATGGTCCGCTGGAGCCCTCACCGGTTAGTGTGCGGCTCCGAACGCCCGTCCGGCGGCCCTCGGGGGAGCTACCGGACGGGCGTTCCCGGCCCTCACCACAGTGAAGGAAGCATGATGAGCGACACGAAGAACACCGCGGACGCCAAGCCGCTGGACAACCACATGCCCAGCGAGCCGGCCACCGACGAGACCGTCACCACGCTCGACAACCACATGCCGATCGGGCCGGCGACGGATGCCATCACGACGATGGACAACCACATGCCTGCGCCGCCCGCCTTGGACCTGGACGCCAAGTAGACCTTCATTCCGACGGGGATCGGCCGCGGTGGCGCGGAGGGGGAGCCGCCGCGGCCGAGGTGTGTCCGGGGGAAGCCGCCGCATCACGGCATGTCGCAGCACACCACCGAGGGGCCGGGCGCAGGCTCGGCCCCTCGGTGGTGTCACCCCTCCAACTCGCACCACACCGTCTTCTCCACCCCCTGCTCCACACCCCACCGCACAGTCACCGCTTCGATCAGCGCGAGGCCCCGTCCGGTCTCGTCGTCCTGCGTGGCCAGCAACAACACGGGAAGACTCCCCGCCTCCGGGTCGGTGACCTCGACGCGGATGCTGCCGCTGTCCGTCCGGGCCACCCGTACACGGACACACACCCCCTCCCCCACATGCCGGATCACGTTACCCACGAGTTCGGTGACGCACAGCTGGACGTCGGCGCAGGGCGCGTCCAGGTAGCGGCGGACGGTGCGACGCAGTCCCTGGAGCGCCTTCGGTACGGCGACGAACTCGACGTCCAGCGGTGGGCGGCCCGGCGTAAGGCCCGCACCCCGCAGCACCCGCGCCAGCTTGCGCGCCGTCACCGTGTTGCAGTTGCCGAGCGCGACCAGGCCGGCCGGGGGTTCGTATCTGCCCGCGAAGCTCGACAGGTCCACCCGGAGGGAGGGCAGGGTGATGCCGTGGGCGGAGAGCGCCTCGCGCAGGTCGTCCACGCAGAGGGTGGTGTCGTAGGCGGAGTTGCCGCGCTGGGCGGAGGGAGAATTCGGGGACGACACGGTTGCGTACGCCTTCCTGTGCACTCTGTGACGAAACAGTCACACCATGACGCCGCCACCGGTACCTTTTGAAGAGATCCCGGCTGCGCAAGCTCAACTGGCAAACGGCGGTGATGAGTCGTGCCCCCACGCAAAGACCCTGACGCTTCGGCGAACGTCCCTTCCTTCTACGGCGCGGAGTTGCGGTACCGGCGGGAGCTGGCGGGGCTCACGTTGGAGCAGCTGGCCGAGGGAAGCTTCCGAGGCGTCCCGTTCCTCAGCCAGATCGAGCGCGGGGAACGGCGCATGCCCCTGGACCTGGCACGGCACGTCGACAAGGTGCTGGGGACGGACGGGTTTTTCGAGCGGCGGTGTGAAGACGCGCGCCGGGCGAAGCAGTCGGGGCATGCGGAATACTTCGCGGATGTGGCGGAGATGGAGCGGCACGCGGAGACGATCGAGGAATGGTCTCCGATGCTGGTGCCAGGCTTGCTGCAAACGCAGGCGTACGCCGAGGCCGTCGTCCACACGTCGCTGCCCTGGCTGCCGCCCCAGACCGTCGGGAAACAGGTCCAGGCCCGACTGGCGCGCGCAGAGATCTGGAAACGGGAGGAGCGGCCGTCGTTCTGGGCGGTGCTGCACGAGTCACTCATCCGCAGGCCACTCCTGCCCCCGACGGAGATGGCGGAGCAGCTGGAGCACATCGCGCACGTCATCCGCTCCACGCAGGGCGTTCTGCAGATCCTCCCGGAAAAGGCACACGCCCACCCGTTCATGATGGGCATGATGAAGGTGATGACCTTCCCCGACGCGCCGCCGGTGGCCTACACCGAGGGACTCCACAATGGCCAACTCATCGACTATCCGGCGCTCGTGAAGGACTACCGCAGGTCGTACGATCTGCTCAGGGCCGCGGCACTACCGCCAGAGGTGTCCCTGGCCAAGGTCGAACGAGCGGCGGAGGACTACCGAGATGGCAAACTGCGGGATTGACCTGGGCACCGCCGTGTGGCGCAAGAGCAGCTACAGCAACGGCAGCGGCGGGGATTGCGTCGAAGTAGCCGACGGTCACCCCGACGTCGTCCCCGTCCGCGACTCCAAGAGGGCCCAGGACGCACCCGTGCTCCTCTTCCATCCCCTCGCCTGGAGCGCCTTTGTCGGTTCCCTGAGGGACTGACCCCGCCCGGTTATCCACAGGGCAAGCAGCGAGTCACGGTTTCTGCGATCTTGCCCGTGTGGAGCGAACGGACTTGAGGGCGCTGGCGGACAGGGGCGTCCTCCTCACCTCACGTGCCGTAGAGGCCGGCTGGCCCAGGCGTAGCCTGACGCGGGCGCTGCGCGGGGACGGCTGGACGCGGCTCCGGCACGGCGCCTGGGCCGAGCCGGGGCGCGGCCCGGACCTGCTCACTCACCTCCGGGCCGTCCAGCTCCGCGTGCCGCAGCTCGTCGTGAGCCACGGTTCGGCGGCCGCTCTCTGGCGGATCGAGCTGCTCGGCGGTAGCCGCAAGGCGCCTCTGGACTTCATCGACCCTCACCTCAGCGTCCACCGCCTGGGCACCGACGTGCGCGTGCACCGGATACCGCTCGTCAGAAGTGACGTGGTGGAGAGGCAGGGGCTCCGGCTCACCACCCCCACCCGCACACTCGCCGACCTTCTCCGACGCGGTCCGAGGGACGTGGCGGTCGCTGCCGTGGACTCGGCCCTGACCTACCGCAGGGTCGGACGGGTCCGGCGCGCGCCGCTGGTCCGGATGGACGAGGTGGCCGCCGCGCTGGGGAAGGCCTCGCCCGGGTCGCTCCGCGCGCGGGACTGGCTCCGGCTGACCGACCCGCTCGCCGGCTCCCCCGCCGAGACGGTTGCCCGACTGCGCATGTACGACGCCGGGCTGCGCCCCGAGAGTCAGGCGGAACTGCGCACACCGGACGGCAGCCGCCGCGTCGTCGACTTCCTCTTCCGGGCGGCAGGGCTCGGCGTGGAGATCGAGGGGTACGCCTACCACGGCAGCCGTGAAGCCCACCGCAGGGACATCGCCCGCTACAACCAGCTACTCCGCTGCCCCGAGATCCGCAGCCTCCTCCGCTTCACCGCCGAGGACGTCTTTCACCGGCCTGGCTACATGGTCAAGGAGATCAAGGCGACCTTGGCTTCTCTGACCGGCGATTCCAAGTGACCGTGGGGCCGCTCGCTTCTCGGCCAGTGTCGGGCCTCCGCGAGGTGAGTCAAGGGCGCTTCCGTTCCGCTGCGCTCCACTCCCGCGTCGGCTCCGCCGATGGGCCTCCGGCCCACCCTTGACACACCTCGCTCCACCCCGGGGAAGAAGCGAGCGAGCGGCCGGAAAGGCAGTGGCCCAGCCCGGCACCGGCCCCCGGGTCACTCGCCCGGCCCCGTCGGGAGGGGGCGCGGTCCGGCCGTTCGGGGACGCCGGGCAGGCCTGGCGGCTGACGGCCGGTGAGTGGGGCGCGGTCCGGCCGCGGGGACGCCGGGCAGGTCTGGCGGCTGCGGCTTTTCGGGGTTCCGGGAGCCTCGGCGAGTCCACGAAGGTGCCTTTTCACCCCCTCAGATGGTGAATGGCGGATTTGGGCCAGGGGGGCGGGGGAGGCTGGACAGATCGGGCACGTCGGGAACGTCGGGCAGGCGGGAGGGTTTGGTGGAGGTGGCCCAAGTCCGCCAATCACCGCTTCCGTGTGACCTGCGGGGCTCATGAGACGCCCGACGCGGCGTGCAGGCGAGGCGGGGACGCGCCCCACCCACCGGACCGCAAGCCGCTCGGCCCACCCGGCGTGCCGACGCTCGCCTGGCGCGCCCCACCCACCGGACCGCAAGCCGCCCTGCCCACCCGGCGTGCCGACGCTCGCCTGGCGCGCCCCACCCACCGGACCGCAAGCCGCCCTGCCCACCCGGCGTGCCGGCGAGATGGCGACGCGTCCCACCCACCCGCCGCAGGCCGCTAAGCCGACCCGGCGTCCAAGTAAGCCGCGACTGCGCCCCCACCCACGCCACGAACGCAGCCGACCTCGGGGCCGACGGGCCTGAGGCGGCCCCTTTCCCGGGCTGCCCGCTCGCTTCTTCCCCGGGCTGGAGTGAGGTGGGTCAAGGGTGGGCCGGAGGTCCATCGCCGAAGGCGACGCGGGAGTGGAGCGCAGCGGAACGGGAGCGCCCTTGACGCACCTCGCGGAAGCCCGACACTGGCCGAGAAGCGGGCGGCCCAACGGTCACTTCGAAGCGCCGGGTGCGGTCATCCCCTTCCCCTCAGCTCCCCCTTCAGTACCTTCCCGCTCGCGTTCCGCGGGAGCGCCGGGACGAACTGCACCGATCTCGGCACCTTGTAGTTCGCCATCTCCCGGCGCGACCAGGCGATCAGGTCGTCGGAGGTCAGTGACGAGTCGGGGCGGCGGACGACGTAGGCCATCGCGACCTCGCCCAGGCGGGGGGCCGGGACGCCGACGACCGCCGCTTCCGTGACGTCCGGGTGGGTGCACAGCACCTGCTCTATCTCCGCCGGGTACGCGTTGAAGCCGCCGACGATGAACATGTCCTTGAGCCGGTCCGTGATGCGCAGGTTGCCCGCCGTGTCCAGGACGCCCACGTCGCCCGTGCGCAGCCAGCCGTCAGCCGTCAGCGTCTCCGCCGTCGCCTCCGGGTCGGCGTGGTAGCCCTGCATGACGTTGAAGCCCCGGACCAGTACCTCGCCGGGCGTACCGGGCGGGCCGGCCACTCGTACCTCCGTGCCGGGGATCGGCCGGCCGGAGGTGGAGGCGATCACCGGGACGGGGTCGTCGCGGCGGCACATCGTGACGATGCCGCTCGCCTCGGAGAGGCCGTAGGCCGTGAGGACCGTGTCGACGCCCAGTTCGCCGCGCAGGCGCTCCACCAGGCGCAGGGGGACCACCGCCGCGCCCGTCACCACCAGGCGCAGGCTGGAGAGGTCGTGCGCGCCACGGGACGGGTGGTCCAGCAGTGACTGGTGCAGGGTCGGGGGGCCCGGCAGCACCGAGATCCGTTCCGCCGCGATGTTCGCCAGGGCCGTGTCCACGTTGAACACCGGCTGCGGGACCATCGTCGCGCCCCGCATGAGGCAGGCGAGCACCCCGGCCTTGTAGCCGAAGGTGTGGAAGAACGGGTTGACGATCAGATAGCGGTCGGAGCGGCGGAGGCCGGCGAGGTCCGCCCAGGTCTCGTACGCCCTCAGGGTCTGCCCGTGCGTGATCAGCGCACCCTTGGGGCGGCCCGTCGTACCGGAGGTGAAGAGGATGTCCGCGAGGGAGTCCGCGGTCAGCCGGCCCTCGCGGGCGGTCACTTCGCGGGCCGGCAGGTCGTCGCCCCTCGTCAGGAACTCCTTCCACGTCTCGAAGTCCGGCGGTGCGTCGTCCGACAGGACCACCACCCGTTCCAGGTCCGGCAACGCCGGGAGGGGTACGGCCACCGCCGGTCCCGTCCCCGCTGCCCGTCGCAGCGACGCCACGTACGACGTGCCCAGGAACGTCCCCGTCACGAACAGCAGCCTCGCCCCGCTGCGGCGCAGTACGTCCGTCGCCTCCGCGCCCTTGAAGCGGGTGTTCAGCGGGACCAGGACGCCGCCGGCCGAGACCGCGCCCAGGGCCGCGACGATCCAGTCGAGGGAGTTGGGGGCCCAGACGGCCACCCGGTCGCCCGGCTCCACCCCGGTGGCCAGGCAGGCCGCCGCCGCTCGCCGCACCCGGGCGCCCAGGCCGGCGTACGTGATTCTCGTGCGGCCGTCCACCACGGCCTCGCCGTCCGCGTACCGCTCGGCCGCCCAACGCACCAGTTCAGGGATGGTTTTCCACGATGGTGACCCGGTCATACGTCCGGCCTCCCCGACGACGTGAGCGGTAGCTGACTAGGCGTCAGATTAGGGGTAATCTGACGAGCTGTCAGGAGAGGGGGAGCCCCATGAGTCTCATGGCAGGGCCGGCAGGGCCGGCAGGGCGGACCGGGTCGGCAGGGATCAAGGACGCCGTCGCCATCGTCGGGATCGGGCAGACGGCGTTCGCCAGGCACCTCGCCGAGGACGAGAGGACGCTCGCCTGTCGGGCCGTGCTCGCCGCGCTCGACGACGCGGGGATCGCGCCCGGTGAGGTGGACGCGCTCGCCTCCTACACGATGGAGGAGACCGACGAGGTGGAGCTGGCGAAGGCCGTCGGGTTCGGGGACCTGACCTTCTTCAGCAAGGTGGGATACGGAGGGGGCGGGTCCTGTGCGACCGTCGCTCATCTCGCCGGTGCCATCGCGTCCGGGCAGGCCACCGTGGGGGTCGCGTGGCGGTCGCGGAAGAGGGGGAGCGGGCCTCGGCCGTGGACGAACACCGCCGTGCAGCTGCCGACCCCGGCCCAGTGGACCCGGCCCTTCGGCCTCCTCCGCCCCGCCGACGAGATCGCCATGCTCACGCGCCGCTACATGCACGAGTACGGCGTCAGCCGTGACCACCTGTTCAATGTCGCGCTGGCCTGCCGGAACCGGGCCAACCAGAACCCGGCGGCCGTCATGTACGAGCGGCCCCTCACCCGCGAGATGTACATGACCTCCCGGTGGATCAGCGAACCGCTCTGCCTCTACGACAACTGCCTGGAGACGGACGGCGCCCTGGCCTGCGTGGTCGTCGGCAGGGAGCGGGCCCGGGACTGCGCCAGGAAGCCCGTGTACGTCCACGCCGCCGCGCAGGGGCTGCCCGCCCAGCACCACGGCATGGTCAACTACTGGAACGACGACCCGCTCACCGGCCCCGCCTGGACCGCCGCCCGGCACCTGTGGAAGCACGCCGACTTCACGCCGGAGGACGTCGACGTGGCGCAGATCTACGACGCCTTCAGCGCCCTCATACCGCTCTCGCTGGAGGGGTACGGCTTCTGTGCGCGCGGCGAGGGGGGTGCGTTCACCGAGCAGGGTGCCCTGGAGATCGGCGGGCGGCTGCCCCTCAACACCGGCGGGGGCGGGCTCAGCGAGGCGTACGTGCACGGGTTCAACCTCGTCAACGAGGGCGTCCGGCAGCTGCGCGGGACCAGTACCGCCCAGGTCCCGGGCGCCGCGACCTGCCTGGTCACGGCCGGTGAAGGCGTCCCCACCTCCGCTCTCCTCCTCAGGAGCTGACCGCCATGCTGAGTCCCGTCACCGACACCGACGGCGCCCCCTTCTGGGAGTACGCGGCCCGTGGCGAGCTGCGCGTCCAGGCGTGCGGCGACTGCGGTGAACTCCGCTTCCCGCCCCGGCCCTGCTGCCCGCACTGCCAGTCCTTCGCTGCCGAGTGGCGGGCGCTGTCGGGGCGGGGGCGGGTGTGGTCGTACGTCGTGCCGCACCCGCCGCTGCTGCCCGACTACGCGGCTCAGGCGCCGTACAACGTGGTCGTCGTGGAGGTGGAGGAGGCGCCTCGGATACGGCTCGTGGGGAACGTGGTCGCGTCCGCCGGGGCGCCGCTCGGCTCCGTCGATCCGGGGCGGCTGCGGATCGGTGCCCGGGTGCGGGTGGTCTTCTCCGGTGGGCTGCCGCAGTGGGTGCTCGCGTGAACACCGTCCGGGTCGACGTCGACCGGGACGCGGGGGTCGCCGTCGTCACGCTGGACCGGCCCGCGCGGCTCAACGCCATCGACCTCACCATGGTCCGTGAACTGGCCGAGGTGTGGGAGGCGTTGCGTTTCGACGACTCGGTGCGGGCCGTCGTGCTCGCCGGGAGCGGGGAGCGGGCGTTCTGTACGGGGATCGACCGGGACGTCGTCGTTCCGCAGCCCGGCTCGCCGTACATGCAGGACGATCCGCTGCTGGGTGTCGGGCCCAAGGCGAACGGACTGTGGAAGCCGGTCGTCGCCGCCGTGGAGGGGATGGCCTGCGGGGGTGCCTTCTACCTGCTCGGGGAGTGCGAGTTCGTCGTCGCCGGGGACGGCGCCGCCTTCTTCGACCCGCACACCACCTACGGCATGGTCAGCGCCTACGAGTCGATGCTGATGGCGCAGCGCATGCCGTACGGGGAGGTCGCGCGGATGGTGCTCATGGGGAGCGCCGAGCGGCTCTCGGCCCGGCGGGCCTACGAGGTCGGTCTCGTCTCCGACGTCACGGAAGCAGGCCGGGCGTTGGGGGCCGCCGTCGACTGTGCCGCCGTCATCGCCGGGTATCCGGCCGAGGCCGTGCAGGGGACGGTGCGGGCGTTGTGGGCGGCCCGGGAGGCCTCTCTCGCGCCGGCGTTCGCGCAGGCGCCGCATCTGATCGCGCTGGGGAACCTGCCGGGCGCACGGCAGGCGGAGCTGTTCGCCGCCCGCCGCGCGGAGTTCAGGACGCGGTGAGGTGGACCCGCCGGGGTCACCAGTTGTAGGACGCCACCTCGTCCAGGTCGCAGTGGTCGACCCGCGGGGCGCTCTCCTCGGCGTCGTCCACCGGTACCCGGACGGTCTTCGTGCCGTTCGCGGGCACGGTGACCTCCTTGATGGTGCCGTTGACCGTCATGTCGTCCGCGTCCTCGAAGACGATGTGGACGTCGAAGCTGCTCTCGGCGGTGTTCGGGTTGGTGATCTCGACGGTCGCGTAGGGCTTCTTCACCGTCGCGCAGCTCACCAGCCGGGCCGTGCCGTCCTGGTGCTCGGAGGGGATCGGTGTGCCGGTCGATGCGTCGGACGAGCCGCCGGAGGTGTCGTCGCCGTACGAGTCGTCGTAGGCGTCGTCGCCGTAGTAGTCGTCGTCATCGTCGTAGTCGTGGTGCGTGCCGGAGCCGTAGCCGCCGCCCGACGACGTGGACGTGGAGCTGTCGTGGTCCTGGCTGGAGCTGCTGCACCCGCCGCCGCTGCCATGGCTGTGGCCGTGGCCGTGGCCGCGGCTCCTGAATCCGGTCAGTGCCAGGACGACCAGGACCGATACCGCCGTGAGTCTGAGCATGTGTCCCCGTCGATGCATGCCCCGCACTCTAGACGGTGGCTGTCACGGTCATGTCACTGTGTGGCGACCGCCGCGTACCCGGCGTAGCGTCTGCCCTGAGAGCGGTGGACGCACCCGCTCCCCCGCGACGACGGCCGCCGTCCCAGGCCCTTCCGTGCGACCGGTACGACGGCCGTCACCCACCCGCGGGCCCCGCGGCCGGTGCCCGCTCAGGCCGTCCGCGCCGTCCCCGTCCCCTTCTCCGCGTCCAGCGCGTACACGCACCGGTCCTTGCTGCACGCGTACACCACACCGTCCTTGACCACCGGGGAGCCGGTGATCTCGCCGCCGGTCGCCAGCTTCCAGCGCAGCCGGCCGTCGTCGGCCTTCAGCGTGTAGAGGAGGTGGTCGGTGGAGCCGAAGTGGATGCGGCCCTCGGCGACGGCGGGCGCGCCCACGACCTCCCCGCCCGCCTGGAAGCGCCACTTGGGGGTGCCGGTGACCGCGTCCAGCGTGTAGAGGCCGGTGCCGCTGCCGACGTGCACGTGCCCGGCGGCCACCAGGACCGGCTCGACGGAGGAGCGGGCCTCGGTCGCGATGCGCCAGCGGTCGCGGCCGTCGGCGGCGTCGAGGGCGTAGACCGTGCCGAGGTAGTCGGCGAGGTACACACCGCCGCCGGTGACGGCGGGGCCGGGGGCGAAGGCGGGCGGGCTCAGGAAGACCGCCGGGGCCTCGAAGTGCCAGCGGACCATGCCGCTCGCCGCCTCGACGGCGAGCACGCGGGTGCCGGCGGAGACGTAGACGTGCCCGTCCGGGGCGGGGGTCAGGCGGACCGGGACGCCGCCGCAGGAGGCCGCGTCGCCGATGGGGTACGACCAGCGCTCCTCGCCGGTGCGGGCCTCCAGGGCGCGCAGCCGGGCGTCCTGCCAGACGTACACCGTGCCGTCGTGCACGGCGGGCCCCGCCTCGGGGGACTCGAAGTCGGTCTGGCAGCCGGTGATCTCCCACAGCTTCTGCCCGGTGGCGGCCTCCCAGGCCTGGACGCCGCCGCCGCGGGTGCCGGTGACGACGGTGCCGCGGTCGGCCTTGAGGCAGTACACCCAGGCGTCCGTGGACAGCCGCCACAGGTCGGTGCCCTCGCGGGCGTCCAGGGCGAACAGGGTGGGGCCGTCGGAGGCGTGGATACGGCCGTCCGCCACCGCCATGGACCAGGCGACGTCCCGGGTCTTGAAGCGGCGGCGGCCGGTGCCGACGTCCAGGGCGTGCACCTCGAAGGAGGTGACGTAGACCAGGTCGTCGGCCACGGCGGGGGTGCCCCACACGTCGTTGGACATGCGGAAGCGCCAGGGGCGCCAGCCGCTCGCCGTCTCCGGGGGCGTCGGCGGTACGGGCGGTACGGCGGGGTCGGCGCCGGCCACGCCGGGGCGGGGCCGGGACCAGCTGGCGACCAGGCCGGCCTCGGGCGGGGGCGCCTTGACGGCGGCGGCGCGGGCGTCGGCGACCCGGGGTCCGGGGCCGATGGGCACCTGGGCGCCGGCCAGCCGGACCGGGCCGGTGTCGGGGGCGACGCCGGCGGGGACGGACACCGGGGCGGGCGCGGGGGCCGGGGGGTCGTAGGGCGGGGGCGGGGGTACGGCCTGCCGGCCGCCGCTGCGCGGGCCGCCGGTCGGTGCCGGGGCGGGCTTGGCGGCGGGGCGTCCGCCGCGGCGGGACTCGATGAGGGCGACCGCCTTCTCGGGCAGCCAGGCGGAGGCGGTGCCGCTGTCGTCGGAACCGGAGCCGAACAGGTGCGGGGCGAGCTGGGCCTGGAGGTCGGCCGGGGTGGGGCGGGCGGTGGCGTCCATCTGCATGCAGAGCTCGATGAGCGGGCGCAGCTCGTCGGGGAGGCCCGTGAGGTCCGGGCCCTCGCGGAGCAGCATGAAGACGGTCTCGACCGGGTTGGCGCCGTGGAAGGGCGGGTGGCCGGTGGCCGCGAAGACCAGCATGGAGCCGAGGGAGAAGACGTCGCTGGCGCCGGTGACGCTGCGGGAGTCCTTGGCCTGCTCGGGGGACATGTAGGCGGGGGTGCCGACGGCGACGTTCGTCATGGTCAGGCGCGTGTTGGAGACGCCGGAGGCGATACCGAAGTCGATCACCCGGGGGCCGTCCTCGACCACGAGCACGTTGGAGGGCTTGAGGTCGCGGTGGACCAGCCCGGCGCCGTGGATGGACTGGAGGGCCTCGGCGACGCCCGCCGCGAGCCAGCGCACGGCCTGGGCCGGGAGCGGCCCGCAGTCGTTCACTATCTCTTCCAGCGAGGGCGCGGGGACGTAGGCGGTGGCCAGCCAGGGCACGGCGGCGCGCGGGTCGGCGTCGACCACGGCCGCGGTGTAGAAGCCGGAGACCGCGCGGGCCGCCTCCACCTCACGGGTGAAGCGGACGCGGAAGAGCTGGTCCTCGGCCAGCTCGGTGCGCACCGTCTTGATCGCCACGCGCCGGCCGGATGCCGAGCGCGCGAGATAGACCAGCCCCATGCCGCCGGCGCCCAGCCGGCCCAGCACCTCGAACGGCCCGATCCGCCGCGGATCGTGCTGCGTCAGCTGATCCACCACTTGCCTGCCACCTCCCCGTACGAGCCGCGCCACTCTCCATATGTACGCGACCGGAGTGCAGCGTCTCACCACCGCACCGCCGTGGCGGCACGCACCCCGATTCTTCCTGGCCGGGCGGCCGGTTGCGAACCCGATGACAATCAGGGTGTCTCATGCCCAATCCATCCAAACCGGATGGATCAGCGGTGCAGCAGCGCGAACGACGCCCCCTGATTGTCGGTGACGACGGCCACTCGTCCGTACGACGTCTCGAAGGGTGGAGCCTGGACGCGTCCGCCGAGCCGCTGTACGGCATCCAGGGCGTCGTCCAGATCCGTGACCCGGAAGTGGACGAGGAAGTGCGGAGGCATCTCGGCCGGGAAGACCTCGGTGACGTGCGCGCGGCCGAAGTCGGGCTCGGCGTCGGTGCCGAACAGGGCGTCGTGGAAGAGGCCGCCGTAGAAGGCGTTGGCGGCGGCGGTGTCCCGGGTGTACAGCTCGGCCCAGACGAAGGTGCCCGGCGCGCGCCGCCGCCCGAAGCCGGGATGGGTGCCGGGCTGCCACAGCCCGAAGACCGCGCCGTCGGGGTCGGCGGCGAGGGCGGCGGTGCCGAGGTCGCCGACCGGGAACGGGGCCATGACCACCTGTCCGCCGGCCGCATTGATCCGCCGGCCGAGGGCGCCCGCGTCCGAGGTCGCGAAGGACACCGTCCAGACGGTGGGCATACGGCCGTCGGTCTTGGGCGCGAGCGAGGCGACGCGGTCGCCGTCCAGCACGGCCCACACGGAGGAGCCGTACGACTCCTCGAAGCCCCATCCGAAAAGCTCACCGTAGAACCGCTTGCCCGCCTCGACGTCGGGCAGCTGGGCGTCCACCCAGCAGGGGACGCCCTCCCTGTATGCCTCTTCGTTCGCGGATGCCCTGTTTTCGGCCATGCCGTCAAAGTAACCGGGCCGCGCGCACCCCGCAGACCAGGCACACCCTCCCCGATACCCCCGTGCACCCCATTTGCAGTCGGCCGAATCGCGCTCCGATCACCCCTCGGTAAGCTGACGGCATGACAGGACAAGTGCGTACCGTCGACGGCCGCGTGGCCGGCCGGCGTGGGCAGGCGACCCGGCAGAAGCTGCTCGACTGCCTCAGCGAGATGCTCAGCTCCTCCCCCTACCGGGACGTCAAGGTCATCGATGTCGCCCGGAAGGCGGGCACTTCGCCCGCGACCTTCTACCAGTACTTCCCCGACGTCGAGGGCGCCGTCCTGGAGATCGCCGAGCAGATGGCGGCCGAGGGTGCCGGGCTGACCGAACTGCTCGAAGGGCGCAGCTGGGCCGGCAAGTCCGGCTGGGCCACCGCGCAGGAACTCGTGGACGGGTTCCTGGAGTTCTGGCGGAAGAACGACGCGATCCTGCGGGTGGTCGACCTCGGAGCGGCCGAGGGGGACAAACGGTTCTACAAGATCCGCATGAAGATCCTTAACTCGGTCAACAACTCCCTCGCGGACTCCATCGCGGAACTGCAGTCCAAGGGCCGGGTCGACAAGGACGTGAACCCGGCGGCGGTGGCCGGTTCGCTGGTCGCGATGCTCGCGGCGGTGGCGTCCCACCAGAAGGGTTTCTCCTCCTGGGGCGTGAAGCAGGCCGAACTGAAGCCGAACCTGGCGCTGTTGGTGCACCTGGGCGTGACCGGCAAGAAGCCTTCCAAATAAGCGCACCCGTTGTCAGGGTCCAAGTCCTGTCTGGCAGGCGGTGGTTCACACGGTGAACCACCGCCTGCCGTCTACGCCGGCAACGGCCGGTCCCGCACCACGTGCTTCATCACGAGCGTCGACGTCAGCCGCTGCACACCGGGCAGGGTCGCCAGCCGCTCGTCGTACAGCCGCTGGAACGCGGCCAGGTCGGCGGTGGCCACCCGGAGCAGGTAGTCCGGCTCGCCGAACAGCCGCTGGGCGTCCAGCACGTGCTCCAGCCCGCCGACCGCCCGCTCGAATTCCGCCACCGTGTCCCGGTCCTCCTGGCGCATGGACACGAAGACCAGCGCCTCGAAGTTCAGGCCGAGCGAGGCCGGGTCCACCACCGCGCGGTAGCCCTGGATGGCGCCGGACCGCTCCAGCTCGCGCAGCCGCCGGTGGCAGGGCGAGACGCTGAGCCGCACCCGGGCGGCCAGCTCGGTCACGGTCAGCCGCCCGTCCTGCTGCAGCTCCGCAAGGATTTTCCGGTCCACGTCGTCCATGAAGAAGATACTTGCTCAGAAATAGCGATCATGAGCAAACTACAGGAACACTTTCGGGCCATTCACGCCTAATGTCCCCGGTATGGAATCGGCACTGCTCCTCTCCTTCCTCCTCGTGGACCTGCTGCTGGTGTGCGTACCGGGCGCCGACTGGGCGTACGTCATCACGACCGCGCTGCGCGGCGGCTCGGTCCTGCGCGCGGTGGCGGGCCTGGTCTGCGGCTACGCCCTGCACACCGCCCTGGCGACGGCGGGCCTCGCCGTACTGGTGGTCGGCTCGCCCCGGCTGCTGACGGTCCTGACGGTCGCGGGCGCGGGCTATCTGCTCTGGCTCGGCTGGGGCGTCCTGCGCCGCCCGGCGGTCCCGGACGCGGACACCACGGCGGCCCCCGAGGGCCGGCTCTTCCTGCGCGGCGCCACGATCAGCGGCCTGAACCCCAAGGGCCTGCTGCTCTACCTCTCGGTACTCCCCCAGTTCCTCACCCTCCGGGGCAGCCGCCTGCCCGTCCCCGCCCAGACGGCCGCCCTCGGCCTCCTCCACATGGCCTGCTGCGCGGCCGTCTACCTCACGGTGGGCGCCCTCGCCCGCGCCCTCCTCGCGGCGCGGCCCGTGGCAGCCCGGGCGGTGACGCGGACGTCCGGTGCGGCGATGCTGGGGATCGGGGCGTTCCTGCTGGTGGAGCGGCTGGCGACGCTCTAGGCCAGCGGGCGGCGGCGGCCGCTGCCGGACCCGCCGCCGTGCGGCCCCCGGCCCCCGTCCGGACCGGCCGTCGTACGACCGGGCTGCCGTACGGCCGCGGCTGCCGTAGGGGCCGGTCGCACAGTCCCCGCGCCCCTGCGGAGCGCTACCTGCGTGTCAGCCGGAACAGTCGGATCTCCCGCTCCACCCGCGCCTGGTACACGGCGTACGGCGGCCAGAACGCCAGCAGTGCCTGCCAGGCGGCGGCCCGCTCCTCCCCCGTGAGCAGCCGGGCCGTGACCGGGACGTCCCGGCCCTGCCGGTTCACCGAGGCCTCCGGGTGGGCGAGGAGGTTGTGGGTCCAGGCGGGGTGGCCGGGACGGCCGAAGTTGGAGCCGACCAGGATCCAGCCGTTGCCGTCCGCCTCCGGCATGCAGGCCAGCGGGGTCCGGCGGGGCCGTCCGGTCCTCGCTCCCGTCGAGGTGAGGATCACGCCGGGCAGCATCCGGGCGCTGAGCAGCACCCGGCCCCGGGTGAGCCGGTGCACGCCCCGGTCGAGGGCCGGGACGACATGGGGGGCGACCCTGGCGAACAGCCGGGTGGAGGAGGCCTTCCGGACGAGCCGGACGCCGAGCGACGTGGCCATCAGACGGCCACCTCCCCGCCCGCGAACAGCCCGGCCGTCTCGGCGGCCCGGTCGCGCAGCCGGTGCACCGGGCCGAACAGCAGCTCGTCTCCGGCCGCCCGCTTGAAGTACAGGTGGGCGTCGTGCTCCCAGGTGAACCCGATCCCGCCGTGCAGCTGGATGCCGTCGGCGGCGGCCCGGCGCAGTGCCTCCAGTCCCTGCGCGAGGGCGAGTCCGCCGGCCCGCTGCCCCTGGCCGGCCGCCCAGGCGGCGTAGTACGCGGCGGACCGGGCCGCCTGGACCTCGACGTACACGTCCGCCAACCGGTGCTTGACGGCCTGGAAGGAGCCGATGGGGCGTCCGAACTGCTCGCGCTGTCCGGCGTATTCGACGGTCCGCTCCAGTATCCGGTCGGCCGCCCCGACGGCCTCGGCGGCGAGGACGGCGGCGAGGGTGTCGCCGAGCGCGGCGAGGGCGGGGCGCACGTCGGTGTCGGCCGAGCCGAGCACCTCGGCGCTCACGTCCCACAGTTGCACGCGCCCCTGGGGGCGGGTGGCGTCCAGCGCGGTCTGCCGGGTGCGGGTCAGGCCGGCCGCGTCCGCCGGGACGAGGAACAGCAGGGTCCGCGAGCGGGCGAAGCCTCCGGTGTGCGCGGGGACGAGCAGCAGCCCGGCGCTGTGCCCGTCCAGCACCTGCGCGGCCTCCCCGTACAGCCGCCAGCCACCGTCCGCCCGTCGCGCCTGCACCCCGCCGGCCCGTCCACCACCGGCGCTGTAGCTGTCGTTCCCGCAGGTCAGGGCGAGGGCTGCGGTGAGAGCGGGCCCGGGGACGGCGAGGGCGGCGGTGAGGGTGCCGGCGGCGATGCGGGGCAGCAGGCCGGCGCACTGCTCCCCGGTGCCGAGGGCGAGGACCAGCGGGGCGGTCAGGACGGAGGTGGCGAGCAGCGGCGAGGGGGTGAGCGCCCGCCCCACCTCCTCGCAGGCGAGGGCCAGTTCGGTGACCGAGCAGCCGACACCGCCGTACCGCTCGGGCAGGGCGAGCCCGGGCAGGCCGAGCCGGCCGGCGAGGGCCGGCCACAGGAGGGGGTCGTATCCGGCGGGGGTGTCGACGGCGGCGCGCACCTCGGCCGGGCCGCAGCGTGTGCGCAGCAGCTCGCGCAGGGTTCGGCGGATCTCGTCCTGCTCGGCGGTGAGGCGTGTGTCCATGGCCTTCCCTCCTTATCTGACGGGGCGTCATATTAGGAGGGCCGGAACGAGATGCCCAGAGGGAGGAGCCCGCTCATGGGCCGAGGGAGCAGGAAGGCCGCCGTGGCCGGCGTGGCCCTCTCCGACTGCGGACGGGTGGACGACGCGACGCCGTACGCGCTGCACGCCCAGGCGGCCCGCCGGGCCCTCGCCGACGCGGGCCTGGACCGGGCGGTGGTCGACGGGTTCGCCTCCGCCGGACTCGGCACGCTCGCGCCGGTGGAGGTCGCCGAGTACCTGGGCCTGCGCCCCACCTGGGTGGACTCCACCTCGGTCGGCGGCGCGACCTGGGAGGTGATGGCGGCGCACGCCGCGGACGCGATCGCGGCCGGCCACGCGAACGCCGTCCTGCTGGTCTACGGCTCCACGGCCCGCGCGGACATCAGGGCGGGCCGCCGCACGGGCACCCTGTCCTTCGGCGCGCGCGGCCCCCTCCAGTTCGAGGCGCCGTACGGCCACACGCTGATCGCGAAGTACGCGATGGCGGCCCGCCGGCACATGATCGAGTACGGCACCACGGTCGAGCAGCTGGCCGAGGTGGCGGTCCAGGCGCGGGCGAACGCCGCGCTGAACCCGGAGGCGATGTTCCGCGATCCGGTCACCGTCGACGACGTCCTGTCCGGCCCGATGGTCGCGGACCCCTTCACCAGGCTGCACTGCTGTCTGCGCTCGGACGGCGGCGCGGCGGTCCTGCTGGCCGCCGAGGAGTACGCACGGGACTGCCGTACGGCCCCCGTCCGGATCCTCGGCACCGGCGAGCACGTCTCCCACGCCGCCATGTCGGAGTGGCCGGACTTCACGGTCTCCCCTGCGGCGGTGAGCGGCCGGCTGGCCTTCGGGCGGGCGGGGGTGACCCCGGCGGACGTCGACTTCGCGGAGATCTACGACGCCTTCACCTACATGACCCTGGTGACCCTGGAGGATTTGGGTTTCTGCGCGAAGGGCGAGGGCGGGGCGTTCGTGGGGAAGGGCCGGCTGCTGGTGCGGGGCGGGGAGCTGCCGGTGAACACGGACGGGGGCGGGCTGTCGGCCCAGCATCCGGGGATGCGGGGCCTGTTCCTGCTGGTGGAGGCGGTACGGCAGCTGCGCGGAGAGGCCGGGGAACGGCAGGTGCGGACACGGGACGGCGGGCTGCCCCGGCTGGGCGTGGCCTCGGGGACCGGCGGCTGGTTCTGCTCCTCCGGAACGGTGGTGCTGGCGCGGGACTGAGCGGGGCGGGGCGGGACCGGGCGGGAGGGCGGGCGGTGGCGCAGGACTGAGCACGCGATGAGCGGTGATACTCGCCCCATGGCACAGCACGATCTTCACGAACTGCTCCGCTCGCAGCGGGTCTGGGACCCGGAGGCGACCCGGCTGGACCCCTTCGACCCGGACACGGCACCGCCCGCCCCGCTGGCCCTGTTCACGACCTGGTTCGCGGAGGCGGTGGCGGCGGGGCAGCAGGAGCCGCACACCATGTCGCTGGCGACCGTGGACGAGGAGGGCAGGCCGGACGTGCGGATCGTGATGCTGCACGGCGCCGACCCGGACGGCTGGTCCTTCGCCACGCACTCCACCAGCCGCAAGGGCCGTGCGCTGACCGCCCGGCCGTACGCCGCCCTCGCCTTCTACTGGCCGGTGCTGGGCCGCCAGGTGCGGGTGCGGGGGCCGGTCGTCTCCGCGCCGTCCGAGGAGAGCCAGGCCGACCTGCACGCGCGGTCCACGGGCGCGCTGGCCGCCGCGCTGACCGGCCGGCAGAGCGAGGAGCTGGCCTCGGCGGCGGAGCTGCGGCAGGCGTCGGAGGCGGCCTGGGAGCGGGCCCGGGCGAACCCCGGGGAGCCGTCGCCGACCTGGACCCTGTACCGGCTCCGCCCGGAGACCGTGGAGTTCTTCCAGGGGGACCCGGACCGGCGGCACGTGCGCCTGGAGTACCGCAGCACGGAGTTCGGCTGGAGCCGGGCGCTGCTGTGGCCCTGAGGAATTACTCGCCGCGCTCCTGAGGACCCTGTGGATCCCTCGCCGCGCTCCTGAGGACCCTGTGGATCCCGCCCCGCGGTCCTGAGGAATCTCCTTTCCCGCCGGTCACACTTCCGCGCCGTCGTCCGTCAGGGCGGTGACAGCGGTTCACGAGCACGAGGAGACGGCGATGGAGAAGCGTTCGATCACGGCCGAGGTCCCGATGGCCCCCCGTATGCCCGAGGACCCGGCGCAGCTGGTGCCCGAGCTGGCGGAGGTGTCGGCGGCACTGTTCCGGGCGACCGGCAACGGTTCGGTGCCGCGCTCCACGATCGGCCTCGTCCAGCTGCGGGCCGGCCAGATCGTCGGCAGCACCTACCTGACCGTGCTGCACACGGGCTTCCTGCGCAAGGCCGGGCAGTCGGAGGAGCGGATCACCTCGGTGGCGTCCTGGCAGGACTCGCCGTACTTCACCGCCGCCGAGCGGGCCGCGCTGGCCCTGGTGGAGGCCGTGCTCCAGCCGTCCGCGTCCGGCGAGCGGGTCTCCGACGAGCTGTACGCGCGGGCGGCCGAGCACTACGAGGGCAAGGCGCTGGCCACGCTGATGTTCGCGATCGGCCAGGTGAACTTCTTCGCGCCGGTCGCGCTCATCGCCAAGCCGGTGCCGGGCAGGTCCTTCACCGATCCGTGGAACTGAGCCGGGCCGGGGCGGGCCAGTCTCCGCGCGGGCCGGCTCCGTCTCCGCGCGGGCCGGCTCCGTCTCCGCACGGAACGGCTCCGTCTCCGCACGGCCCGGGTCCGTCGCCGCCCGGTGCGCCGCGGAACACCGGGATGCCGTCCCGGAACGTGACCTCCAGCGGCATTCCGGCCCGCACGGCGTCCTCCGGGCAGTCCACCAGTTCCGTCATCATCCGGGGGCCTTCGGCCAGGTCGACCACCGCGGCCAGGTAGGGGACGCGGGCGTCGAACGGGCGCAGGTCGTTGCGGTGGACCGTGGACCACGTGTACAGCGTCGCCCGGCCGCTCGCCTCCTCCCAGCCGACCCGCTCGCTCCAGCAGTGCGGGCAGAACTCGCGGGGGTAGTGGTGGGCCCGGCCGCAGGCCCCGCAGCGGCGGATCAGCAGGCGGCCCCCGGCGGCCGCCTCCCAGTAGGGGCGGGTGAGGGCGTCGGTCTCCGGGAGGTCGTGGCGCGGGCCGCCCGTCGTGTCGTGACCGCCCATCAGAACCATCCCAGCGCCGCGTCCAGCGACCAGGTCTGCCAGGACATCCCGAAGAACCCGACGAGGGAGATCAGGGCCATCATCGAGTTCTGGCCCTGTTCCGCCCAGTCGTGGATCACGAGGACGAAGTAGAGCGCGTTGAGGAGCAGCCCGCCGATCAGGGCGACCGGGGTCAGGAAGCCGGCGATCAGGCCGAGGCCCAGGGAGAGTTCGGCGTAGGCGACCACGTACGCCATCAGCTTCGGGTGGGGTTTCACCACCGTGTCGAAGCCCGCCCGGACCGGGGTCCACCGGTGTTCCGCCGCGACGTCCGCCGCCCAGGCGATCCCGCTGCCCCGCTCGAACCACGCCTTCTTGTCCTTGTGCCGCCAGCTCTCCAGCCACCACAGGCCGAGCCCGATCCGCAGCACCGCCAGCCATTCCGCGCCGTCGAGCCCTATCGCATCCATGGATCTGACGGTACGTCAGACACGGCGGGAAGCCCACCCCGCGGGTCCGCCGAAGCCCACCCCGCGGGTCCGCCGAAGCCCACCCCGTGAGTCCTCCCCGGACATCCGCCGGCGCCCCGCCAGGTACAGGAATCGGCAGGCGTGATCAATCCGCAACCAATTCCGGTCTTGACCGAGACCCATCAACCGGGTGTGTGATTACGCTCCCGCTCATGGCCGTCTCCCGTCCCTCGCCCGCCCGCCCCGCACCGACCCCCGCCGACCGCCCGGTCTACGTGATAGGCGGCGGCCCGGGCGGTCTCGCCGCCGCGTACGCGCTGCGGGCGCGGGGCGTACGGGCCGTGGTCCTGGAGAAGTCCGACCGGGTCGGCGCCTCCTGGCGGCGGCACTACGACCGGCTGCACCTGCACACCACACGGCGGCTGTCCGCGCTGCCGGGACTGGCCATACCCCGCAGGTTCGGCCGCTGGGTGTCCCGGGACGACGTGGTGCGCTACCTGGAGAAGTACGCCGAGCACCACGAGCTGGAGATCGTCACCGGGGTGGAGGTGCACCGCGTCGAGCGGAGCGCGGACGGCACCGGGTGGCTGCTGCACGCCTCCGGCGGCCGGGAGCTGACCGGCAGCGCGGTCGTCGTCGCCACCGGTTTCAACCACACCCCCCGGCTGCCCGACTGGCCGGGCCGGGAGGGGTACGGCGGTGAGCTGCTGCACGCCGGCGACTACCGCAACGCCGAGCCGTACCGGGGCCGGGACGTGCTCGTCGTCGGGATCGGCAACACGGGCGCGGAGATCGCCGTGGACCTGGTGGAGGGCGGGGCCGCGCGGGTCCGGCTGGCGGTGCGCACACCGCCGCACATCCTGCGCCGCTCCACCCTCGGCTGGGCCGCCCAGTACACGGGCGTGCTGGTCCGGCGGCTGCCGGTGCGGCTCGTGGACCGGCTCGCCGGGCCGGTGGGGCGACTGAGCACCCCGGACCTGTCCGCGTACGGGCTGCGGCGTCCGGAGACCGGCCTGTACAGCAGGGTGCGGCAGGGCGCGATCCCGGTGCAGGACGTCGGGCTGATCGACGCCGTGCGCAGGGGCGCGGTGGAGGTCGTGGCCGCCGTGGAGGCGTTCGAGGAGGGCAAGGTGGTCCTCGTCGACGGCAGCCGGATCTCGGCCGACGCGGTGATCGCGGCGACGGGGTACGAGCGCGCGCTGGAGGGGCTCGTCGGGCACCTCGGGGTGCTGGACGAGCGCGGCCGGCCGGTGGCACACGGCGGCCGTACCCCCGCCCAGGCGTCCGGCCTGTACTTCACCGGGTTCACCAACCCGATCAGCGGGATGCTCCGGGAGCTGGCGATCGACGCGGGCAGGATCGCCAGGGCGGTCGCGCGCCGGCTGACGTAGACGCCCGGTAACTTTGCCGTTCCGACCCATTCCTGACAGACCGTCAACTCAGTAACCTGACGGAGCGTCAGTTGCTGGTGGCTGTCTCACAGGAGGCGGGCGGAACGATGCTCGGATCGACCCACGGCACCCTCACCACCGACTCCCGCCGGGCCCGGGTCATCGCCTGCGGCGAGGACCGGCCCGGCCCCGCCGTCCACGACCGGGTGGCGGACCTCGATGTCAGCGGGCGCCCGCTGTACGCGGACGTACCGGACCTGACCCGGTTCTTCCGGCCGGAGTCGGTCGCCGTGATCGGCGCCTCGGACACCGAGGGACGGCCGAACACCGGGATCACCCGGCAGCTGCTGGACTGGGCCGGACGCGTGGGCGCCCGGGTGCATCCCGTGCACCCGTCCCGGTCCTCCGTCTTCGGCCTGCCCTGCGCGGCCTCCGTCGCCGAGCTGCCCGGACCGGTCGACCTGGCCGTTCTGCTGGTCGCCGACCCGCTCCCGCTGATCGCCGAACTCGCCGACGCCAAGGTCAAGTTCGCGGTGGCGTTCGCCTCCGGGTTCGCGGAGACCGGTGCGGCGGGCGCGCGGGCGCAGGAGCGGCTGGCCGAGGCCGTACGGCGCACCGGGCTCAGGCTGCTCGGCCCGAACACCAACCTCAACGCCTTCGAGCGGTTCCGGGAGGACCTCACCGGGCCGGCCATCGCGCTGATCACCCAGTCCGGGCACCAGGGCCGGCCGGTCTTCGCCCTCCAGGAACTCGGGATCCGGCTCTCGCACTGGGCGCCCACCGGCAACGAGGCCGACCTGGAGACCGCCGACTTCCTGTCCTGGTTCGCCGAGCAGCCCGAGGTCGGCGCGATCGCCGCCTACGTCGAGGGGCTCAAGGAAGGCCGTGCCTTCCTGCTGGCCGCCGACCGCGCCGCCCGCCGCGGGGTGCCGGTGGTCGCCGTGAAGGTGGGCCGGACCGAGGCCGGCGCGAGGACGGCCGCCTCGCACACCGGCAAGCTCACCGGCGCCGACGACGTGGTGGACGCGGCCATGCGGCAGTACGGCGTGATCCGCGTCGACGCCCTGGACCAGCTCCAGGACACGGCGGCGCTGCTGGCGCGCGCGAAGCCGCCGCGGGCCGAGGGGGTGGTCGTCTACTCCATCTCGGGCGGAACGGGCGCGCACGTAGCCGACCTGGCCGCCGGGGCGGGGCTGCGGCTGCCGGGGCTGTCGCCGGAGAAGCAGGCCGAGCTGCACCAGTGGATCCCGCGGTACCTGAGCGTGGCCAACCCGGTGGACAACGGCGGCCACCCGGTCGGCGACGAACGCGGCCGGAAGATCATCGACGCGTTGCTCGCCGACCCCGCGGTCGGGGTGCTGGTCTGCCCGGTGACCGGCCCCTTCCCGCCGCTCAGCGACAGGCTCGTCCGCGATCTGGTGGCCGCCGCCGAGGAGACGGACAAGCTGGTGTGCGTGGTGTGGGGCTCGCCGGCCGGCACCGAGCCGGCGTACCGGGAGGTGCTGCTCGGGTCCTCACGGGTGGCCACCTTCCGGACCGTCGGCAACTGCCTGGGCGCCGTCCGCGCCTGGCTGGACCACCACCGCTTCGTGGCCGACTACCGCTCCCCCTTCGACGCGGCCCCGCGCACCCCCTCCCCGTCCTTCCGCAAGGCGGAGGCGCTGGTGCAGCCGGGCCGGCAGCTCAGCGAGTACGCGGCCAAGCAGCTGCTGCGGGCGTACGGCGTCCGGGTGCCGCGCGAGCAGCTGGTGACCAGCGCGGCCGCGGCCGTACGGGCGGCCGGGCAGGTGGGCTATCCGGTGGTGATGAAGGCGTCCGGCGCGCAGATCGCCCACAAGACGGAACTGGGGCTGGTGAAGATCGGTCTGACCTCGGCGAGCCAGGTCCGCGACGCCTACCGGGAGCTGAACGACATCGCCCGCTACGAGGGGGTCGGGCTGGACGGCGTCCTGGTGTGCCAGATGGTGGAGCAGGGCGTGGAGATGATGGTCGGCGTCACCCACGACGAGCTGTTCGGTCCGACGGTGACGGTCGGGCTCGGCGGGATCCTGGTGGAGGTGCTGCACGACGCGGCGGTCCGCGTCCCGCCCTTCGGGGAGGAGCAGGCACGCGCCATGCTCGGCGAACTCCGCGGCCGGGCCCTGCTGTCCGGCGTCCGGGGCCGCCCGCCGGCCGACGTGGACGCGCTGGTGGAGGTCGTCCTGCGGGTCCAGCGGATGGCCCTGGAACTGGGGGACCGGATCGCCGAGCTGGACGTCAACCCGTTGATGGTGCTGCCCCGGGGACAGGGCGCGGTGGCGCTGGACGCGTTGGTGGTGTGCCGGTGAGGGAGGTCCGGCACGACATCCGCGACCGGGTCCTCCACGTGACCCTGAACCGCCCGGAGTCCTTGAACGCGCTGACCCCGGCCATGCGCGACCGCCTCGTCGACCTGCTGGCACAGGCTTCCGCCGACCCGGACGTCCGGGCGGTGCTCCTCACGGGCACCGGCCGGGGCTTCTGCGCGGGAGCGGACCTGCGGGGCGGGACCGGCACCGGCCACCGCGCCCCGGGTGACGTGGCCCGCCTGCTCCGCGTGGGCGCACAACGCCTGATGGCAGCCGTACTGGACTGCGAGAAACCGGTCCTGGCCGCCGTGAACGGCACGGCGGCCGGTCTCGGCGCCCACCTGGCGCTCGCCTGCGACCTGGTCCTGGCCGCCGAATCGGCCCGCTTCATCGAGGTGTTCGTCCGCCGGGGCCTGGTCCCGGACGCCGCCGGCACCTACCTCCTCCCCCGCCTGACCGGCCTCCAGCGCGTGAAGGAACTCCTGTTCTTCGGCGACCCGCTCCCGGCACCGGAGGCGGAACGCCTGGGCCTGGTCAACCGGGTCGTCCCCGACGCCGACCTCGACAGGACGGCCCGCGCCTGGACCCTCCGCCTGGCCTCCGCCCCGACCAGGGCCCTCGCCCTGACCAAGCACCTGCTGAACACCTCCCTCGACACCGACCGCACCACCGCCTTCGCCGCGGAGGCCTGGGCCCAGGAGATCAACATGACGACCGAGGACGCCCGAGAGGGCCTACGGGCGTTCACCGAACACCGGGAGCCGGGGTTCCGGGGCCGGTGAACTTCTGAGTACGGGTACTCAGACGGGTGAGCTCTTCCGCGCATGAGCCGGGCCCGACGCGAGCCATATCCTCAGCCAGGGCGTATGGCCGACAACGGGGAGAGTGACCGCGTGGCCTGGGATGAGTGGGAGCAACTCAAGACGGCTGCCGCTGAACGGCATGGAACACGCATGCAGCTCAACCGTGTTCCCGCCGACCCTGGCGACTCGACCAGCGCGTCGTGTGGGGGACGCGGCACCGGCAGACTGCGGCACACGAACGGTCCCTGGACGCGAGCCGCCGACACAGCCGACGATCTGCACACCAGTACCGTCAAGTCCAAGGCCGACCTGAGCATCGCCCACGAGGAAGTGACAGGTGCCCTTGAGGGGTTGACCACTTTGGCGGCGCTGAAGTCCGTCCTCGCCTCGTGGGAGAAGCGACTGGGGACGGTACGGAACGAGTGCAACACCCTGGGACCCAAACTCCGCGAAGTGGCGCAGGACATGGGTGAGACAGACGAGGCGGTGCGCTCCAAGACCGATGCCGTGAAGGTGCCCGGTGCAGGAAAGGACGTCTGACCGTGGACTCCGCGCTGACCTGGCAGCAACTGCGAGACCTGAAGCTGGAAAAGCTCACCCACGCAGCCGACGGATGGGGTACGGCATCCCGGCATGCGGACTCCGCACGCGAGCAGATCGACGGCCGCATGAGCGGTCCTCTGAGCAAGACTCAGGAGAGTGAATCCGCGCAGGCTGCTGTCAAACGCCTGAAACGATTGGCTGACAACTACCACTACGTGCATGCCGAGTGCGGACTCATCAGAGGAGTCCTCGACGGTCTGGCGGCAGAGTTGACCACGCAACGCAAGGCTCTTGTCGAAGCTCTCGACGACGCCGCAGCGCTCGGTTACACGGTCGACGACAAGGGTGGTGTCACCTACCCGGCCGACGGTGCGAACGAGGAGACGGGTGAAAAGTTCCCGGGTGGCACCGTCTACGGTGAGGACGGCCGCTTCACTCCAGGCAACGCGGTTCCGTCGTCCGGGAAGCACCGGCTGTACCGGCCCGGCCTCGGTGACATCGACGGCAAAGTCAAGGTTCCCAACCCAAATTACGCGAAAGCCCAGGAGATAGCCAACCGTATCTCGTTCGCCGTGCTTCGGGCTCAGGGCACCGACGTTACGTACTGCGGGGCACTGGAAAAGCTGAAAGCTGCTCCAGGTCTGACCGTGGATACCAGTACATGGGCGGATGTCGCGTCCGACGTTGACGCGGTCGGCGCATCCGCGTTCTCCTACCTTCGGGGCAAGATTCCGCTGGAAAAGTCTCCTTCCGAGCGGAAGGAGTGGTGGGACCACCTGTCGGCGGACGAGCGCGACGAGTACCTCACGGCGTTCCCCGGGCTCATCGGAAGTCTGGACGGCATCCCGGCGACGGTCCGCGACGACGCCAACCGAGAGAACCTCACGTTCCTCATAGCGAAGCTCGAAGAACACGACGACGACCTGTCCAAGGACCAGCTAGAAGGCATGAAGGGAATCCAGGCCAAGCTCGACGCAGGCAGCAATCCGCCCATGTTCCTTCTCGGCATCGGGGACGAGGGAAACGGACGTGCGATCGTGAGCTACGGGAACCCAGATACTGCGAAGAACGTCGCCGCATACGTTCCGGGCCTCGGCACGGCGCTTGACGGTGATTTCGCGGACGACACGGTCCGCAGGGCGTTCCAAACGGCAAAGGGAGCACGCAAGTATGACCATTCGACGGCCTCCATCGTGTGGCTGGGTTACGACGCACCCGGGCTCACCGAGGTAGCCTCGACCGAAAATGCAGTGAAAGGCGCGCCAGAGTACCGGAGCTTCATGGACGGGATACAAGCGACCAATTCACACAAGAACCCCCACATCACTGCAATTGGACACTCTTACGGCTCCCTGCTGGTCGGTACGGCAGCGCGAGAAAGCGGCGGCATACCAGGGGCCGACGACATCGTCCTGTTGGGCAGCCCGGGCACTGGAGCGCAGAGGGCCGAAGAATTGAATGTCAACAAAGGCCATGTTTTTGCCGCTTCTGCTGGAAACGACCCTGTTTCCTGGCTTCCCGGTAAGCGAGGCCTTCTGGGCCCGGTCCAGGCGGTGGACAGTTACATGGACGACCAACGCTGGTTCGGCAGGGATCCGGTCAGTGAGGAGTTCGGCGCGGTCCGTATAGAATCTGGGGACGGTCCACTGCCGCTCTACCTTTCAGGCGACGGACCGACGCCGGCCCACTCCGGCTACTTTGACCCCGAGAGGAACCCCTCCGCGGCGAACAACATTGCCAAGATCGTCGCCGGCCGGTCGGACATAGTCACGACGGAAGATCCCCGATGAACAGACTCACCATTCGGATGACCGGCATTGCCCTGAGCGTCCTGGTCGTGGCCGGTTGCGGTGCGACGGGTGGAGGCGGCGCGAGTGTGAAGGGGAACTCGAAAGTGGATATGCAGGAGGCGGCGGAGAAGGCCGACGCTCTGATTCACGGGACCTTCTCCGCGGTCAGGCCCCCGGTGGACTGGACGCACGACACCTCGGACCACGGCAGTTGCGAGGGATCGGACGAGTTCGGGGATGTCACCCGGCGTGCGGTCGTCATGACGAGGGTGTCCGCGGAGAGGCGCGGGGCCCTGCTCGGCGTCATCGAGCGGTACTGGAAGAAGGCGGGGCTGAGGATCACGGAGGTCAACTCCGACAAGGAGTTCCCCGAGATGTACGCCGAAACCAGCGACGGCCTGCTGCGGACCAGTCTCGTCGTCGGCGGGGAGGGGCAATTCTTCCTCGATGTCCAGACCGCATGCGTCAAGACGTCCGACGTGAGCGGGCCAACGACACGCGGACGCGGACCCAGCTACTACGGGAAGGAAGTTCCGCGCCCCCGCGTGAACGACCCCTTCTGGTCTTCCCCCGAACCGGTCAGCCGCTGAACCTTGTTACCTGACGGCCTGTCAGTTTTAATGGAAACATGATGGGACACGCAGGAGCGGCCGCCGTCGCTGTGCGGTATCTCGGCCCCGGGGCCGTGGGGCCGTTGCCCCGGGCGGAGTTGCGGTGTGTGCGGGAGGGGGAGCGGGCGCCGGTCGGGGTGGGGGAGTTCCGGCGGGTGCTCGGGAGTTTCGCGAGTGGTGTCACGGTGATCACCGCGCCGGCCGCCGCGGGGGAGCCCGGGCCCGCCGGGTTCGCCTGTCAGTCGTTCTCCTCGCTCTCCCTCGAACCGCCGCTGGTGTGCTTCATGGTGGGCCGTACGTCCACGACGTGGCCGCGTATCGCCCGGGCCGGTGTCTTCTGCGTCAACGTGCTCGGTGCCGGCCAGGAGGAGTTGTGCCGGGGCTTCGCGGTGAGCGGCGGGGACAAGTTCGCGGGGGTGGCGTACGACCCCGCGCCCGTGTCCGGGGCGCCGCGGCTCGCCGGTGCCGCCGCCTGGATCGACTGCACCGTCCACGCCGTGCACACCGGGGGTGACCACCTCATCGTCGTGGGACGGGTGGACGCCCTCGGTGCGGACGGCCCGGACGAGCCGCTGCTCTTCCACCGGGGGCGGTTCGCGCGGCTCGGCGGCGGGTGAGCCGGCGGGTCGGCGCGGCGGTCAGCCGCCTGCGGCGGGCGCGAGGGCGGCCGGTCCGGTGCGCCGGATGACCAGGGACATCAGGGCCGCCGCCGCGCACAGCGTGCCGGCGGCGTACCAGACGACGTCGTAGGAGCCGAAGACGTCCCGGGCGGCTCCGCCGAGGTAGGCGACGAGGGCCGCGCCGACCTGGTGGGAGGCGAGCACCCAGCCGAAGACGATGGCGCTGTCCTCGCCGAACTGCTCGCGGCACAGGGCCAGCGTGGGCGGGACGGTGGCCACCCAGTCGAGGCCGTAGAAGACGATGAAGAAGAGCATCGGCGGGTGCACGGCGGGGCCCAGCAGCATCGGCAGGAAGAGCAGGGACAGGCCGCGCAGGGCGTAGTAGACGGCGAGCAGGCGGCGCGGTTCGAAGCGGTCGGTGAACCAGCCGGAGGCGATCGTGCCGACGACGTCGAACACGCCGATCACCGCGAGCAGCGAGGCCGCCGTCGTCACGGGCATGCCGTGGTCGTGCTCGGCCGGCACGAAGTGGGTCTGGACCAGGCCGTTGGTGGAGGCACCGCAGATCGCGAAGGTGCCGGCGAGCAGCCAGAAGGTGCCGGTGCGCACGGAGGTGGACAGCACGGAGAGCGTGCGGCGGGCGGCGCCGGTGAGCGGGGGCGGCTTGGGCACGAACTCCGTCGCCCCGTACGGAGCGACGCCCGCGTCGGCCGGGTGGTCGCGCAGCAGCAGCCAGACGAAGGGGACCACGGCGAACGCGGACAGGGCGACCGTGACCGCGGCGGGCCGCCAGTGGTGGTGCTCGACGATCCACGACAGCAGCGGCAGGAAGACCAGCTGGCCGGAGGCGGAGGCCGCGGTGAGGATGCCGCTGACCAGCCCGCGCCGCTCGGTGAACCAGCGGTTGGTGACCGTCGCGGCGAAGGCCAGCGCCATCGAACCGGTGCCGAGTCCCACCAGCAGGCCCCAGCACAGCAGCAGTTGCCAGGCCGCCGTCATCCACACGGTCAGGCCCGAGCCGAGCGCGATCACGGTGAGGGCGGCGGCGACCACACGGCGGATGCCGAAGCGGTCCATCAGCGCGGCGGCGAACGGCGCGGTGAGGCCGTACAGCGCGAGGTTGACGGAGACGGCCGCGCCGATCGTGCCGCGCGACCAGCCGAACTCCTGGGTCAGCGGGTCGATGAGCAGGCCGGGCAGGGAGCGGAACGCCGCCGCGCCCGTGATCGTGACGAAGGTGACGGCGGCGACGAACCAGGAGCGGTGTACGCGGTGGGGCCGGGCGGGCGGGGCCTGGACGGGGGCGGCTGCTGGGCTTGTCTGAGTCACGTCACCCAGCCTCCGGTGCGCATGACCACGCATCGAGTGGCCCGGCGGACAGCCTTCGCTACGATCGGGCCATGACGACCACCGGGGAATTCCGGCCGCACCGGGTCGCCGTCCTCGCCCTGGACGGCCTGCTGCCCTTCGAACTGGGCATACCGCACCGGATCTTCGGCCGCCCGCGGGACGCGCGGGGCCGGCACCTCTACGAGGTCCTGACCTGCTCGGTTCGGCCGCCCGGGCTGGTCGAGACGGACGCCGACTTCGTTGTGCGCGTCCCCCACGGACCCGAGCTGCTGGCCACGGCCGACACGGTGATCGTCCCGGCGTCGTACGAGCGCGGCCCGCTCTACGACGAGGGACGGCTCACCGACGAGCTGGCCGACGCCCTGGCCCGGATCCGTCCCGGCACCCGGCTCGCCTCCATCTGCACCGGCGTCTACGTCCTCGCCGCCGCCGGCTACCTCGACGGCCGCCCCGCGACCACGCACTGGGCCGACGCCGAACACTTCCAGCGGCTGTTCCCGACCGTCAGGGTGGACCCGGACGTGCTGTTCATCGACGACGGGGACGTGCTGACCTCGGCCGGGGTGGCCGCCGGGATCGACCTGTGCCTGCACATGGTCCGCCGCGACTTCGGCACGGCCGTCGCCAACGACGTGGCCCGCCGCACGGTCGTACCGCCCCACCGCGATGGCGGCCAGGCCCAGTACATCCACCGGCCGGTCCCCGACCCTCAGCTGGCCACGACGACCGCGGCCCGCGCCTGGGCGCTGGGCCGGCTGCACGAGCCGATCCAGCTGCGGGACCTGGCCGAGCAGGAGGCGATGTCGGTACGGACCTTCACCCGCCGCTTCCGTGAGGAGGTCGGCGTCAGCCCCGGCCAGTGGCTCACCCAGCAGCGCGTGGAGCGCGCCCGGCACCTGCTGGAGTCCACCGACCTGTCGATGGACCAGGTGGCCCGGGAGTCCGGCTTCGGCACGGCCCAGTCGATGCGCCAGCACCTACAGGCGGCGCTCGGCGTCACCCCCACCGCCTACCGGCGCACCTTCCGCACCGGCGGCGCCGCCGAGCGCAACGGCGGGGTCGGCAGCCTGCGCTGACCGGCCGGCGCGTATCTCCCCCCACCAGCCGACCGACGTCAGCAGCAGGGTCAGGGCCACTCCGGCGAGGATCGCCGTCGAGGGCGCGGCGAGCGGCAGCAGGGCGCCGGCGAGGGAGCCGGTGGCCGCGTAACCGGCGCCGACCGCGGCGTACATCACCGAGTAGCCGGCGGCCAGCGCGGCCGGCGGGAGCACCTCGCGCAGGGACAGGTTGCGAGTGAGCATCGCGCCGGACTGGAGCAGCCCCGCGAGGGCCAGCGCCACCGCGATGCCCGGCGCGCCGGGTATCAGGGCGACCGCGGCCACCGCGGCCGACATCCCCGCCATCAGGACCACGCTGCGGGTCCTGAGCCGCCCCGGCCAGGACCGCAGGCCGTACAGGAAGGCGCCGGCGGCGGAGGACACCGACATCACGGTGAGCAGCGGGCCCGCCCAGCCCACGCCGATACCGCGCTGTTCGAGCAGGGCGGGCAGGACGAGTTCGGCGAGGGCCAGCAGGGACAGGCTCGCCGCGCCCGTGACGTACACCGGCCAGGCACGGGCCAGCACCCGCAGCCGGGAGACGCCCTTGCCGTCCCGCCCGCCGCGTTCGTCCTGCTCGTCCGCGGCCCAGCCGGCCGGCAGGGCCCACAGGCCCCCGACGGACGCCGCCATCAGGGCGGCTTCGAGCAGCAGCGGGAAGCGGGGGCCCGCGCCGAGGGCCAGACCGGTGACGGTGGCCGGGGAGACGGCCCAGACACCGAAGGTCAGCATCGACTCCGCGGACAGCGCCTGGGCCGCCGCGTGTCCCGGGACCAGGGAGGTGAGCAGCGCGCGCAGACCGCCGGGCGCCGCGGCGGGACCGGCGCCGGCGAGGAAGGCGAAGACCGCGAGGATCGCGGCGGGCGTGTCCGGGAACACGCCCAGGCCCGCGAAACCGGCCGCGCCCGCCACGAGACCGGCGGCCAGGTGCGGCCGGGCTCTGCGCGGGTTCAGCCGCATGCCGAGCACGGGAGCGCCGAGGATCTCGCCGATCACGTAGGCGGCGGCCAGGGCCGCGCCCAGGGAGTAGCCGCCGGGGCGCTCGCGGACCAGGAAGACGAGGGCCAGCGGGGCCATGGCCACCGGCATACGGGCGCCGACGGCCACCAGGGCCCAGGTCAGGACCGGCCGGGAAGCGACATCGCGGTAACTCATGCCTCGACGGTAGGGGCCGGCACCGACAACCGGCTCCCCGGTGTCCCGAGCCTGTGGACAACCTCACGTCCGCCCGCGCCTGACGGTTCCTCACGCACGTTCAGAAGGTGAGCACCGCCCGCGCCACCCGCCCCGCCTCCGCCTCGGCCCGGGCCTTGTCGAAGTCCTCCACCGGGAACACCGCGGTCACCAATTCGTCCAGCATCAGGCGTCCTCGGCGGTACAGCTCGGCGTACAGGGCGATGTCCCGCTGGGGGCGCGAGGAGCCGTAGCGGCAGCCGAGGATCGACTTGTCCAGGTACAGGGAGGAGACCAGGAAGGAGGCCTCGGCCGTGGCCGGGGGCACGCCCAGCAGGACCGCCTGGCCGCGCCGGCCGAGCAGGTCGACGGCCTGGCGGATCAACTCCACCCGGCCCACGCACTCGAAGACGTGGTCCGCGCCCGTCGGCAGCAGCTCCCGCACCCCTTCCGCCGACGTCAGGAAGTCGGTCGCGCCGAACCGCCGGGCCACCGCCTCCTTGGCCGGGTTGGCGTCCACGGCCACGACGGTGAGGGCGCCCGCGAGCCGCGCGCCCTGCAGGACGTTCAGCCCGATCCCGCCCGTGCCGATCACGACCACACTGTCCCCGCGGTCCACCCGCGCCCGGTTCAGCACCGCGCCGACGCCGGTGAGGACCCCGCACCCGATCAGCGCGGCCGAGGTCGGCGGGATGTCCCGCGGAATCCGCACCGCCTGCACGGCCTTGACGACCGTACGTTCCGCGAACGCCGAGCTGGCGGCGAACTGGTACACGGGGTCCGCGTCCGCGCCCCGCGTGAACGGCTTCCCCGGGCGCCCGATCGCCTGCCGGCACATCGTCGGCCGCCCCCGGTCGCACTCCGCGCAGGTACCGCAGTGGGCGAGCGTCGACAGGGCCACGTGGTCACCGGGCGCGACATGGGTGACGCCCACACCCACGGCCTCCACGACCCCGGCGCCCTCATGGCCGAGCACCACCGGTGCCGGGAACGGGATGGTGCCGTCCACCACCGACAGATCGCTGTGGCACAGCCCGGCCGCCGTGATGGCGACCAGCACCTCGCCCGGCCCCGGCTCCCGGACCGCCAGGTCGTCCACGACCCGGACCCGCCTGCCGTCGAACACCACACCGCGCATCACCCGGCCTCCTTCGGCTCGCCCGGCAGACCGAGCACGCGCTCGGCGATGATCGTGCGCTGGATCTGGTCCGAGCCGCCGTAGACGGTGTCGGCCCGGGAGAACAGGAACAGGTGCTGAGCGGCGTCGAGGGGGTACGGCGACGCGGGCGTCCAGTCCTCGGGACCGGCGGCCGCAGCGGCGCCACGGACCTCGACGGCCAGCTCGCCCAGCCGCTGGTGCCAGTTCGCCCACAGCAGCTTGGCCACGCTGGGCGCGCCCGGGACGGCGGGGCCGGTGGCACGGCCGAGGGTGCGCAGCGCGTTCCAGCGCATGACGCGCAGTTCGGCCCACTGCCTGACGAGCCGGGCCCGCAGCACCGGGTCGTGTACGGCCCCGGTCTCCACGGCGGCCCGGACGACCTCCGCCAGTTCCCGGGCGAAGCCGATCTGCTGGGCCAGGGTGGAGACCCCCCGCTCGAACCCGAGCAGGCTCATCGCCACCCGCCAGCCCTGCCCCTCTCCTCCGACGACGTGTTCGACGCGCGCGCGTGCCCCGTCGAAGAAGACCTCGTTGAAGTCGCTCGTGCCGGTCAGCTGCCGGATGGGCCGGACCTCGATCCGGCCGGGCTGGTCCATCGGCACCAGCAGGAAGCTCAGCCCGTGGTGCCGGCGCGCGTCCGGGTCGGTCCGGGCCAGGACGAAGCACCAGTCGGCCTCGTGGGCGAGCGAGGTCCAGATCTTCTGCCCGGTGATCCGGTGGTACGCCCCCTCGCGCACCGCCGTGGTCCGCACCCCGGCGAGGTCGGAGCCGGCACCGGGTTCGCTGTACCCCTGGCACCACAGCTCCTCCCCGGCCGCGACGGGCGGCAGGAACCGCCGCTTCTGCACGTCGTCGCCGTGCGCGAGGAGGGTCGGGGCCAACAGGTTCTCCCCGATGTGCCCCGAGCGGGGCGGCGCCCCCGACCGGGCGTACTCCTCGGCCCAGACGACCTGCCGGGTGAGCCCCACGGTGCGGTTCCCGTACCCGGACTCCGACCAGCCGAGCCCGATCCAGCCGGCGGCGCCGAGGGTGCGTTCCCAGGTCCGGCGGCCCGTGGCGGAGCCGGCGTGCTCACCCAGCCAGTGCCGGACCTCGGCCCGGAACGCGTCGTCCTCTTCGCTGAACCCGAACTCCATGTCAACCACCTTGGATGAAGGGGCCCGTGTCGATGCCGGGCGGGAAAGGGGGTGCGCTCGTCCGCGCCGGCGGGGTCTCCCGGGCTGTCAGGCGTTGGGCCGGGAAGCAGCCCGCGCCGCCTCCTCCATCGCCGCCACCTCGGAGAGCATCGGCATCGGATCCACACCCACCGACCCCGGCAGGAGCTCGGCGAGGGTCTGCGGGGTCCACCCGCCGGTGGCGTACGCGGCCCGCAGTTCCCTCGGCTGCGCCCAGACCGCGATCTTCGGTCCGGCGACCGTGTACACCTGCCCGGTGACGCCCTGCGCGGCGGCGTGGTCGGAGAGCAGGTACACCACGAGTGCGGCCACGTCCTCCGGCTCGCCGATCTCCGCCAGCCGGACGGGCACGTTGGCCGACATCCGGGTACGGGCCACGGGCGCCACGGCGTTCGCGGTCACCCCGTACTTGTGCAGGCCCAGCGCGGCGCTGCGGACGAGGGAGATGATCCCGCCCTTGGCGGCGCTGTAGTTGGCCTGGGAGACGGAGCCCTGATGGTTGCCGCTGGTGAAGCCGATCAGTGTGCCCGAGCGCTGTCTGCGCATCACCGCGGAGGCGGCCCGGAACACGGTGAACGTGCCCTTGAGGTGGGTGGCGATGACCGGGTCCCACTCCTCCTCGGTCATGTTGAACAGCATCCGCTCGCGCAGGATGCCCGCCACGCACACGGCCCCGTCGATCCGGCCGTAGGTCTCCACCGCCGTGTCCACGACCCGCTGTCCGCCCGCCATGGTGGAGATGTCGTCGGCGACCGCGACGGCCTCGCCGCCCGCCGCCTGGATCTCCTTGACGACGGACTCGGCGACCTCGCCGGCGGGTGAGGCGCCGTCCACGGCCACGCCGTAGTCGTTGACGACCACCTTCGCGCCGTCGGCCGCCGCCGCGAGGGCCACCGCGCGGCCGATGCCGCGCCCGGCACCCGTCACGGCGACGACCCTGCCCGCCAAGAAGTTCCCCATCCCCGGCCCCTTCCCGCAGTTTCTGACGGCCCGTTAGATTTGTGGCAACGCCAGACTGGCCCGCCGAAGGCGCGGACACAAGCCCCGGGGAGGCACCGGATGGCACTGCCGCAGGAGTTCCACGACATCGCCGAGCGGGTGAACAACTGGGGCCGCTGGGGCGCCGGCGACGAGATCGGCACCCTGAACCTGATCACGGACGAGGTCGTCCGGGCGGCCGCCCGCGAGGTGCGCACCGGGCGCCGTGTGCCGCTCGCCCTCCCGCTCCGGCAGGACGGCGTGCAGACGGGGATGATCCCGGGCCGGATCGACCCGTTGCACGCGATGGTGCAGATCAACCAGGAACTGTTCGGGCCGGGCACGGTCGCGTGCAGCGACGACGCGGTGACCATGGGCCTGCAGGCCGGCACCCACTGGGACGCGCTGACCCATGTCTCGCACTCGGGGAAGCTCTACAACGGCCGTCCCGCGCACACCGTCACCGCGCACGGCGGCGCCGAGTTCGGCGGCATCGACAAGGTCCGGCACCTCGTCTCGCGCGGGGTGCTGCTGGACGTGGCCCGCGCGCGGGACGTGGAGCGGCTGGCGGGCGGGCACGCCGTGACGCCGGAGGACCTGGAGGCCGCCGAGGAGTTCGCGGGTACGCGCGTGCGTGCCGGTGACATCGTGCTCGTACGCACCGGTCAGGTGCGGGTCCTCCTGACCGGGGACCGGCACGGGTACGGCCATCCGTCGCCGGGGCTCTCGGTGCGCTGCCCGGAGTGGTTCCACACGCGCGGTGTGGCGGCGGTCGCGAACGACACGCTCACTTTCGAGATCTTCCCGCCCGAGATCGAGGATCTGTGGCTGCCGGTCCACGCGCTGCACCTGGTGGAGATGGGCATGCTGCAGGGCCAGAACTGGAATCTCGAAGAGTTGTCCACAGCCTGTGGAGAAAGCGGGCGGTACGCGTTCCTGCTGTCGGCGGTGCCCGAGCCGTTCGTGGGCGGGACGGGGGCACCGGTGGCACCGGTGGCGATCCTCTGAAGTAGACGGGGGGCGGTCCTCCGGGAGACGGGGGTGATCCTCCGGGAGACGGGGGGTGTACCTCCGGGACACCGGTGGCGACCCTCCGGGACACCGGTGGCGACCCTCCGGGACACCGGTGGGCGGCGCGCCTCCCCCCACCGTCACACGCACGCGCCGCCACCCCGGGGCGACCCGCCTTCGACGAGGACGGCCGGGGACCCCGGGCCCTCGCCGTCCCCTCGCGGCGAATCGTCGCCCCCAGCCTGATCAGCCGTTCAGGAGACGTCAACGCCGGTGCGCGCCCGTGTTGCGGCACCTCGATCACGGCACCCGCGCACGGTCGCACGCCCGGCGCATCACCGCTCCGGACGGCTACACCGCTTCAAAGGCGAGATCCTCGTACGCGGACAGTCCGCCCCCGTACGCCGTCGCCGCGCTCTCCCGGCGCTGTGAACAGCGGTCCAGCTCGCACCAGATGCTCTTGCCGGCACCCTCCGGGCTCCAGCCCCAGCGGTCGGCGAGGCAGTCCACGAGGGCGAGGCCCCGGCCACCGGTGGCGTCACTGCCGGCGCAGCGGGGGACGGGGGCGCGGGAGCTGCCGTCCTCCACCTCCACCCGCACCGTCGCCGACGCGCGGTCCTCGGCGGCCGGCGCCGGCAGACACAGCCGCAGCACGGCCGGCCGCCCGGTGTGCACCACGGCGTTGGTCACCAGCTCGGAGACCAGCAGGATCAGCGTCTCGGCCAGCGGCTCGTCGGCCGTTATCCCCGATCCGGCGAGCCGCGAGCGGGCCCACCGCCTGGCCCGGCCCACCTCTGCGGGGTCGGGCCGGATCTCCAGCTGCACTTGAAGCACCTGCACCGCTCACACCATCCGAACCGGCGGACACATGACCCCGTACCGGCCGCGCGCCACGGTGTCAGCCGCGGCGGCGATCACGGCGAGGGCCACGATCGTAGCCATTTTCTGCATGGCCAGGACAACGGCCAGAGCAAGGGTCACGGACTGTGACTCCCTTGCGAGACAGCATGGTTGACGTACAGTCACCCCGACAAGCGCTTCGGGCATATTCCCGCGCGAAGGAGTACGCGTACGGCATACTGTGCGACGCGCGTGCCAGGGAGTCGAACAGGCGGGCCTGACCACCCGGTCCGCCCAGCGAGCGGCGGTGCGCACCGCGCGGCCCGGCACCACTCCAGGGGCACCGCCGGCACGGCTCGTACGCGCAGCCACTCGCATCCCACACAAGGTACCCGAGCACCCACCCGACTCCGGGCCGTGACGAGTCCCGGGCAGGACACAACCCGGTATCAACGCTCCGTGATTCCGGTTCGCCACGATCCGCGACATCGTGGGCCAAAGCTTTCCGGGTACGGCGGTCCGGGACGCCCCCGCCGGCTCAGCCCGCGAGCGCGGCGGCGAGCAGTTCCGCACCCTGGGTGCTCCCTCCGGCACGCCGGGCCCGCACCCAGGCCCGTTTCAGGTGTAGATGCACGTCCGCCTCCCAGGTGAACCCCATCCCGCCGTGCACCTGGAGGCAGTCGCGGGCCCCCTGCACGGCGGCCTCGTCGGCGAGCAGCCGGGCGGCGGCGATGTCGGCGGGGTCGGCCGTGACGGCGGCGGCGTAGACGGCGGCGCGCGCGGTCTCGGCCCGCACCAGCAGGTCGGCGCAGAGGTGCTGGACGGCCTGGAACGCCCCGATCGGCCGCCCGAACTGCAGTCGCGCCCGGGCGTGTTCCACGGTCAGCTCGCACACCCGTCCAGCCGTGCCCAGCTGTTCGGCGGCGGTGAGCAGCACGGCTACGGGATCCGGGGGCGGGGGGACGGGACCGGGGGGCACGGAGCCGGGATACGAGGGCGCGAGCCCGCGACCGGGAGACACCGCGACGGGAACCGGGGGCGGCGCGTCGGGGCCCGGGGGCACGGAGCCGGGAGCGGGGGGCGCCGGAACGGTTTCCGCGGGCCCGGCGGTCAGCCGGTGCAGCGGCGTCAGCGGGTCCACCGACCGCAGCGCCACCGCGCCGGACACGTCCCCGCGGACGGCGTCCGCCGCGTCAAGCCACTCCACCAGCCCCCCGTCGGCTGCCGCCACGACCGTCTCCCCGCTCGCCGCGCCGGGCACGGTGCCGGCCGCGAGGTGGGTGGCGAGCAGCGGGCCGGGCAGCAGGGCCCGCCCCGCCTCCTCGAAGGCCAGCACCGCCTCGGGCAGCCCCAGCCCGGCCCCGCCGTCCGCCTCGGGCAGCCGCAGGGCGAAGAACCCCGCCTCCCCGAGGGTCCGCCACAGCGCCCGGTCGAGCCGGCCCGGTGCGTCGACGGCCGCGCGCAGCGCCTCCCGCCCGAAGCACCGCTCCAGCAGTTCCCGCACCCCGGCCCGCAAGGCGGCCTGGTCGTCGGTGAGTCGGAAGCGCACGGTCACCTCCCCCTGGGCAGGCCGAGGATCCGCTCGGCCACGATGGTCCGCTGGATCTGCGAGGTCCCGGCCGCGATCGTGTACGACAGCGAGGACAGCCGGTCCAGCACCCAGGGCCGGTCCAGGTCGAGGCAGTCCGGCCCGAGCACCTCGGCGGCGGCGTCGTACAGCTCCTGCCGGGCGTGCGAGTAGCGGAGCTTGAACACCGAACCGCCGACGCCCGGCACCCCGCCGTTCGCCTCCGCCTCGCTCACGTTCCACTGGGTCAGCCGCCACAGCGCCCGGAACTCCGCGTCGAGCCGGCCCAGCCGCCGGCGCAGCTCCGGCTCGCCCCAGCGTCCGTTCGCCCGGGCCGTACGGGCCAGTTCACACAGCAGCCGGCGGCAGGCGACGACCTCGCCGACGAAGGCGGTGCCGCGCTCGAAGGCGAGGGTGACCAGGGTGACGCGCCAGCCGTCGTTCTCCTCCCCCACCCGGTTGGCGACCGGCACCCGTACCTCGTCCAGGAACACCTCGGCGAACTCCGCCGACCCCGCGAGGGTGCGCAGCGGCCGTACGGTGACGCCCTCGGCGTCCATGGGCATCGCCAGCCAGGTGATGCCCCGGTGCCGGGGCGCCGCGGGGTCCGTGCGGACCAGCAGCTCGCACCAGTCGGCTACTTCGGCGTGCGAGGTCCAGATCTTGGACCCGGTCACCACGTAGTGGTCGCCGTCCCTCCGCGCGCGCGTGCGCAGCGACGCGAGGTCGGACCCGGCGTCCGGTTCGCTGAACCCCTGGCACCACACGTGTTCGCCGCGCAGGATCGGCGGCAGCCAGCGCGCCCGCTGCCCGGGGGTCCCCTCGGCGGCGATGGTCGGTCCTGCGTGCAGCAGTCCGACGAAGTTCGCGCCCACGTAGGGCGCGCAGGCCTTCTCGGTCTCCTCCAGGAAGATCAGCCGGGTGGTCGGGGAGGCGTCCCAGTGCACGTCGGCGTACCCGGCGTCGTACAGCATCCGCTGCCAGCCGAGGTCGTAGGCACGGCGGCCGGGCCAGTCGTCCGGGGACGGCTTGCCCGGCAGGGTGGGCAGCACCTTGGCGAGCCACTCCCGCAGCCGCCCCCGGAACTCCTCCTCCTCCGGCGAGTACGACAGGTCCACTACCGGTCCAGGTCCAGGCCGAGCATGCGGATGGCGTTGCCCCGCATCAGCTTGTACACGGTCTCGTCGTCGAGCCCCTTCACATGGTCGAGGGCGACCTCCTTGGTGTGCGGGAAGGTCGAGTCGACGTGCGGGTAGTCGGTCTCGAAGGTGGCGTTGTCCCGTCCGACCACGTCCAGCGAGGCGACGCCGTGCTTGTCACGGAAGAAGCAGCAGTAGATCTGCCGGTAGTAGTACGTCGACGGGGGCTCGGGGACCAGGTCCCGCACCCCGCCCCAGGCGCGGTGCTCCTCCCACACGTCGTCGGCGCGTTCCAGGGCGTACGGGATCCAGCCCATCTGCCCCTCGGAGTAGGCGAGTGTGAGCCGGGGGAACTTCACCAGGACGCCGCTGAAGAGGTAGTCCATCATCGAGGCCATCGCGTTGTTGAAGCTCAGCGAGGCCTGTACGGCGGGCGGTGCGTCCGGGGAGGCGGCGGGCATCTGGGAGCTGCTGCCGATGTGCATGTTGACGACCGTGCCGGTCTCCTGGCAGACGGCGAAGAACGGGTCCCAGTAGCCGGAGTGGATGGAGGGCAGCCCCAGGTGGGTGGGGATCTCCGAGAAGGTGACGGCCCGCACCCCGCGCTCCGCGTTCCGCCGGATCTCCGCGACGGCCGGTTCCACGTCCCACAGCGGGATCAGGCACAGCGGGATCAGCCGGCCGCCGCTGTCCCCGCACCACTCCTCCACCATCCAGTCGTTGTAGGCGCGCACGCAGGCGAGGGCGACCTCCTTGTCGTGGGCCTCGGCGAAGGTCTGCCCGCAGAAGCGGGGGAAGGTCGGGAAGCAGAGGGAGCCCTCCACGTGGTTGAGGTCCATGTCGGCCAGGCGCGCCTTCGGGTCCCAGCACCCGCGCCGCATCTGCTCCCGGGTGATTCCCTCCAAAGTCATCTCGTCCCGGTCGAAGCCGACGGCGGCGATGTTCCGCTTGTACGGGAACTTCAGGTCCTCGTAGATCCACCAGTCCGTGGGCGGCCCCTGCGGATCCATGGTGATCTGGTACTTCCCGCCGACGTAGGCCAGCTCCCCGATCCCGGCGGTCAGCGGCTGGGGCCCGCGCTCCCGGTACCTGGCCGGGAGCCAGGTCTCGAAGAGGTGGGCGGGCTCGATCACGTGGTCGTCGACGCTGATGATGCGGGGCAGTTCGGTCGCCATGGGTCCCTCCGCCGTACGGTGCGTCGCCTGTTCGGCTGCTCGACTGGACTCTGCTGATCTGATGGTCCGTCAGATAGCATGGCAGCTGACGAGTCGTCAGCCAAGCAGGGGGCAGCCGTGAACGAGACCCCGCACACCCTGAGTTCCGCCCGCACACTGTGGGAGCTGGTCACCCGCCGGGCCGCCCTCACCCCCGACCGCCCGGTCCTGCTCCAGGGGGACCGCGTCCTCACCTTCGACGCCCTGCGCACCCGCTCCGAACGCGTCGCGGCCGGTCTGTACGCCATGGGCGTGCGCCCCGGCACGGTGGTCGCCTGGCAGTTGCCCACCCGCATCGAGACCGCCCTGCTGTCCTTCGCCCTGGCCCGCCTGGGCGCCGTGCAGTCCCCGCTGATCCCGTTCCACCGGGACCGCGAGGTCGGCTTCGCGCTGCGCGAGTCGAAGGCGGAGTTCTTCGCCGTACCGGGCGTCTGGCGCGGCCACGACCACACGGAGATGGCGCGGCGGCTCGGCGCGAGGGGCGTCTTCGAGGCGTACGACACCCTCCCCGACGGCGACCCGGCCACGCTTCCCCCTCCTCCCGCCGAGGGCACCTCGGTCCGCTGGATCTACTGGACCTCCGGGACGACCTCCGACCCCAAGGGCGTCCTGCACACCGACCGTTCCCTCGTCGCGGGCGGCTCCTGCCTGGCGCACGCCCTGCGGTTGTCGTCGGACGACGTCGGCTCGATGGCCTTCCCCTACGCCCACATAGCGGGCCCCGACTACACGGTGATGCTCCTGCTGTACGGCTTCCCGGCGGTGATGTGCGAGCACTTCGCGCTGCCGGAGGCGCTGGCGGAGTACCGGCGGCACGGGGTGACGGTGGCCGGCGGCTCCACGGCCTTCTACTCGATGTTCCTCGCCGAGCAGCGCCGGCGGCCGGGGGTGAAGGTGATCCCCACCCTGCGTCTCCTCGCGGGCGGCGGTGCCCCCAAGCCGCCCGAGCTGTACCACTGCGTGGTCCGCGAGATGGGCGTCCAGCTCACCCACGGCTACGGCATGACCGAGGCACCGATGATCACCATGGGCGACCCGGAGGACACCCCGGAGAACCTGGCGACGACCGAGGGCCGCCCCTCGGCCGCCATGGAGATCCGCATCGTGGACGGCGAGGTACGCCTGCGCGGCGAGGCCGTCTGCCGTGGCTACCTGGACCCCGCCCAGACGGCGGCGGCCTTCGACGAGGACGGCTTCCTGCGCACCGGGGACCTGGGCCGGCTGACCGACTCCGGCCACCTGGTCCTCACCGGCCGTCTCAAGGACGTGATCATCCGCAAGGGCGAGAACATCTCCGCCAAGGAGATCGAGGACCTCCTCACCGCGCATCCGGCGGTGGCCGACGCGGCCGTGATCGGACTTCCGGACCGTGACCGCGGGGAGGTGGTCTGCGCGGTGCTCGAACAGCCGCCGGACGCGGGTCCGTTGACCTTGCCGGAGGTCGTCTCCTTCCTCCGCGCGAAGGGGCTGTCCGTGCACAAACTGCCGGAGCGGCTGGAGGTGGTGGAGGCGTTGCCGCGGAACGACACGCTGCGGAAGGTGTTGAAGTACGAGCTGCGGGAGCGGTTCTCAGGACCGTTGCCCTAGCGGCGCCGCCACGGTGCCGCGCTCGCAGCGCTCGCGGCCGGGCCCGGCGGCCCGTCCGCCTCGGCAGGCTCGTGCTCCGGGACGGCGGGTCAGGCGACGGCGTAGCCGGCGAGGGACGGTTCGAGCAGGCCGAAGGCGTCGGCGGCTTCCGCGGTGACGGTTTCGGCGATGTCGTCATCGGCATGGCCGGCCAGGGTGAGCTCCTGGATGCGCTGGAACAGGATGCGGTGGACGGCGCCGAGCAGCCCGGCGGCCGTCTGGACGGTGATGTCGTCCCGTGGTGCGCCGACGGCCGCGGCGAGGGCGTCGGCGAGGGCGCGTTCACGCTGGTCGTGCAGGCCGCGCAGGCAGGCCGTGAGGGTGGGGCTGTCGGTGATCATGCGGGCGAAGGCCGGCCCGGAGAACCCGGAGACCGGATCCCTGGTCGCGACGGAGTCGGCGAAGGCGCGCCGCAACGCCGCCAGTGCGGACTCGCCCGGGTGCCGGCCGACCACCGTGTCCGCCAGGGACGCGATGAACACGTCCTGGTGGTCGAGGGCCAGGTCCTCCTTGCGCGCGAAGTAGTTGGTCACCGTCTTCTTGGCCACGCGTGCGGCGGCGGCGATCTCGGCGATCGTGGTCCGCTCGAAGCCCTGGTCGATGAAGAGGCGGGTGGCGTGGTCGGAGATGAGTCGCCGGGTCTCCTGCTTCTTCGTTTCGCGGAGGCCGGCCGGCTGCGCGGGCGAGGGGGCGTCAGTAGGCATGGGGCAATCTTACCCTCGTAGCATTTTTATGTTGACACCCCTGCGGCAACTGGGCTAACTTTACGCCGGTCGTAAGTTTGCGTCGGGGGTGAGTCGGTTCGGCTCGCCTGACCCACCGGGGCAGACCGTTCCCGTCTCCGAGGAGAACCGCCTTGCAGATCACCGCGTCCACCGTCAGCTTCACCGTCGACGACGTCGCCGCGTCCCAGCGGTTCTTCACCCGCCACCTCGGCTACACCGAACAGGCCGCCGCCGAGGGCTTCGCCTCCCTGACGCGCGGCGACGCCGCGGCGGACGTCGTTCTGCTCGCGCGCGGCATCGACGTGCTGCCGGCGGAGCAGCGCGACCAGCACGCCTCCGGAGTGATCCTCGCCTTCACCGGCACCGGCATCGCCGACGAGGAGAGGCGGCTGCGCGCCGAGGGGGTCGACATCACCATGCCGTTGCGTGAAGAGCCGTGGGGCGAGCGGCTGTTCCAGATCCAGGACCCGAACGGAGTGGTCATCCAGTTCGTCGAGTGGGTCACCCCTTCCGACCCTTCCTGACCTGTCGCCCTGGCGGGCCGCGAGCCACCACTTCCCGAAGGCCACGGGCCGAACGACCCAAGGAAGATCCCTTGTCACCTGACCCCACCACCGTCCACCCGCTCCCCGCGCACGACCGGGTGGTGTTCCTCAAGCCCCTGGTCACCTCGCCGAACGTCGTCGTGGGCGAGTACACGTACTACGACGACCCGGACGGCGCCACCGAGTTCGAGCACCGCAACGTTCTGTACGCGTACGGCCCCGAGCGACTGGTCATCGGCAAGTACTGCGCGATCGCCATGGGAACCAGGTTCCTGATGGCGGGCGCGGAGCATCCGACGATGGGCGTGTCCACGTTCCCGTTCACCATGTTCGGCGGCCGCTGGGCCGAGGAGACCCTGGACATCGTCACCTCCATGCCCAGCCGCGGGGACACGGTGATCGGCAACGACGTCTGGCTGGGTCACGGGGTGACCGTCATGCCCGGCGTCCGCATCGGTGACGGTGCCGTCATCGCGGCGGGCGCCGTGGTCACCGCCGATGTCCCGCCCTACACGATCGTCGGCGGCAACCCGGCCCGACCGATCCGGCAGCGGTTCGACGACGCGGACATCGAGCGACTGCGGCGCGCCGCGTGGTGGGACTGGCCCGTCGCCCTCGTCACCGAACACGCCCGGACCATCATGGCCGGCACCCCCGACGACATCGCCCGCATCGCCGCCGAGCACGGTGTGGGAAAGCCCCTTTGACACCCCCGACGGCTTCCTGGCAGCGCACGGCAGATCGCCGCGCCCGCCCGCATCGCCTGCGCGGGACTGCGGCACCCGAGCGGCCGTCCCCACCCGCCCGTTCACCGGTGGCCGCCCGTGGGGCGGTCCGAGAGGAGCCTGCATGAAGTTCGCACTCGTGATCTTCGAGACGGACGCGTCACGCCGTCGGATCCGGACCGACCGGGCCGCCTACCGCGAGGAGTACGAAGCCTGGATCGGCGGCCTTGCCGCGGCCGGGAAGCTGGTCGGCGGCGAGGCCCTGGAGACCGAGCACATCGCCCCCGTGACGGTGCGCGCGGGGGCCGACGGCGCACCGGCGGTGACCGACGGGCCCGCACAGCCGGGTGAGGAGACCCTCGGAGGCTGGTTCGTCATCGACGTCGCCGACCGCGACGAGGCCGTCGAACTCGCCAAGAGCCTCCCCACCCCGGAGACCGTCGAGATCCGCCCGATCCTCGAATCCGCCTGAGCCGGGCGGGTCAGGGGCCCGCCGACGCCGACCCGACCGTCGTCCGCCGCGGGACGGCCGCCCGGCGGACGACGTCCGAATGCCGCCAGCAAGGGTTCACCGCGGTGCTCATGCTGGCGGCATGACGATGACATCCCCCACCGAGTCGACGGACGTTCTCGCCGGCATGTACACGGCCGAGGCGCGGTACCTGGCGGCAGGAGGGCCCGGCGAAGCCTCGTTCGACCTGCTCGCCCCCTTCTTCGCGCCGGATGTCCAGCTGCACCAGGCAGAGGCTCTGCCCTATGGCGGCACGTGGCGCGGGCACGACGGCATGGCCCGATTCTTCCGCAGGATGGGAGAGGTCTGGGAGTCCTTCGACATGGTGGAGCAGGAGTTCCTCGCCACCGGTGAAACCGCCGTCGTGCTCACCCGCGTTCGTGCTCGCGCTCGCGCCACGGGCCGGGAACTGGACTTCCCGATCCTGCAGACGATCACGGTCAAGGGCGGGCGGATCACCGAGGTCCGTCCGTTCTACTGGGACACGCGCGCCGTCGCCGACGCCTGCGCCGAGCCGGACCCGCCGTGCGATGAAACCGGGTCGAGGTGAGACAGGCCCCGCGCCCCTCACATCCGGCTCAGCGAGGCCACCGCGAACAGGACGTCCCTGATCGCCTGGCGGTCGCCGTTCTGGCCCACCGCCGCGTCCTCCGGTGACACATGGCCCGCGGCCAGGTGGCAGAACTCCACGCCGTCCAGGGCCACATGGGCCACCTCGAACTCCGCGGAACCCACCGCGGCCGGTGAGTCGAGCGGGATCAGCCACTCACCGCCGGCCGCGCCCTCGATCTCCAGGCGCAGGCTGCGGCCGGGCGCTCCGGCCGGGACCAGGTGCGGGGTCCGGTGCCCCGGCGCGGACAGGCCCGCGCGGCGGCGCTCGGCGAGTACCGTCGGCAGCAGGCGGGCGGCGAGGGTGATCATCCGGTGGAGGTGGCGCGGCGCCGGCGGTGTGTACGGGTAGTCAACCGCCTCCGCGATGTCCGCCGCGTGCACCCAGCACTCGAAGGCGCGGTCCAGCATCGCGTCGTGCAGCGGCAGCGCGAAGTCGCCGTACGACACCTCCAGACCGCCCGTGTGACCGCCGGTGAAGGACACCGTCCGCACCAGGCTGTGGCTCTGCTCCCGCCACGGCCCCCGCACCGACCGCGTCGGCGGGAAGTGCGAGGCCCCCCAGAACGCCTCCGTACGGCCGGCCGGGCCCGTGGCACCCGGCTGCGCCGCCCCGGCGACCCCGGCCAGCGGGTCCTCCAGGCCGAGCGCGGCGGCGATCAGCCCGTCCACCGACAGCAGGTGCGCGATCACCCCGGCGACGGTCGTACGACGGCTCGTCTGCGTGTCCCGCTCGAACCAGCGCAGCCGCACCGGCGCGTGCCACTCCGCGTCGCCGAAGTCCTGGAGCAGCGCGTCCAGCCGCGCGGTCTCGGCGTCGTACGGCGCCGCCCAGTCGGGCACCGGGATGCGCGGCGGCCGGCGGTTCAGGCAGCTCTCCAGGACGCGGGTGCGCAGCCCGGGGTCCAGGTCCAGGCTCTCGGGCTGGTGCAGCAGGCCGACCGCCTCGCGCAGCCGGCGGGCCTCGTCTGCGCACGCGCCGCAGTCGCCCAGGTGCTCCTCCACGGCCGCGGTCTCCGCCGCCGAGCAGGCGGCCAGCGCCCAGGCGCCGAGCAGCGACTTCAGGACGTCGTGCGACAGGTCGAGCGGCACGGGTGCGAGGTCCCCCAGGTCGGCGAGGTCGGGCAGCGGAACCCCGCCGTCCTCCACGGAGGCGCGGGGCGTGGGTATACGCGGGGCGGGCGCGGGCCCGTTCCCGCCGGCTCCGCCGTGCCCCGCGTCACCGGGACCACCGGGACGGCCGGCACCGTCGCGTCCGGCACCGCCGTCGTCGGCTTCGTCGTGACGACCGTCCCGACCGCGCCCCCCGTCTGCCACCCCCGGCCCGCTCAAGTCGGCTTCACCGTGCGGCCGTTCGCCGAAGGACCGCTCATCGCGCGCGTCATCCCCGCGGCCCCCTTCCCCTCCCCGGCCGTCGTGCTCGTCGTACCCGTCCCGCGCCTCGAACCCACCCGCGCCCGTCACACCGCACCCCGGTACCCCGGCGGTGTGCCGGTGTCGTGGGCGGTGGAGAGGAGTTGGAGGCCGAGGCGGAGCCGGCGGCGGGCCTCCTCCTCGGTGACGCCGAGGTCGGCCGCGGTCTGGCGGTAGTCGAGGCGCCGGACGTAGGCCCGGTCCAGGGCGGCGCGCAGCGGGGCCGGCATGGAGTGGACGATGTAGTCGGCGCGGGCGGCGACGGAGGCGCGGCGGACGGTGCTCTCCAGTTCCTCGCGCCGCGGCTGCTCCCGTTCCTCCCGGTCCCGCAGCCGCTGCACGGCGACCCGGTGGGTGACGGCGGCGACCCAGGAGCGCAGCGGGCCCTGCCGGGGGTCGTAGGTCTCGGGGTGCTCCCAGACGTGGGCGAAGACCTCGCGGGTGACGGCGTCGGCGGCCCGTTCGTCGGCGAGGACGCGGTGGGCGAGGCTGTGCACGAGGGAGGCGAAACGGTCGTACAGCTCACCGAGGGCGGCCGCCTCTCCGCGCGCGAGCCGCTGCTGCATCTTGCGGTCCCAGCGGGGCGGTACGTCCTTCCTGGCCATGCGATCCCCTCCCCTCACCCTGTCCGGCCCGTCCAGCCTGTCGGTCCTGTCGTCTCGAATGTAGTCGGCACGTCTGACAACGCACGCCCCTTTGGGGCAATGTGCGCCCCCGGCGTCGCCGCAGGTGATAGTGCCCTCTTCACACAACCTTCACACAGGCCGCGTACACCCCTGATCGAACAGGATCGATAGTGACCGAAACAAGCCCCTTGCCGATCGCCTGCCGTTTGCCGGGTCACGTTTCAGGGAACGGCCGCTGGGCAGCCGCGCGGAAAGAAACGTAGGAACTGCTTCCGTTTCCGGGCGGTTCCGCGGGATCCGGCGAGCGGAGGGGCATGGCCGTGACATTCAAGGTGACCGGCGTCCAACGGCACGAGTGGGCCGTGCTCCAGGTCTCCGGGGAACTGGACCTGATGACCTCGCCGGTACTGCGCCAGCGGGTGCACGACATCGTCGCCGAGGGGCACCACGACCTCGTCGTGGACCTCTCCGACGTGTTCTTCTGCGACTCCAGCGGGGTCGGCGTCCTCATCGCCGCCCGCCGGCTGATCCGCTCCTGCCAGGGACGGCTGCGGCTGATCCTGCCGGACCGGGGCGCCGAGGACGGCTCGCACGTCAACCGGGTCCTCGGCGCGCTCGGTGTCCGCCGGCTCTTCGACGTCCGCCCCGACGTCGAGTCCGCCACCACCGACGACGCGGACCCCCTCTCGGCCTGAGCACGATTCCCGTCCCGACGCCATGGAGTTGTCGCGGAATTCCCCCGGTCTTGGCACAACCGCCGCTTTGCCGCCGCCTTCCCGCCCCCCGCGACGTACGCTCCCACCCGGACCAACCCCCACGTCAACGGAAGGCGGCCCGAACAGCCATGGCCAGCACCGAGTACGAGCGCAGGATCGCCGCCCGGTTCGCCACCTTCGACCAGGACGGCAACGGCTCCATCGACCGTGAGGACTTCAACGCGGCGGCCAAGGCGCTGCTCGCCGAGTTCGGTGTGCCCGCGCGCTCCGACAGGGGCCAGGCGCTGTACGCCGGAGCGGAGGCGTTCTGGCAGGGCATGGCCGGCATCGCGGACCGGGACGGCGACCAGCGCATCACCCGCGAGGAGTTCGTCGACGGCGCGGTCAAGCGGCTGCGCGACAACCCCGACCGCTTCGCCGAGATCGCCCGCCCCTTCCTGCACGCGGCCCTCGCGGTGGCGGGCGGCGGCGGAGACGGCAGGGCCGGTGTCGCCGACGCGGCGCGGGTGCTCCGCGTCCTGCACGTTCCGGCGGACCAGGCCGAGGCAATCGCCGCCGCCCTCGACACCGACGGCGACGGGACGATCGGCGAGCCGGACATCGTCCCCGCGTTCGCCCGCTACTTCACGGTGCCCGAGTAGGCGCACCGCCTCCTCAGGCGAACACCACCGTCCGCCGCCCATTGAGCAGAATGCGTCGTTCCGCGTGCCACTTCACGGCCCGCGCCAGCGCCTGGCACTCCACGTCGCGTCCGATGGCCACCAGCTGGTCCGGCGTCACGCCGTGGCCGACGCGCTCGACCTCCTGCTCGATGATCGGTCCCTCGTCGAGGTCCGCGGTGACGTAGTGCGCCGTCGCGCCGATCAGCTTCACGCCCCGGGCGTGCGCCTGGTGGTACGGCTTGGCGCCCTTGAAGCTCGGCAGGAAGGAGTGGTGGATGTTGATGATCCGGCCGCTGAGCTGCTTGCACAGGTCGTCCGAGAGCACCTGCATGTAGCGGGCGAGGACGACCAGCTCGACCTTCTCCTCGCGCACCAGCTCCAGCAGCTTCGCCTCGGCCTCCGGCTTGTTCTCCTTCGTCACCGGGATGTGGTGGAAGGGGATGTTGTAGGAGCCCACCAGCTCCTCGAAGTCGGTGTGATTGGAGACCACAGCCACGATCTCCACCGGCAGCGCACCGATCCGCGCCCGGAACAGCAGGTCGTTCAGGCAGTGCCCGAACTTGCTGACCATCAGCACGATGCGCATCTTCTGGTCGGCCCGGTGGATCTGCCAGTCCATGTGGAAGGTGTCACCGATCGCCGCGAAGCTGGCCCGCAGCTTGTCCACCGTCACCGGCGCCTCGGCCGAGAAGTGGACACGCATGAAGAACAGTCCCGTGTCGTGGTCGCCGAACTGCTGGCTGTCCTCGATGTTGCAGCCGGTCATGAACAGGTAGCTGGACACGGCGTGCACGATGCCCTGTTTGTCCGGGCAGGAGAGCGTGAGGACGTACTGGTCGGCCGGTGCGGCGGCGACGGAGGGGGCGGACTGATCGGTCATGCACTACAGGGTCCCATACCGGCCACCCCGCAGGGATCGCCGTCCGCCACGCGGACCCCGCCAGACCGCGCCAGGACCCCGCCAGGCCGCGTCAGGACCCCGCCCGGCCCCGGCGGGCCCCCAGGCCCGCGTCAGGACCTCGTCAGGATCCGCAGCACTTCCAGGCTCTTCGGCGCCGCGTCCGGGTCCTCCCCGTCGCTCGCCGACATCCGCACGTGCGCGTCCCGCGCCGCCCGCACCGCGTCCGGCCAGCCCGGGTGGTCCAGGTAGGCGGAGACCGGCGCGTCCGGGCCGACCTGGTGCATGATCCGCAGCACCCGCAGCACGGCGGTGTCGACGAGCGCCGCCTCCTGCGAGTCCCGGAACACGGTGCCGACGTACTTCTCGGCCGACCAGTTGTCCAGCCAGGTGTCCTCCACCAGCCGGTACACGGCGTCCGTGACGTCGCCGTAACCGTCCACACCGGCCAGCCAGACCTCGCGCTGGAACACCGGGTCGGAGAGCATGTGAAGCGCCGAGCGCACGTTGCTGCGCCACCGCCACCACGGCATGTCGTTCAGGGGCATGCCGCCCATGGTGGAGGAGCGACGGCCGCGACGGGAAGAGTTCTCCGAACCTTGCACGGTCATCGATCGTACGTTCCTCGCCCCACAGGACTCACCGGCCCCTCCAATTCACCTCCACGTCACCTTTCATTGACCGAGGGTCACCTCCGGGTTGGCTCTGTGAGGGAATCGTGGGGGGACATGACCGGCAGGCGACGCACCCGCAGCACCCTCCTCCCCGCCCTTCCCCGCCCCGTACGGGCCACCGCCCTCGCCGCGGGCGCCCTGGCCCTCTGCGCGTCGCTCACCGCCGCATGCGGGGTCGTCCCCGGTGCCACGGGGGGCTCCGGGGACGACCCGGTCAAGGTGATGACCTGGGCGCCGCAGGACACCGACGCCACCAACAAGCCGGGCATGCCGGCGATGGCCCGCGCCTACGCGAAGTGGGTCAACGCCCGCGGCGGCGTCAACGGCCACCGGCTGGAGGTGCTGACCTGCAACGACCACAACGACGGCGTGGGCGCCGCCCGGTGCGCCCGGCGCGCGGCCGACGAGAAAGTGGTCGCGGTCGTCGGCTCCTACAGCCAGTTCGGCGACTCCTACCTGGCCCCGCTGGAAGGCGCCGGCATCCCCTACATCGGCGGCTACGGCGTCACCAACGACGAGTTCACCGGCGCCATGTCGTACCCGGTCAACGGCGGCCAGCCCGCCCTCCTCGCCGGTCTCGGCAAGGCCCTCGCCACCGCCTGCGGCCACGTTGCCCTGATCCGCCCCGACAGCATCGCCGGCGACCAGCTGCCCGCGATGCTCGACTCGGGCCTGAAGGCGGGCGGCCACCCGGACGCCGGCGACCAGCTCGCCGCCGACGACGCCACCGAGTACGCCGGCCAGTCCGAGCAGGCGCTGCGCTACGCCACCAAGGGGGCGGAGAGGAAGGGGTGCGTGGTGCCCGCGCTCGGGGACCGCACGGACACCTTCATGGACTCCTTCCGGCGGGCCCGGCAGAACTTCCCGGACGTGCGGACCGCGACCGTGCTCGGCAGCGTCGACCAGACGGTGATCAACGCCACGGGCGGGGCGTCGGGGCCGTACGAGGGGGCGTACATCACCGGCTGGTACCCGGTCGCCTCCGACCCGCGCTGGGGCCCCATGAAGAAGGTGATCAACGAGGCGGCCTTCGGCGACAACCGCATCGACCCGGCGGACGCCGGTGTGCAGACCACGTGGATCGCCTACACCGTGCTCCGGGCCGCCCTGGAGAGGATCGGCGACGGCGAGGTGAGCGCCGACACCGTGCGCCGCACCCTCAACGACGGCCTGCGGGTCTCCACCGGCGGCCTCACCCCGACCCTGCACTGGCCCTACGAGGGCAGGCTCGCCGCGGTCGGTTTCCCGCGGCTGGTCAACGCCGACGTCACCCTCCAGGTGGTGCGGGACGGCAACCTGGTCGCGGCCCGCGAGGGCATCGGCGGTGCCGACGGGATCGCCGACATGACCTCGACGCTGGAGGCGGCGGACGTGTCGTGACGGGCCCCGCGCCCACGGCACGGCTGCGGCTGCGGCTGCGGCTGCGGCTGCGGCGAGGGGCCCGGCGGGGCGGTCACAGCTGGGTGGGCTGGCGCTGGGTCAGGCCGTACTTCTGCGCGATCGTGTTCCACAGCGCCGCCGCCCTCGTCTTCTGCGCGCTGGCGGTGACGCTCTCCCGGTTGCCGGCCTGGGTCTCCCCGGTGGTGCGGGCGTGCCCCTTGTGGCAGACCTTGCGGTTCTTGGCCTGGCCTGCCCAGGCCGCGTAGTGGTTGTCGGCCGCGGCGGACGCCTGCCAGGCCTTGGTGAGGGCGTCCTTCAGCTGGCCCTGGGCGTGCAGCTTGTCCGTGGACAGCTTGCCGAGCCGGGTGACCAGCTGGTTGCGCTGCGCGGCCGCGTCCCGCAGATCGGCGGCTGCCTGGTCGAGGTTGTCGCACCGCTTGACGTCGGCCACCGCCTGGATGACCGAGGACCGGCTGCTGCCGCTGTCCGCGAGCAGCTTGTCCAGCTCGACCGCCTGCTGCCGGGCGGGGTCGACGGTGGGCGAGGCGGAGTCCTGCGTGGTCGGGGAGGCGGCGGCGACCGTCTTGTCGTCCCCGCCCTTGTCGCTGCCGCCCCCGGCGCTGAGCAGCGCGCCGGCGCCGACGCCGACCACGACGAGGCCCACGCCGATGGCGGCGATCAGCGGCACCCGCGACCGGCGCCGCCCGCCGCCGTCGTCGTCGTAACTCCCGTCGTCGTACGACGACTGCGCCGGACGGTACGACGCCGGGCCCGGGCCGGGGTAGGGGTCCGGCTGCTGGACGCGCGGGAGCTGCTGGGTGGACCCGGCCGGACCGTCACCGCCGGCGGGGGCGCCGCGGAAGAGGTTGTCGAACTCGGCGGGCGGCTGCCGGTCCCCGCCCTGCCCCTGGGCCTGGGCCTGCGCGGTGTAGGGCGGGATGTACTGGGTGGCCTCGGCGTCGGAGGGCGCGGGCGACGCCTCGCGGGGCACCTGCCCCAGGTACCGGGTCTCCTCGCCGGCCGACTCCGGCGGCAGCGCACCGGGGGTCACGGGCGGGAGGTACTGGGTGGCGGCCGGGAGGTCCTGGGGGGCGGGCGGGGGGTCCTGGGGGGCGGGCGGGGGGTACTGGGTGGCGGCCGGAAGGTCCTGGGTGGCGGGCGGGAGGTACTGGGTGGCCGCCTCGTGGACGGAGGCCGCCGCCGGGTCCGCGGCGACCGGCGGTATGTACTGGGTGGCGCCGTCGGCCGGTGCGGCCTGCACCGGCGGCAGGTACTGGGTCGCGCTGTCCGCCGTCGGGGGCAGCGGGGCGGCCGCGGGCGGGTACGGCTGCTGACCGTGGGAGGCCTGGTGCTGCTGGTGCTGCTGGTAGGCGTCCGGGGTGCCGTACGCGGGCTGCTGGGCCGCCTCGTAGCCGCCGGGCGTGGGGTGGCCGCCGTAGGGCGTTCCGGGGCCGCCGTAGGCCGGTGCCTGGCCGCCGTACGACGGGGCCGGGGCGCCCTCCGGGGGCAGCGGGCCCGGGTTCGCGGGGGACGGCGGCTGCTGGGAGCCGGTCCACTGCGGGGCCGCGGAAGGGGCCCAGCCCTGGTCCTGCCCAGGGGTCTGCCGGGGCGTCTGCCCGCCGGGACCCCAGGAACCGTCCCACGCCTGTCCGCCGGCCGGGCCTGCGGGGGCGGGCGTCGCGGTCATCCCCGGCAGCAGGGGCTCGCCTCCGTCGGAGGGCAGCACGATGCCTTCGCGCGCGGGCCGCGCCGAGGGCTCCTCGCCCTGTCCACTCTGCGTCACCGGGACTCCTACTAATGGGGGACCTTGTGAATCGTCGGCTCACGCTACCGGGTCCCCCGAGCCGCGTGCCACGCAGCTCAGGACGCGACCTCCTTCCCTGTGACGGCGGTAACACATCGGTTCCGCGATGCGCTGTTCACGGCACCCGGCGCACCCCGGGTGCCGTTTCCCTCCCGTTCACGCCCGCGCGGGGCCGGTGTTCACGCGGCCTGCTGGAGGTCGAGGCGCGCGCCGAACTCCCGTACCACGGCCTCCTCACGGAAGGGCTCCAGGCGCTGCTGGAGGTCTTCCAGGTACTCCGCGCCCCGGTTGGAGCGGAGCGTCTCCAGCAACTCCACCGCTCTCATCCCGGTGTTGCAGGCCTGCTCGATCTCGCGCTGCTGCACCTGGGCCGTGGCGAGCAGCACGTAGCCGATGGCGCGCCGGCGGGCCCGGGACTCGGGGTGGCCGGCCAGCGACTGCTCGGCGTACCGCGCCGCCTGCTCGGGCTGCCCCAGGTCGCGGTGGCAGTGCGCCAACTCGTCGGCGAGGTAGGCCTCGTCGAAGTGCCTGATCCAGACCGGGTCGTCCCCGGTGCCGCCGTCCGCGCGTTCCATCGCGTCGACCGCCCGCCCGCCGGCCGCCTGCGCGGCACGCACGTCACCGAGCAGGGCGTGCCCGCGCGCCTCGGCGGCGTGGAACATCGCCTCCGCGCGCGGGGTCACATGCCCGCGCGCCCCTTCCTGCGCCGCCCGTGCCAACTGGGCGATCTCACGCGGGTTCCCGAGCTGCGCGGCGAGGTGGCTCATGGAGGCGGCGAGGACATAGCCGCCGTACCCGCGGTCCCCGGCGGCCTGTGCGAGCCGCAGCGACTGGATGTAGTACCGCTGCGCGAGGCCCGGCTGGCCGGTGTCGACGGCCATGTACCCGGCCAGCTCGGTCAACCGGGCGACGGCGGCGAAGAGTTCCCGGCCGACCGCCTCCCGGTACGAGCCCGCGAGCAGTCCGGAGACGACGCTGTTGAGGTAGTGCACGACGACCGGGCGGACGTGTCCGCTGCCGTACTGGTGGTCGAGGTCCACCAGCGCCTGGGTCATGGACCGTACGGCGGCCACGTCGGCCTGGCCCACGCGCGGGCCGGCCTGCCGGGCCACCTGCGCGTCCGGCGCCGAGATCAGCCAGTCGCGGCTGGGCTCGACCAGCGCGGAGGCGGCGACGGAGGAGCCGGACAGGAAGTCCCGGCGCCCCACGTCGCTGCGCCACAGCTCGCAGACCTGCTCGATGGCCCCCAGTACCGTCGGCGAGAACTGGAGACCGACTCCCGAGGCGAGGTTCTTGCCGTTGGCCATGCCGATCTCGTCGATCGTGACCGTGCGGCCGAGCTTGCGCCCGAGCGCCTCGGCGATGATCGCCGGGGCCCGGCCCCGCGGCTGCTGGCCGCGCAGCCAGCGGGCCACGGACGTCTTGTCGTAGCGCAGGTCGAGCCCGTGCTCTGCGCCGCACATGTTGACCCGCCGGGCCAGCCCGGCGTTGGAGCACCCCGCTTCCTGGATGAGTGCCTGCAGCCGTTCGTTCGGCTGCCTCGCCACGAGAGGCCTTGCGGCCATGTGTTACCCCCTGCGTTGCGGTCCCCTGGAACGTGTTGCGATCTTCCGGAGCACGAAATGTTCCGGCCGGGAAGATCACTGCCCAGCTGACATACCGTCAATGCGTGACATGTGCGGTTTGCCGGGGTAAAGACGGTTGCCCCCTTCCCTGGCTACCCACCTCACGCCCCGTCTCCTCCCACGCGCCCCCGGACGTGCACCCATGCGCCCCGACTGCGGAAGCGGTGCTCCTCCCCCGCGCGCGGTACGGCCGTAACTCGTGGTGACCGCGGGAGTTGAGTGGAACGTGGAAGAGACGATCGCGGGCGCCCAGGACAGTCAGTTGGCCGGTCACATTCCGCAGCAGCGCGGGGAAACGCTGCTGGAGACCGCCGTACGGTACGCCGAGGAACGGCACTGGGACGTGTTCCCGGGCACCTGGCTGGAAGCCGTCGACGGGATGCAGCGCTGCTCGTGCGGTGACGCCTCCTGCCCTGCGCCGGGTGCGCACCCCACGCGCCCCGACTGGGCGACCCAGGCGACCGGCAGTGCGACCGTCGCGCGCCGGATGTGGCACAAGCAGCCGACGGCGTCGATCCTGCTGCCGACGGGGCGGACCTTCGACACGCTGTCCGTCCCGGAGAGCGCCGGCTTCCTGGCGCTGGCCCGGATGGAGCGGATGGAGCTGACGCTCGGGCCGGTCACGCTGACACCGGACCGGCGGATGCACTTCTTCGTGCTGCCCGGCGCCTCCGCGAAGGTGCCGGAGCTGGTGCGCAAGCACGGCTGGTCGCCGTCGTCGCTGGACCTGGTGACGCAGGGCGAGGGCGCCTACGTCGCCGCTCCGCCCACGCGGTTCGGGTCGCGGGGGGCCGTGCAGTGGGCCTGCCGGCCGACGCCGGCGAACCGGTGGCTGCCGGACGCGGAGGAGTTGGTCTCACCGCTGGCCTATGCGTGCGGGAGGGACCGGTAGCCGGTTCGCCCCCTCGCCCGCCCGTTCCGGTGCGCCGGCGAACTGCGGCCCCCTTGTGGCCGGCCGCGCGGTTCCCCGCGCCCCGTCAGGGGCGCGGGTCAATCCCCGAGCAGGCCGTCGAGGAACGGTGAGACAGCGCTCCGCCAAGCCACCGGCAGGTCGTAGTGGGCGAGGTGCCCGGCGTCGGCGATCTCCGCGTACTCGCCCCGCGGCAGCACCCGCACCATCTCCTGCGCCTCCGCCCGCCCCAGCTCGCCGTCCACCCCGCGCACCACCAGCGTCGGGCAGCGCACCTGGGCCAGTTCCTCCCAGTGGGCGTCGTAGACCCAGGTCTCTCGGGAGCCGAGCATGTGCCGGGGGTCGAAGACGGGACGCCAGCCGTCCTCGCACTCGTGCATCACCTCGGCGTAGAACGCGCCGCGCGCGGGGCTGGGCCGCTCGATCCGGGGGTCGTCCTCGCCGAACCACTTGCGGACGTCGGCGAGGCTGGCGAAGGGGACGGGCCAGGACGTGAACCAGTCGGCCCACTCGCGCTGCGAGGCCGCGCCGAGCGCGGAGGCCCGCATGTCGCAGATGATCAGACCGCGCACCAGGTCGGGGCGCTTGGCGGCGAGCTGCCAGGCGGTCAGGGCGCCCATGGCGTGGCCGACGAGGACGACGGGGGCGAGGCCGAGCTGTTCCACGGCGGCCTCGGCGTCCTCGACGTAGGCCTCGCGGGTGTAAGCGGCCGGCGGGGGCCTGTCGCTCTGGCCGTGGCCGCGCTGGTCGAGCGCCACGGCACGGTGGCGCCCGGCGAGCCAGCGGGCGGTGGACGCCCAGTGGGAGGCGCGGCCCATCAGGCCGTGGAGTAACAGCACTCCCGGAGGATGCGGATCCGCCGCCGCTCCACCACCCGGCTCGGCCTCCGCTTTCGGAGGGTCGGCGAACTCCCAGGCGGCCAGGCGCAGCCCGCCCGCTCCCGTCACATCGATACGCCGTGCCATCGGCCTGGCACCCCCCAGTGCTCCGCCTGCCTCGTCGTCCAGCTCGCCTCGTCCAGCCGTTCCAAGCTATCGAATACTCATTCGAAAAATCTCTCTCCCTGGACAACACCCCTCATTTGAGTGACATCCCCCAAGGAATGATCGCCGCGCCCGAGGGGATCTTTCTGGCAGGAGGCGGACCGCTCGGGGAAAAACGGTCCGAAGGGGATGACCCTGAGAGCTCGGGGCTCCGGGTCAGCACAGGGGAGGACAGGCCCCGGCGCCACACGGCGCCGGGGCCCTCTCCATGCTCAGCGCTTGGCGACGAACACGTGCGAGGCGATGTCCGCCTCCAGCTCGGCCGCCTCGCCGCCACTGCCCACCAGCACGCCGCCGGGCGACTCCGTCACGCTCACCACCGACCCGGGCTGCACACCCGCCCGCCGCAGCGTGTACATCAGTTGCGCGTCCGTCTGGATCGGCTCGCCGATACGGCGGACGACGACCGTCTTGCCGTCCGTACCCGGGTCCAGGTCGGCCAGCGACACCATGCTCTCGTCCAGGAACGGGTCCGCCCCGTCCTTCTCGCCCAGCTCCTCCAGGCCCGGGATGGGGTTGCCGTACGGCGACTCGGTCGGATGCCGCAGCAGCTCCAGCACGCGGCGCTCGACGGCCTCGCTCATCACGTGCTCCCAGCGACACGCCTCCGCGTGCACCTGCTCCCACTCCAGCCCGATCACATCCACGAGCAGGCACTCCGCCAGGCGGTGCTTGCGCATCACACGCGTCGCCAGCCGGCGGCCCTCGTCGGTCAGCTCCAGGTGCCGGTCGCTGGCCACGGAGACCAGGCCGTCGCGCTCCATCCGCGCCACCGTCTGGCTCACCGTCGGCCCGCTCTGGTCCAGCCGCTCCGCGATGCGGGCGCGCATGGGGACGACGCCTTCCTCTTCGAGTTCGAGGATGGTGCGGAGATACATCTCCGTGGTGTCGATCAGTCCGGACATACGTGCCCCTCGATTACCTCTGCCGGCAGCCGGCCGCTTGCGCAGGCCCTGGCACCAATTCTGCCGGATCCCACTGACAAGCGGGCGGCAGCGGGAAAACGGACGCGCCCGGGACGCGCCCGGCTGTCCGCGGACGCGCCCCGGCCTTCGTATTGACACCGAGATGGTCCAGACCGCACGGTGATCCGCGACACAGACGCTGCGAAGGGGCACCGCATGAGCGACGGCACGCCTGCCGACCTGTTCTTCGACGCCGCCATCGGCCTGCTGCACCGGGTCCGTGACGAGGAGGCCGGGGCGATCGTCGCGGCCGGCACCCTGCTCGCCGACACCGTCACGGCCGGCGGCCGACTGTTCGCCTTCGGCGCGGGGCACTCCTCGCTGGCCGCCCAGGACGTCGTCTACCGCGCGGGCGGCCTCGCGCTGATGAACCTGCTCGCCGTGCCCGGTGTCGTCGGCGTCGACGTCACCCCCGCCACCCTCGGCTCCGCCCTCGAACGCGTCGACGGACTCGCGAGCGCCGTCCTCGACACCTCGCCGCTCCGCGCCGGCGACGCCCTGGTGATCATCTCGCTCTCCGGGCGCAACGCCCTGCCCGTCGAGATGGCCCTGAGCGCCCGCGCCATCGGCGTGAAGGTCATCGGCGTCACCTCGGTGGCGTACGCCTCGCAGACGACGTCCCGGCACGGCTCCGGCACCTTCCTCAAGGACCACTGCGACATCGTCCTCGACTCGAAGATCGCCGTCGGCGACGCGGAACTCGCCCTCGACACCATCCCGGCGCCCTTCGCCCCCGCCTCCACCGTCGTCACCACCGCCCTGATGCAGGCCGTCATGGCGACCACCGCCGCCACCCTGGCCGACCGCGGCATCGAACCCCCGCTGCTGCGCTCCGGCAACGTCGACGGCGGCCACGAGTGGAACGGCCGGGTGATGGCGGAGTACGGCGACCGGATCTTCTACCGCCACTGAAAGCCACCACGGCCGGCCACAACGGACAGCCGTCCCGCTCGCAGACCGGCCCCGGCTACTCCCCCGGCCCGCCCCGGCCACTCCCCCGGCCGCCCCGCACCGCCTCCGCCAGGTCCAGCGCCGTCGCGATCCGTACGGCGACGTCCTCCGCGTAGGCGGCGTCGGACCGCTCGAAGCGGCTGCGGCCGGCACCGCGCAGGAAGGTCACCACGCCCAGCGTCCGCCCCCGGCTGCGCAGCACCGCGCACAGCGCGTGCACCGCGTCGCCGGGCCACTGCCGCTCCAGCGCCCACTCCCGCGCCCGCTCCGCCCCGACCGGCCCGGCGTCCGCGCGCACCGTCCCGGCCCGCTCCGCGCACCGCAGCGCCGGATGCCCCTCCGGGTAGCGCACGGGCAGCCCGGCCGCGCCCGTGAGCAGGCTGGGGCCCGGCGCCCCGGCGGGCGTCGCGGCGAGCCGCACCAGCCGTAGGGAGGGTTCCTCGCCCTCCGCGCGCGGGGTGCCCGCCACCCGGTCGACGAGGGCGTGGTCGGCGAAACCGGCGAGGGCGAAGTCGAGGTGGACGGTGGCCGCCTCCACCGGGTCCTCGCACTCGGCCGCGGCCCGCGCCGCACGGTGCAGCTGGTTCGTCCGGAACCGCAGCAGGGACGCCTCCTGCTCACCCTGCTTGGCCTCGGTGACGTCCTCGAACAGCCACCCCACCCCGAGCGGCACCGGCTCCTCCGCGAGCGGGGAGGCCAGCCGCACGAACCCACTGCGCCAGCAGCGCCGCTTCTCACCCTCCGGGGTCCGCACCGTCATCCACATCTCGGCGGGCGCGGGCGGCGCGCCCTCGGCGAGGACATGGGTGAGCGCGGCCTCCAGCTCCTCCACGCCCTGCGCGATCAGCTCGCCCAGGGGACGCCCCAGCACGGACGTCCGGCCCACCCCGAGCGTCCGCGCCGCGTGCGCGTTCACGACGGCGGGCCGCAGATCCGCGTCGACCAGGACGACGCCCCAGGAGGCGGTCTCGAACAGGGCCTCGCTCAGCGCGATCGACCGCTCCAGGTCGATCTGCGCGTGCACCTCGCTGAACGCGCAGTACACGCCCGCGGGCTCGCCTTCGGGTCCGCGCACGGCGGCCGACTGCGTCCGTACGAGCACCCGTCCGCCGTCCTTGGTGACGAGTGCGAACTCGTGCACCTGCCGCCCCGGCGCGCGCATCGCCGACATCAGCCGGGCCTGCACCTCCTCGGCGTCGGCGGTGCGCACCGCCCACCCGGCGAACCCGTGCCGCCCGACCGCCTCCGCCGCCGTCCAGCCGAGGATCCGCTCGGCCTCCCGGTTCCAGTGGGTCACGACCCCCTCGGCGTCGAAGGCGCACAGGGCCGCGTCCATGCCGTCGAGCAGCGCGGCGAGCAGATCGGACCCGCCGGGCTCACCGGGCTCGTCCGGCCCCAGCTCATCAGTGGCCCCACTCCGCCGCGAAGCACTCACCTGGACCCCCTGGAAGCCTCGTCCGCGCACACACGACGCTCGGTTCGCTCACTGGCCTTCATTCAACTGGAACGTGACCCAGCACACGGCATGTTCCCGCAAGTTCCAGGGATCAATGTCCCGCCCGGTCCCGTGGCAGCCGCACGTCGACCCGCTCCTCCCGCTCGCCGTCCAGCGCGCGCCCGCCGCTCTCCGCGTACCCGCGCCAGACGGCGAACCACAGCCCGCAGGCGGAACGGCACGTGGACGGGGCGCGTCCCGGTACGCACGAGGGGCCGGCACGGGCACGGCCTCGCCGTCCCGGGCGGTCGCGTCCACGTCTCGCACCTGCGTCTGCGGCTGCTCCAGCGGGGCGCCGGGTACGGCCACGGCATCCGGCCCGAAGCCGTACCGTCACCGTCCCCGAAAAACAGTTGAGCCCGCGCCGGGGAGTTCCTAGGGTGGCGCTTACACGGTGAAAGGAGGTGATCCGGCAGATGTATGAATCCCGGACGCGTGAGGTGGCTGCGGGCTAGCGGCCCGTCACCACGCCATGTGCGGTGCCGGACCAGCGCGCGACAGATGCTGTGCAGCCGGCCAATCCCAAGCAGTCACCCGACCCGCGGGCTGCCGGTACGTCCGGCCGGCTCCTCCTCGGAGGAACCCAGCCCGCGGGTCGTCTGCGTGTGTGGGGCCCGTCAGGGGCTGAGGCGTTCGACCTTCCAGCTGCCGTCCGGCCGGGCGACGTAGCGCAGGCGGTCGTGGAGGCGGTTCACGCGGCCCTGCCAGAACTCGATCGTCTCCGGGGTGACGCGGAAGCCGCCCCAGTGCGGCGGGACCGGGACCTTCTCGTCCTCGGGGTAACGGGCCGCGAGGTCGGCGTAGGCCGTGTCGAGTTCGGTGCGCGAGGTGATCACCCGGGACTGGGCGCTGGCCCAGGCGCCCAGTTGGGAGCCGTGCGGGCGGGTGCGGAAGTAGGCGGCGGTCTCGTCGCGGCCGGTGCGCCGGGCGGTGCCGGTGACGATGACCTGGCGGGCCAGCGGGTGCCAGGGGAAGAGCAGCGAGATGTGCGGGTTCTCGGCCAGGTCGCGGCCCTTGCGGGAGTCGTAGTTGGTGAAGAAGACGAAGCCGTCGGTGTCGTACTGCTTCATCAGGACCGTGCGTGAGCTGGGGCGGCCCTGTGCGTCCGCCGTGGAGACGACCATCGCGTTGGGTTCGTAGAGCGTGCCGTGCAGGGCGGCGCGGGCCGCGTCCTCGAACCAGCGGGTGAACTGGTCCATCGGATGGGCGGCGAGGTTCTCCTCGGCGAGGCCGTCGGCCCGGTACTGCTTGCGCATGGCGGCGGGATCGAGGACGGGGTCCAGGAGCGGGTCGCGGTCGGTCACGCGGTCATCTTGCCGTATCGAACGGGTATGGCACTGAGTGTCGTGTGGTCTCCCCAACCACGGCACCGGGGGTTATCGTGCTGCTCCCTTTGCGGTTGGGTTGACCACGGGTGACCACCGGCAGATCGGGGCATCACCGGGGTGACCGCCGCCCACACATCACGAGGAGCCGCCTGATGTCCGATTTCGTACCCGGGCTCGAAGGAGTCGTCGCGTTCGAGACGGAGATCGCCGAACCGGACAAGGAGGGCGGCGCCCTGCGTTACCGGGGCGTCGACATCGAGGACCTGGTCGGGCACGTCTCCTTCGGGAACGTGTGGGGTCTGCTGGTCGACGGCGCCTTCAATCCCGGTCTGCCGCCCGCCGAGCCGTTCCCGATCCCCGTGCACTCCGGTGACATCCGGGTGGACGTGCAGTCGGCGCTCGCCATGCTCGCCCCCGTCTGGGGGCTGCGTCCCCTGCTCGACATCGACGAGCGGCAGGCCCGGGACGACCTGGCGCGGGCCGCCGTCATGGCCCTGTCGTACGTCGCCCAGTCCGCGCGCGGTCAGGGGCTGCCGATGGTGCCGCAGCGGGAGATCGACAAGGCCGCTTCCGTGGTCGAGCGGTTCATGATCCGGTGGCGGGGCGAGCCGGACCCCAAGCACGTCGCGGCCGTCGACGCGTACTGGACCTCGGCCGCCGAGCACGGCATGAACGCCTCCACCTTCACGGCGCGGGTCATCGCCTCCACCGGTGCGGATGTCGCCGCGGCGCTGTCCGGCGCGGTGGGTGCGATGTCCGGTCCGCTGCACGGCGGTGCGCCGTCGCGGGTGCTGGGGATGATCGAGGAGATCGAGCGCACGGGGGACGCGGAGGCCTACGTCAGGCAGGCGCTGGACCGCGGTGAGCGGCTGATGGGCTTCGGGCACCGGGTGTACCGGGCCGAGGACCCGCGGGCGCGGGTCCTGCGGCGTACGGCACGGGAGCTGGGCGCGCCGCGGTTCGAGGTCGCCGAGGCGCTTGAGAAGGCCGCGCTGGAGGAGCTGCACAACCGCCGGCCGGACCGGGTGCTGGCCACCAACGTGGAGTTCTGGGCGGCGATCGTCCTGGACTTCGCGGAGGTGCCGGCCCACATGTTCACGTCCATGTTCACGTGTGCCCGCACGGCCGGCTGGTCGGCGCACATTCTCGAACAGAAGCGGACCGGGCGGCTGGTGCGGCCTTCCGCCCGGTATGTGGGGCCGGGGGCGCGGCGGCCCGAGGACATCCAGGGGTACGGGGAGACCGCCCGCTAGAGAGGGCGGTGCGGCCCCGCGCCCCCGCGGCCGGCGGCTCACGCCGGTGTCGGAAGGCTTCCGTGGTGTCGCCGCGCCGCCAGGGGGTGCGCCCTCAGCTTGCCCTTCAGTTCGTTGTAGCCGTACTCGGCGTACAGCGGGTTCGTCGGGTCGGTGGTGATGCCGGGGGCCTTCGGCGCGTGCGGGAACGGGAGCGGGGCGATCTTCGCGTCCAGGCGGGGGTTGTAGAAGAACGGGACCGAGAAGCGTTCCGTCGCACCGGGCGGGCTGACCACCCGGTGGTTGGTGGCGAGCAGGTAGCCGTTGGTGGCGACCTCCAGGAGTTCGCCGAGGTTGACGACGAACGCGCCCTCGATGGGCGGTACGTCGTGGAAGCGGCCGTCCTCGCGCTGGACCTGGAGGCCGCCGACCGTGTCCTGGAGGAGCAGGGTGAGGAAGCCGTAGTCCTTGTGGGCACCGACGCCCTGGTCGGTGCCGTCGCCCGCGCTGCCGGGGTAGCGGACGAGCTTGAGGTGCGGGTGGGCGTGGGGGCCGAAGACCGGGTCGTAGAAGTCGGCCGGGGCGCCGATCGCGGTCAGGAGTTCGTGCAGGAGGCGGTGGGCGACGTCGCTGAGCCTGTCGATCCAGGCGAGGGCGGCCGTACGGAGTTCGGGGAGGGCGGCCGGCCACTGGTTGGGGCCCTGGAGCCACCAGTACGGGGGTTCCCCGGGGGCGGGGACCCTGGCGGGGCGTTCGGCGCCTATGTCGAGCTGGTCGCGCCAGTCGCGGGCGCCGGCGGTGCGTTCGTCGCCGGTGCGGGTGTAGCCGCGGAAGTGCGGGGAGCCGGTGTTGTCCAGGGCGAGCCGGTCGGCCTCGGGGAGGGCGAAGAAGGCGCGCATCGCGGTGAGCAGGGCGTCGGTCTCGGCCCGGGTCACGCCGTGTCCGACGAGTTGGAAGAAGCCGACGTCGTGGGCGGCGTCGTGCAGCTGGGCGTGGAGGAGGGAGCGGGCCTGGGGGCCGCGGTCGGCGGCCGACAGGTCGATGATCGGGAGCTGGTGGTACGACGGGGTCGCCGTCGCGGTGTGCGTCGTCATGGGTGCGTCCACAGGGGTGTGTGGGCCACGGGCAGGCCGCCGGGGGTAGGGGGCGGCGCCCAGGATGCCGTAAGACGGGGAAGAAGAAAGGGGCTGGATCAGGCCGAAAGCCGACAGCCCGTGCTCGTGACGCGCACGTAGTCCACGTGGCGTCGGCGAACGAGCATCGGAAGCATGCGCCAAGGGTAACGCGCTCCCGCGGCGACTCCCCGGCCGGACGCCTCGCCGTGGAGCGCTAGCCGAGCGCTTCGTCCAGCAGCGCGGCCCACTGGGCGACGACCCGTTCGCGGCGGGCGGTGTCGTCGGTGAGGAGGTTGGCGAGGCCGAGGCCGCGGGCCATGTCGAGGAGGCCCTGTACGGTTTCGCGGACGCCGGGGCGGGACTCGTCGGCGTGGAGGAGGTCGATGGCGATGCGGTGGGTCTCGCGGCCGACGCGGGCCTCCAGCTCGGTCACGCGGGGGCGCAGCTGTTCCTCGTCTGAGGCGGCGACCCACAGGTGGAGGGCGGCGCGGAAGAGGGGGCCGGTGTAGAGGTCGACCAGGGCGGAGACCACGGCCCGGCGGTCGGTGGGGCCGTCGGGGAAGAGGGCGCGCAGCGCCAGGGAGCGCTCCTCGGAGACGTACTCGACGGCGGCGGTGAACAGGTCCTCGCGGGTCGGGAAGTGGTGCTGGGCGGCGCCCCGGGAGACGCCGGCGCGTTCGGCGACGGCGGCGACCGTGGAGCCCGCCCAGCCGTGCTCGGCGAGGCACGCCACGGCGGCTTCCAGGAGCCGCTGCCGGGTGGCCCGGCTGCGGTCCTGCTTGGGAACGCGCTCGCGTTCGGTCGTACTCACACCACCCATGCCGCATCACGTCTTTCCAGGAAGGCCGTCATCCCCTCCCGGGCCCGGGGGGAGGCGAACAGCCGGGCCGAGAGCGCGGTCAGCCCGGCCGCGTCCCGGTCGAATGTCTCCAGCACCCTAGCCGTGAGCAGCCGTTTCGTCTCGGCCAGGGCCTCGGGGGCCGAGCGGCGCAGGCCGTCCAGGATGGGTGCGAGGGCGTCGTCCACGTCCTCCGCGTCGTCCGACGCGGCCGTGAGCAGGCCGAGGCGTACGGCCTCGGCGGGGGTGAAGCGTTCGCCGGTGAGGTAGTAGCGGGCGAGGGCGCGGGGGTCGGTGCGCGGGATCACCGGGAGGGAGATCACGGCGGGGGCGACGCCGACGCGTACCTCGGTGAAGGCGAAGGTGGCCGCGGGGCCGGCCACGGCGATGTCGCAGGCGGCGAGCAGGCCGAGGCCGCCGGCGCGGACGTGGCCGGTGACGCGGGCGACGACCGGTTTGGGCAGCTCGGTGATCTGGCGGAGCAGGGCCACGAGGGCGTCGGGGTCGGGCGGGTCGCGCAGGTCGGCGCCGGCGCTGAAGGTCGTACCGGTGTGGGTGAGGACCACGGCCCGTACGTCCGGGTCCTTGCCGGAGGCGGCGAGGGCGGTGGCGAGTTCCGTGACCAGGGCCGCCGACAGGGCGTTGCGGGTGTCGGTGGCGTCGAGGCTGAGGGTGTCGACGGCACGCGCGCGGGTGCGGCCGATCAGTGCGGTCGGGTCCGTCATGGGTGCTCCCTGAGCTGTCGGCGCAGGATCTTGCCGGAGGCGGCGCGGGGGACGGTGTCGACGAAGGTGACGCGGCGGACGCGTTTGTAGGGGGCGACGCGTTCGGCGACGTGCAGCAGGACGTCGTTCTCGGTGAGGTCGCCGGCGGTGGGGGCGCGGACGACGAAGGCGTGCGGGATCTCGTTGCCGTCGTCGTTGTACGCGCCGATGACGGCGGCGTCGGCGATGCCGGGGTGGGTGAGCAGGAGGGCCTCCAGTTCGGCGGGCGCCACCTGGAAGCCCTTGTACTTGATCAGTTCCTTGACCCGGTCGACGACGAACAGCCAGCCGTCGGCGTCGACATGGCCGACGTCGCCGGTGTGCAGCCAGCCGTCGGCGTCGATCATGGCGGCGGTGGCGTCGGGGCGGCCGAGGTAGCCCTTCATCACCTGGGGGCCGCGGATGAGGATCTCGCCGGGCTCGCCCGGGCCGAGGTCCGTGCCGGGGTCGTCCAGGGAGACGATCCGCATCTCAGTGCCGGCGATGAGCCGGCCGACCGTGCCGGCGGGGGCGTCGCGCAGCCGGTCGAGGGGGACGACGTGGGTGCCCGGGGACAGTTCCGTCATGCCGTAGGCCTGGCCGATCGGGGGCAGGCCGAGGCGTTCGGCGCAGGCGAGGGCGAGTCGGGCGTCCAGCGGGGCGGCGGCGCTGATCACGTGCTTCAGGGAGGAGAGGTCGTAGCGGCTGACGGCGGGGTGTTTGGCGAGGGCGAGGACGATCGGCGGGGCGACGTACAGGCCGGTGATGCGGTGGGTCTCGATCGCGGCGAGGAAGGACTCCAGCTCGAAGCGGGGCAGGACGACGACGGTGGCGCCGTGCCGCAGGGGCGCGTTCATCAGGGCGGTGAGGCCGTAGATGTGGAAGAACGGCAGGACGGCGAGGATGCGGTCGCCGGGGCCGGCGGGGACGGCGGGTTCCAGCTGGGCGAGGTTGGTGGCGATCTGCCGGTGGGTGAGCATGACGCCCTTGGGGGTGCCGGTGGTGCCGGAGGAGTACGGCAGTACGGCGATGTCCTCGGCCGGGTCGATGGCGATGCCGGGTTCGGGCGCGGTGGTGGCGAGCAGGTCGATCAGCGAGCGGTGCCCGGGCGCGCTGTCGCAGACCAGGATCTCCCGTACGCCGCCCGCGATCTCGGCGGCCCGGCGGGCGGTCCGCAGCAGCGGGGAGACGGTGACGATCCAGCGGGCGCCGCTGTCCTGGAGCTGCTTCGCGAACTCCTCGGCGGTGGCGAGCGGGTGCACGGTGGTGACGGCGGCACCCGCGCGCGTGGCCGCGTAGAAGGCGGTGGGGAAGGCGATCGTGTTGGGGCTGTGCAGGGCGAGGACGTCGCCCTTGCGGACGCCGGCGTCGGCGAGGGCGGCGGCCAGGCGCCGGTGGAACCGGTCCACCTGCTCGTACGTGAGGGTGGTGCCGTCCGTGCCGTCGACGAGGGCGGGCTGGTCGCCGAAGGCGGCGGCCCGGCCGAGGACGGCCTCGTGGATGGGGAGTTCTACGGGCGGGACGTCTGCGTACTCGCTGCGGAACACGGTTCCTCCTCACACGGGGCCGCTCAGTACGACTTGGGCAGGCCCAGGGTCTGGTGGGAGACGTAGTTGAGAATCATCTCCCGGCTCACCGGGGCAATACGAGCCACACGCGCGGCTGTTATCAGCGAGGCGAGTCCGAACTCCCGGGTGAGGCCGTTGCCGCCGAGGGTGTGCACGGCCTGGTCGACGGCCTTCACGCAGGCCTCCCCGGCCGCGTACTTGGCCATGTTGGCGGCTTCGCCGGCTCCGACGTCGTCACCGCAGTCGTAGAGGTGGGCCGCCTTCTGCATCATCAGCCGGGCCAGCTCCAGGTCGATGTGGGCCTGCGCCAGGGGGTGGGCGATGGCCTGGTGGGCGCCGATGGGGGCCCTCCAGACCGTGCGGTCGCGGGCGTACTCGATCGCCCGGGTGAGGGCGTGGCGGCCCATGCCGATCGCGAACGCGGCGGTCATGATCCGCTCGGGGTTGAGTCCGGCGAAGAGCTGGAGGAGCCCCGCGTCGTCGTCGCCCACGAGAGCGTCGGCAGGCAGCCGTACGTCGTCCAGGACCAGCTCGAACTGTTTCTCGGCCGCGTTGAGTTCCATGTCGATGGGGCGCTTGTGGAAGCCCTCGGCGTCCGTCGGGACGATGAACAGGCAGGGCTTGAGGGTGCCGGTGCGGGCGTCCTCGGTGCGGCCGACGACGAGGACGGCGTCGGCGAGGTCGACTCCGGAGATGAAGACCTTGCGGCCGGTCAGCAGCCAGTCGGTGCCGTCCCGCCGGGCCGTGGTGGTGATGCGGTGGCTGTTGGAGCCGGCGTCGGGTTCGGTGATGCCGAAGGCCATGAGGCGGCTGCCGTCGGCGATCCCGGGCAGCCAGCGCCGTTTCTGCTCCTCGGTGCCGAAGCGGGAGATGACCGTGCCGCAGATGGCCGGGGAGACGACCAGCATGAGCAGGGGTGAGCCGGCGGCTCCCAGCTCCTCGAGGACGATGGAGAGTTCGGCTATGCCTCCGCCGCCTCCGCCGTACTCCTCCGGGAGGCTGACGCCGAGGTAGCCGAGTTTGCCGGCCTCGGACCAGAGTTCGGCGGGCGGTTTGCCCTCGGCGACGGTGCGGGCGCGGTAGTCGCGGCCGTAGCGCTTGCCGAGGGCGGCTACCGCGGACCGGAGGGCCTTGTGCTCTTCGGATTCGATGACGGCGGTCATGGGTCTCCTAGGAAGAGGTTTCCTGCACTACTGCCAGCACCGTGCCGGGCTCCACCTGCCGGCCGGGCCTGACGTACAGGGCGGTGAGGGTCCCGGCGGCCGGCGCCGCGATCCGGTGCTGCATCTTCATCGCCTCCACCCATATGAGTCCCTGACCGGCCCGGACCGTTGCCCCTTCCACGAGGCCCTCGGCGAGGCGGACGACGGTGCCCGGCATCGGGGCCACGAGGGAGCCCGGGGCGAGCTGGGCCGTCGGGTCGGGGAAGCGGGGCAGGGCGGTGAGGCGGGCGGCGCCGACGTGGACCTGGTCGCCGTAGCGGGCGACCTCGAACCGGCGGCGGACGCCGTCCGCTTCGAGGACGACGAGCCGCGCGTCGACGTGGACGACCCGGACCCCGTCCGCGGCGAGGCCGTCCCTGGTGTGCCGGTAGCGGACCTCGTGCTCCTCGCCGCCCATCGCGTACCGCTTCACCTGCGGCTGTGAGGGAACGTTGCGCCAGCCGCCGAAGCGGGAGCGGCCGTGGGCGTCGGCGAGGGCGGCTGCCAGCGGGGCGAGGGGGTCGTGGGCGGGGTCGGTCAGGTCGCGCAGGTGGCGGTCGTAGAAGCCGGTGTCCATGCGGGCGGCCGTGAACTCCGGGTGCCGCAGGGAGCGCACCAGCAGGTCCCGGTTGGTGACCGGGCCGTGGACCACGGCGGACTCCAGCGCGCCGGCGAGCCTGCGGACGGCCTCCGCGCGGGTGGGGGCGTGGGCGACGACCTTGGCGAGCATCGGGTCGTAGTGCACGCCGACGGGGTCGCCGTCGGTGTAGCCGGTGTCCAGGCGGACACCGGCCGGTACGGCGAGGCGGTGCAGGGTGCCGGTCTGCGGGGCCCAATCGCGGGCGGGGTCCTCGGCGTACAGGCGGGCCTCGACCGCGTGGCCACGCGCGCGTGGGGGCTCCTTGTCGAGGGCGTGTCCTTCGGCGATCCGGATCTGTTCGGCGACCAGGTCGAGTCCGAAGACGGCCTCGGTGACGGGGTGTTCGACCTGGAGGCGGGTGTTCATCTCCAGGAAGTGGGCGCGGCCGTCGGCGACCAGGAACTCGACGGTGCCGGCGCCGGTGTAGGAGACGGCGCGGGCGGCGCGCACGGCCAGCGTGCGCAGCTCGTCCGCGAGCTGCCGGGTGAGTCCGGGCGCCGGAGCCTCCTCGATCACCTTCTGGTGGCGGCGCTGGAGGGAGCAGTCGCGGGTGCCGAGGGGCCAGACGGTGCCGTGGGTGTCGGCGAGGATCTGCACCTCCACATGGCGGCCGTGTTCGAGGTACGGCTCCACGAACACCTCTCCGTCGCCGAAGGCGCTCGCGGCCTCCGCGCGGGCGCCCTCCAGCGCGGCCGGCAGCTCCTCCAGGCGGCGCACGATCCGCATGCCGCGCCCGCCGCCGCCCGCCGCCGCCTTCACCAGGACGGGCAGGTCGGTCTCGGTCACCTCGTGCAGGGGCTCGACGCCCAGCAGCCGTTTGGCGCGGGTCTTGGACGCCATGGCCTCGATGGCCTGCGGGGGCGGGCCGATCCAGACCAGGCCGGCGTCGAGGACGGCGCGGGCGAAGCCGGGGTTCTCGGACAGGAAGCCGTACCCGGGGTGCACGGCGTCCGCGCCGGCGGCCAGGGCCGCCTTCACGACGAGGTCGCCGCGCAGGTAGGTGTCGGCGGGCGCCGCGCCCGGCAGCCGTACCGCCGTGTCGGCCACGCGCGCGTGGAGCGCGTTCTCGTCGGCGTCCGAGTGCACGGCGACCGTGCGGATGCCGAGGTCGGCGCAGGTGCGGAAGACGCGGCAGGCGATCTCGCCCCGGTTGGCGACGAGCACACTGGAAATCACGGGATCCCTCACATCCGGAAGACGCCGAAGCCGCCGCGCGCGCCCTCGTAGGGCGCGGTGTGCAGGGCGGACAGGCAGAGGCCGAGGACGGTGCGGGTGTCGCGCGGGTCAATGACGCCGTCGTCGTACAGCCGCCCGGACAGGAACATGGGCAGCGACTCGGACTCGATCTGCTGCTCCACCATGGCGCGCAGGGCCGCGTCCGCGTCCTCGTCGTACGGCTGCCCCTTCGCCGCCGCCGACTGCCGGGCGACGATGGAGAGCACGCCGGCGAGCTGCTGCGGGCCCATGACGGCGGACTTGGCGCTGGGCCAGGCGAACAGGAAGCGCGGGTCGTAGGCCCGGCCGCACATGCCGTAGTGCCCGGCGCCGTACGACGCGCCCATGAGGACCGACAGGTGCGGGACCCGGCTGTTGCCGACCGCGTTGATCATCATCGCGCCGTGCTTGATGATCCCGCCCTGCTCGTACTCCCTGCCGACCATGTAGCCGGTGGTGTTGTGCAGGAACAGCAGCGGGATGTCGCGCTGGTTGGCGAGCTGGATGAACTGGGCGGCCTTCTGCGACTCGGCGCTGAACAGGACGCCCTGGGCGTTGGCCAGGATGCCGACGGGATAACCGTGCAGGTCCGCCCAGCCGGTGACCAGGCTGGTGCCGTACAGCGGCTTGAACTCGTCGAAGTCGGAGCCGTCCACGAGCCGGGCGATGACCTCGCGCGGGTCGAACGGGATCTTCAGGTCGTCCGGGACGATGCCCAGCAGTTCCTCGGGGTCGTACGCGGGCGGCTGGGCCGGGCCCGGGTCCGGGTACGCCTTGCGGTGGTTGAGGCGGGCCACGACCCGGCGGGCCTGGCGCAGGGCGTCCGGCTCGTCCAGGGCGAAGTAGTCGGCGAGGCCGGACACGCGCGCGTGCATCTCGGCGCCGCCCAGCGACTCGTCGTCGCTCTCCTCCCCGGTGGCCATCTTGACCAGCGGCGGCCCGCCGAGGAACACCTTCGCCCGCTCCTTGACCATGATCACGTGGTCGGACATGCCGGGGATGTAGGCGCCGCCGGCGGTGGAGTTGCCGAAGACGACGGCGATGGTCGGGATGCCGGCGGCGGAGAGCCGGGTCAGGTCGCGGAAGATCGCCCCGCCCGGGATGAAGATCTCCTTCTGGGAGGGCAGGTCGGCACCGCCCGACTCGACCAGGCTGATGCAGGGCAGCCGGTTGGCGAGGGCGATGTCGTTGGCGCGCAGGGCCTTCTTCAGGCTCCAGGGGTTGCTGGCGCCACCGCGTACGGTCGGGTCGTTCGCGGTGATCAGGCACTCGACGCCCTCGACCACGCCGATGCCGGTGACGAGGGAGGCACCGACGGGGTGGTCGCTGCCCCAGGCGGCCAGCGGCGACAGCTCCAGGAACGGGGTGTCGGGGTCCAGCAGCAGTTCGATGCGCTCGCGGGCGAGCAGCTTGCCGCGTTCGCGGTGCCGCCGGACGTACTTCTCGCCGCCGCCCGCGAGCGCCTTCGCGTGTTCGGCCTCCAGGTCGGCGAGCTTGGCGAGCATGGCCTCGCGGTGGGCCTGGTGATCGGGGGCGGTGGGGTCGACAGCGGTCTGCAGAACCGTCACAGCAGAGTCTCCGGGATGTCCAGGTGGCGGGAGCGCAGCCATTCGCCGAGGGCCTTGGCCTGCGGGTCGAAGCGGGCCTGCGCGGCGACGCCGGCGCCGAGGATGCCCTCGACGGCGAAGTTGAGGGCGCGCAGGTGGGGCAGGAGGTGCCGGGTCACCGGCAGGTCCCGGGTCTCGGGCAGCAGCTGCCGGAACCTGTCGGTGGTGAGGGTGTGCGCGAGCCACCGCCAGGCCTCGTCCGTCCGCGCCCACACCCCGACGTTGGCGTTCCCGCCCTTGTCCCCGCTGCGCGCCCCGGCGACCAGGCCGAGCGGGGCCCGCCGGGTGGGGCCGGGTGGGAGGGGATCCGGGAGGGGTGGCGGCGGTACGGCGTCCAGGGGCCGCGTCTCCTGGGGCGGCGACACGGGGATACGGCGTCCGTCGTGGAGGACGGCCACATGGTCCACGGCCCCATGGGGCACGTACACATCCTCGAACACCCCATACGGGGCTCCCTTTCCGGGTGGGGACAACACATGGAAGCCCGGGTAGCTGCCGAGGGCCAGTTCCACGGCGGCCCCGCTCAGCGCGCGCCCCACGACCCGCTGGTCCGGGTCGCGCACGACGAGCCGCAGCAGGGCGCTGGCCGTCTCCTCGGTGCCGGCGTCGGCCCGGTCGGTCCGCACCAGCTCCCAGCGCACGTCCTGCGGCGGCGACTTGGCGAGCGCGCCGGCGAGCTGCTCGCGCACCAGGGCCGCCTTGGCCTCGATGTCGAGTCCGGTGAGGACGAAGACGACCTCGTTGCGGAAGCCGCCGAGCCGGTTGAGCCCGGTCTTGAGCGTGGGCGGCGGCGCCTCCCCGCGCACCCCCTCGATCCGCACCCGGTCCGGCCCGTCCTGACTCAGCCGTACGGTGTCCAGCCGGGCGGTGACGTCCGGCCCGGCGTACCGTGCGCCACCGGTCTCGTACAGCAGCTGGGCGGTGACCGTACCCACGTCCACGAAGCCGCCGGTGCCGGGGTGCTTGGTGATCACGCTGCTGCCGTCGGCGTGGATCTCGGCGAGCGGGAAGCCGGGACGGCGCACGTCGCCCTCGCCGAAGAAGGCGTAGTTCCCGCCGGTCGCCTGGGTCCCGCACTCCAGCACGTGCCCGGCGACGACGGCACCGGCGAGCCGGTCGTGGTCCGTGGGGCGCCAGCCGAAGTGGGCGGCGGCCGGCCCGGTGACGAGCGCCGCGTCGGTCACCCGGCCGGTGACCACCACGTCGGCGCCGGCCCGCAGGCACTCGGCGATGCCGAAGCCGCCGAGGTAGGCGTGGGCGGCGAGGGTGCCGGGGTGGGCGGCGGTGAGGTCGTCCCCCTCGACCCGCGCGACCCGCACCGGTATCCCGAGCCGCTCCGCCAGCCCGTGTATCTCCTCCGCCAGTCCGGCGGGGTTCAGACCTCCGGCGTTGGTGACGATCCGCACGCCGCGCTCGTGCGCGAGGCCGAGGCAGTCCTCCAGTTGGCGCAGGAAGGTGCGGGCGTATCCGGCCGACGGGTCCTTCAGCCGGTCGCGGCCGAGGATGAGCATGGTGAGCTCGGCGAGGTAGTCACCGGTGAGGACGTCCACCTCGCCGCCGGTGAGCATCTCGCGCAGGGCGTCCGCGCGGTCGCCGTAGAAGCCGGAGAAGTTGCCGATGCGCAGGGGGGTCACCGGCCGGCCTCCTTCCCGGCCTCCTTCGACGGGCGGCCGGCGCCGGGCGGCCCCGCGAAGGCCTGGGCGATGTCGAGCCAGCGGTCGGCGTCCGGGCCCACGGCCGTCAGGGCGAGGTCGTGGCGGTGGGCGCGCTGGGTGACCAGGAGGCAGAAGTCCAGGGCGGGGCCGGTGACGCGCTGGGCGGCGTGCTCGTCGCCGTACGCCCACACCTCGCCCGAGGGCGCGCCGAGTTCCACGCGGAACTCGTCGGCCGGCGGAGTGAGTCCGTGGGCACCGAAGGCGAAGTCGCGGGTCCGCACCCCGAGCCGGGCCACATGCCGGAGCCGGTCGGTGTGTGTACGCACCACACCGAGAGCGTCGGCGACGTCCAGTGCATGCGCCCAGGTCTCCATGAGTCGGGCGGTGGCCATGGAGGCGGTGGACATGGGCGGCCCGTACCAAGGGAAACGGGCCCCGGCCGGCGCGGCGCGCAGGGCCTGGTCGAGGGCGGTCCGCCCGCTGCGCCAGGCCGCGAGCAGCTCGGCGGGCGGAAGCGCGGCGCCCTCCTCGGCACCCTCGTCCACGAACGAGTCCGGGGCCGCGAGCGCCTTCTCCACCAGCGCCCGGAAGGCGTCGGGGTCGGTGACGGCGACCAGTGCCGAGCGGTCGGTCCAGGCGAGGTGCGCGATCTGGTGAGCGACGGTCCAGCCGGGCGCGGGCGTGGGCAGGGCCCACTGATCAGGACTCAACTCGGCCACTGTCAGGTCGAGTTCAGCACTCTCGGCACGCAGGTCGTCGATGACGGGCGTCGGGTCGGCCATGGGGGGAGCATGGCAGCGGGGGGAGAAACAATCAAGCGTGCTTGCATTAATTGCTGCGGGGTGTGCGTGGCTTTTGGGGCGGGCGTGGCTTGGCGGAGGCGGGGCTCGGGGCGGGCGGGCACGGCTCGGCGGGGGGCATGGCTCGGCGCGAGCGGGCACGGCTTGGCGGGGGGCATGGCTCGGCGCGGGCACGTGCGGCTCGGCGGGGGGCATGGCTCGGCGT